>JBKCMR010000001.1:0-96540 GCA_046300055.1 Bacteroidota bacterium
ATGGAATGGCAGAACAGGATAAAGTCAATCAGGAGCTGATCCGACTAGCCCGCCAATACAACGTTAAGATCATTGCCAGCAACGACTCGCATTACGTAGAGCAAGAGGACTTCAACGCACACGACATCCTGCTTTGCATCAACACCGGTGAGAAGCAATCCACTCCTGCCCTGCGCGACTTCGCGGATGATGATGTACACAGCAAGGACAAACGATTTGCTTTTCCGAACGACCAGTTCTACTTCAAGAACACCCAGGAGATGATGAAGGCCTTTCATGATCTGCCGGAAGCGATCGATAACACGAATGAAGTAGTTGACAAGATCGAGCTATTGAACTTGACAAGAGATATTCTGCTGCCGAATTTTCCGGTTGAGAAACGCTTTCAAATCCATACAAAGGAGGAAACAGTTGGAAAATACACGGTATCTCCAGAGTCGCAGAACCAATGGGAATTCCTCAAACACCTAACCCATGAGGGCGCTGCCAACCGATATAAGGAGATAACCGATGAGATCCGGGAACGGATCGAATTTGAATTGTTCACCATCAAGATGATGGGTTTTGCCGGATACTTTCTCATTGTGAGTGATTTCATACGAGCGGGACGAGAGAAAGGTGTATTCATCGGACCAGGTCGCGGTTCAGCTGCCGGATCTGTGGTTGCCTATTGTATCGGGATCACCAACATCGACCCCATCAAATACAATCTGCTATTTGAGCGTTTCCTGAACCCCGATCGCAAATCGATGCCCGATATCGATACGGACTTCGATGATGAAGGCAGACAGAAAGTGATCGATTATGTAGTCGAGAAATACGGTAAGAATCAGGTTGCCCAGATCATTACCTACGGCACCATGGCTGCGAAAATGAGTATCAAAGACGTTGCCCGTGTGATGGATCTACCGCTGGCCGAATCGAATGCCCTGGCAAAGTTGGTTCCGGAAAAGCCAGGCATCGTATTAAAAAGATTGCTACACGCTCCACTAAAGTCGAAGAACGACGGCAGCTCCTTGGAGGAGAAAGAAGGTCTGGCAAATGAGGAATTGGAGTTGGTTAAAAAACTCCGTGAATTTTACAATGACAAGGTGAGTGTGGCCGGTAAAGTACTGCATGAGGCGGAACGATTAGAGGGTTCTGTCAGAAGCACCGGTATTCATGCTGCAGGGATCATCATTGCTCCACAGGATCTGACAGAACTCATACCCGTGGCCGTTGCAAAGGATTCTCCACTCTGGGTCACACAGATCGAAGGAAATGACATCGAAAGTGCCGGCATCATCAAGATGGACTTTTTGGGATTAAAAACCCTGACGATCATCAAAGATGCCTTACGGTTGATCAAAAAAAACCATGGCATTGAGATCGATATTGAAAAAATTCCACTGGATGATCTAAAAACCTTTCAACTGTATCAGCAAGGCTCCACGATCGCCACGTTCCAGTTTGAAAGTCCGGGTATGCAAAAACACCTGCGCGAACTGAAACCCGATCAATTTGAAGACCTGATCGCTATGAATGCCTTGTACCGTCCGGGGCCTATGGCGTACATACCGGAGTATGTGAACCGAAAACATGGTCGATCGCCCATCCGGTATGATCTGCCTGAGATGGAGGAATACCTGAATGAAACTTATGGTATCACCGTCTACCAAGAACAGGTGATGTTGCTAGCCCAGAAATTGGCATCCTTCAGCAAAGGAGATGCGGATGTGCTGCGTAAGGCGATGGGTAAAAAACAAAAATCGGTTCTGGATAAGATGAAAGCACAGTTCATTGAAGGAGCTGCGCAAAAAGGACATCCGGCCGAAAAACTGGAAAAGATCTGGACCGATTGGGAAGCCTTCGCCCAATATGCATTCAACAAATCGCACTCGACTTGTTATGCATTCGTAGCCTATCAGACCGCCTATCTGAAAGCGCATTATCCGGGCGAATACATGTCTGCCGTACTAAATCATGCCGGCAGCATTGACAAGATAACCTTCTTCATGGAAGAGTGTAAGCGGATGGGTATCCGGGTATTGGGGCCTGACATCAACGAATCACTCGAGGGATTTGCCGTGAATGAAAAAGGTGAAATCCGATTTGGATTGGGCGGACTCAAAGGTGTAGGTGAAGCCGCGGTACAAAGCATCATCGAGGAACGCGAAAAAGGTGGTCGCTTTAAAGATATTTTTGAATTCATCCGACGCATCAATCAGCGTACGGTGAACAAACGCACCTTGGAGTGCTTGGCGTTCGCTGGAAGTTTTGATTGTTTTTCGGAACACCACCGGGCCCAATTCTTTTTCATCCCCGAAGGGGAAACGGCGAGTGGATTGGAACGGATCATTCGCTATGGGAACATCGTTAATACCCAACAGCAACAAAGCAGTCATACGCTTTTTGGCGATCTGCCCACCATGGAAGTGCCGCCACCGAAAATACCCGAGTGTGAGCCCTGGCCCTTGGTCGTCAAATTGGAAAGAGAAAAAGAGGTAGCAGGGATTTTTTTAAGTGGCCATCCGTTAGATCACTATCAATTCGAGTTGACACACTACAATACATCGTCGATCGCTGATTTTCTGGAATTCAGAAGCCAGATCGCACAACAATCCAACCCCAGCAGACCTTTTCGTTTCCTGGCACTAGTCACAGATGCCCAACACCGGATCGCGAAAAACGGGAACAAGTATGGAAGCTTCGTGGTCGAGGATTATTCCGGAAAATTCGATTTCCCCCTATTCAGCGAAGACTATCTGCGATTCACACCCCTATTGCAAACAGGAACCATCGTTTTGCTTTCCGGCTTTTTAAAGCAACGGTTCAACCGGGCGGAATATGAATTCAAATTGCAACAAGTCATGCTGGGTGAATCGGTCAAAAAATCCCTTACCAAAGAATTGACCATCGTTGCCCACCCGGGCAGTCTAAAGGCTGAATGGATTGATTTTATGCAAAAAAATCGAAAAAAGCACCCGGGGAAAACAGCCCTTGTTTTTCACCTGGTTGATCTGGAGGCCAAACAGCAAGTGACCCTACGGACCCTGGAAAAACCATTGGAGATGAACGATGAATTAGTCCAGTTTCTCCAGGAAAGACAGGAGTGGCAGATACGGGTACAGCCTCTCTGATCGAAGGAAATGCAGTGACACGGGCGAGTTGTTCACATTTGTCTGACAGGCTGGCATTTTGTGTAGACTGGTCCTATTTTTGCCTCCTTCATAAAAAATAAATCCTATGGCTAAAGAGTACACCGACGGTAATTTTCAGACAGAAGTATTGGAATCCGATAAATTGACAGTTGTCGATTTTTGGGCGGAATGGTGCGGCCCCTGCCGCGCGATCGGTCCCGTGATCGAGGAACTCAGCAAAGAATACGACGGGAAAGTGAACGTGGGCAAAGTCAACGTCGATCATAACCCTCAAGTTTCCATGAACTACGGCATTACCTCCATCCCGGCCATCCTGTTCATCAAGAACGGACAGGTGGTCGACAAGCTGGTAGGCGCACAGCCGAAGGCAAATTTTGTCCGAAAGATCGAATCGAACATGTGATCCTTCTGGATCGGTTAACAACGAAAAAACCGCTTCTTAGGAAGCGGTTTTTTTAATTGGATATGTTCCTTCTCAGAATAGAATACCCGCGATCGAAGCTGACAAGTATGATGCCAGTGTGCCGCAGATGAGGGCTTTCATTCCCAGCTTCGCCAAGTCTCCTCTGCGCTCAGGAGCCAAAGCGCCGATACCACCGATCTGCATGCCCACGGAGGAGAAATTGGCAAAACCACAGATCGCCACACTTACGATCCAAAGTCCTTTATCAGTCAGGATCGGAACTTGCTTGCCGGTGAGATTGGAGAAAGCCACAAATTCATTGATGGTCAGCTTCTGTCCGAGCAATGTAGCAGCATTGCCAACATCGATCGTTGGTACCCCCATGGCCCAGGCAAAGGGATAGAATAGTTTGGCAAAAATCCAGTTCAGACTCAAATCAAATGCCGGATTGAACAGATGACCGATCTTCAATAAGGTCCAGTCCAACATGGCGATCACGGCGATGAAACCGATCAGCATGGCGATCACATTCATTGCGATCTTGAAACCATCTCCTGCTCCATGTGAGATCGCATCGATCACATTCACATAATTGCTTTTCACTTCCAGCTTAACCTTCCCCATGGTTTCACTTTCCTCCGTCTCCGGTAACACAATCTTTGAGATGACCAACGCGCCCGGGGCTGCCATTAAGCTTGCCATGATCAGGGTCGGTGCCAGGTCCATCCCAGCTTTAGCTCCCATATTCGCATATACGATCAGGATTCCGCCTGCAATACATGCTAGGCTTCCACTCATGCTGGCAAGTAATTCACTCTTGGTCATCCCTTTCAAATACGGACGGATCATCACCTGCGCCTCTACTTGCCCCACAAACGCACTGGCCACGTTGCTCAGCGCTTCAGCACCACTCACGCGCATGACCCAGTTCATGGCCTTGGCGATCACGGCCACCAAGCGTTGCATGATCCCATAATGATAAAATACCGCAACCAGGGCACAGACCAAGACGATCGTAGCCGTTACGTTGAAAGCAAATACAAATGAATCCGGTGCTCGGTAATCCTGTGCACCTGCACCGCCCATAGTGGCGATACCCCCATAGACGAAATTTACTCCGGCCTTGGAGAACTGCTCCAGTTTTCCGATCCCTTTTCCAACTTGACCAAAGAACCACTGTACCGGTCCTACTTTAAAGATCAGTAAAGCGATCAGCGTTTGTAATGCTATACCGCTGCCTACGAGGCGATAATTGATCCGCTTCCGGTCACTCGAAAGCAGCCAAGCGATACCGAGTATCATGATCACACCGATCAGTCCTTGAAAACGATCCATAAAGCAGTTTTGATTGAATGGGGAAGATAATAATAAGCCGGTACCCGTTCGTACCTTTGCCACCCAATTTATCCCCATGCTGCATTCGACTCCTATACCGGCTTTACTTGAACCGATCGTTGAAAAGATCATCAATGGCACACGCATCTCGGACGCAGATGGCATACTGCTGTTCGAGCAAGGAAGCCTTGGACTCGTGGGTCGATTGGCCAATCACATCAAAGAAAAAAAACACGGCGATAAAGTATTCTTCAATCGGAACTTTCACATCGAACCGACAAACGTATGTGTATTCAGCTGTGCCTTTTGTTCGTATAGCCGTCTGTATGCGAATCGGGAAGAAGGCTGGGAAATGACGATTCAACAGATGGTAGACCAGGTGAAGAAATACGACGGACAACCCGTTACGGAAGTGCACATCGTCGGAGGGGTGCATCCGAAAATGGACCTCAATTTTTTTGCTGATCTACTTCAAGCCATCAAATCACACCGATCCGACATACACATCAAAGCCTTCACCGCGGTCGAATATGATTACATGTTCCGTAAGGCTAAAGTAAGTGTGGAAGAGGGTCTGAAACGATTGATAGCCGCCGGACTTGATAGTATTCCGGGTGGCGGGGCGGAGATCTTTCATCCTGAGATCCGCGAACAAATCTGTGCCGATAAAGTCGATGCGGATGGCTGGCTGAACATACATGAAACGGCGCATCAGCTCGGATTACATTCCAATGCCACCATGCTATACGGACATATTGAGAAATACGAGCACCGAATCGATCACATGAGAAGATTACGGGAGCTGCAAGACCGTACCGGAAAATTCCAAACGTTCATCCCCCTGAAATTCCGGAACAAAGAAAACGATATGAGCCATGTAGGTGAAAGTTCTCATGTAGAAGATATGCGCTTATATGCGATCGCTCGGATCTACCTCGATAACTTCCCCCACTTGAAGGCCTACTGGCCGATGTTGGGAAGAACACAAGCGCAGTTGTCGCTCTCGTTCGGAGTTGACGACATGGATGGTACAATAGATGATTCCACTAAGATCTACAGCATGGCCGGCTCCGAAGAGCAATCGCCCACACTTACTACTGATGAATTGACACAACTGATCCGACAGGTGAAGCGTATCCCCGTAGAAAGAGATACGTTGTATAACGAAATTAACATTTACGAAGCCTGATCAGCACTCGGGTAAACTGATCGGCACGTGTATGGCCAGACCGCCATCAGCCGTCTCTTTGTATTTGTGATTCATATCCCGGGCCGTGTCCCACATGGCCTTAATCACAGCGTCGAGTGAGACCTTAGCAAAATCGGGTGTGCTCTGTAACGCCAACTGTGAAGCGGTGATCGCTTTGATCGCGCCCATGGTGTTACGTTCGATACAAGGCACTTGTACCAATCCTCCGATCGGATCACAGGTTAGTCCCAAATGATGTTCCATAGCGATCTCGGCAGCCATCAAAACTTGTTTCTGCGTTCCGCCCAAACACTCTGTCAGTCCGGCCGCTGCCATCGCAGAGGATACGCCGATCTCTGCCTGACACCCGCCCATTGCAGCAGACAAGGTGGCTCCCTTCTTGAAAACAGAGCCAACAACGGATGCCGTGGCCAGAAATCGAAGAGTAGCATCTTCAGGAATATTATCATGAAAAACCAACATGTATTGAAGAACAGCTGGTACAACACCTGCGGCTCCATTGGTTGGGGCGGTAACAACTCGACCAAAGGATGCATTCTCTTCATTTACCGCCAAGGCAAAACAGCTTACCCAATCCAACGTACGCGTAAAATCTCTTCCCCCATCGGCGATCGCCCGACGCCAGGAGGCCGGATCATTATAAGCTGTCTCTCCGATCAATTTTTTATTGAGTGAAGCCGCTCTTCGTTTCACTTCTAAGCCACCCGGAAGCATGCCATCCGTTTGTACGCCCCGATACATGCAAGACTCCATAACGGACCAGATCTGGCCAGCACGTTCCCGTGTTTCAGCTTCGCTACGCCACGCGGTTTCATTTTCAAGAGAAATTTCAGAAACGGAAAGGCCGGTCTTCATGCACCAATGCAACAAGTCTTCAGCAGTATTGATCGGAAAAGGTAAATGAACTGAGGATGCAGATTGAGATTCCTCGCCCTCTTCAACCACAAATCCACCCCCGACCGAATAAAAAGTCCGCGCCGTTTCAAGCCCACTTTCGAAGCGAACCAAAAAGGTCATGCCGTTTGGATGATATGGCAAAGTTTCCAGGGTCAGAAACTGCATGTGCTCGTTTGGATCGAAAGAGATCTCATGCTTACCATGTAAGATGAGTCTATGTGTTTGCTCTATCGCACGCACACTCGGCTCGATGGAGGCGACGGGTATGGTAACCGGATCCGCTCCTTGCAATCCCATTAATATGGCCACATCCGTACCATGGCCTTTGCCTGTCTTTGCCAAAGAGCCGTACAACACCACCGTCAACTCATCAATGGATGTTAGTTGCCCTGCATCATCCAGGTCGGACAAGAATCGTTGTGCAGCACGCCAGGGCCCTAGCGTATGTGAGCTGGATGGGCCGATACCGATCTTAAAAATATCAAATAAGGAAATCGCCTCGTAAGGCATGGCAAGCGTTTTGACAAATCTACCGTAAAGGGATCACTGAACGTCGATCAGTTGCACCTCAAAATAAAGTACAGCATCCCCGGGGATGGAACCGTATCCGGCACATCCATAGGCGAGTGAGGAAGGAATGATCAATTTGATCAGTCCATCTTTTTTGATCAACGGCAATCCCAATTGCCAACCTTGAATCACCTGATTCAGTCCAAAACTGATTGGACTGCCTGTCGCGTTAGAATCAAACACACGGCCATCCATGAACTTTCCGGTATAACGGACCGTCACGGTAGACGTGGCGGTAGGTGTAGCGCCGGCACCGGCATTCACGATCTGATAAAGCATCCCGCTGCTATGCGTGGTGGGTGTGATCCCGTTGGCATTGGCGTAACTCAACATGGCAGCCGTCTCACTTTGTACGGTTTTGGGCGTACAGGAATCATCCTTGAGACAACCCGTAAATAAGAAAAGAGAGGCGATCGAGGCTACAATAAATTTCATTACACTTGATTTTGATTAGATGAACGATCCAGCAATTCGCGGTAGCGCTGCTCCTGCAAATCCCAACGGTGACGGGCCGAAAAAACAACCAAAAAACTGATGATGGAGACCGCGGCAATGACGAGCACCAGGATCAGTGAGCCCGATTCGCGGAACATGACCATCTGCGCTCTGCCATACCAGCCGGAAAAAAGGTTCGCGAAAATTCCAATGACCAGGACCAGCGCAAGTGGTAGTCCAACATAAAGCTGCTTCAGCCAATTTTTTTTACCCACCCGATTGGCGGCCCAGTAAGCAACAAAATCTTGTTCTTCTTTGGTCATGCTGGATATGTTGAGGGTTGAATGTCCAGTGTTGAAATAAAATCTATTTATTTTCTCAACCCTCAACACTCAACCCTAAACTTGAAGGAGGTCCCGAGCGGATTCGAACCGCTGTAGGAGCTTTTGCAGAGCTCTGCCTAGCCACTCGGCCACAGGACCATAAGGGAAGCAAAAATAAAGCATAAATTTGACTTGACCTTCCTCAAAATCAACTGAAAATGCCCCGTATTGCCGAATCCGAATTGATCTTAAATGAACGGGGAGCCGTTTATCACCTGAATCTCCGTCCGGAGGAACTGGCGCCTACTGTGATCACGGTAGGTGACCCAGACCGAGTGGCTGAAGTAAGCAAGTATTTCGATTCGATCGAGTATAAACAACAACACCGCGAATTCATCAGCCATACCGGACGTGTTGGGAGCAAGCGGATCACCGTCCTCTCGTCCGGCATCGGACCCGACAACATCGACATTGTAATGAACGAGCTGGATGCGCTCGTCAATATTGATCTGGAAACTCGCGAGATCAAACCACAACTCAACTCGCTTCAGATCATTCGCATCGGCACCTCCGGTTCATTACAACCCGACATTCCAGTAGACAGCTTCGTAGCCTCTACACACGGATTAGGCGTCGACAATCTCCTGAATTTCTATCGCCTGGAGCAGAATAGCGAAGAACAACTGCTGCTGCAGTCATTTATCACACACACACAGATACATTCTCAAGTTGGCAACCCCTATATCAACAGTGCTGCGCCCAGCTTACTGAAGCATTTTGTTGCGAATTTTCATCAGGGCATTACCGTAACCTGCCCCGGGTTTTATGGCCCGCAAGGACGCGTGCTTCGGCTCGGCCTCAGCAACCCGCATTTTGTGAACCGACTCACCGATTTTCGGTACGGTCAACATCGCATTAGTAACTTCGAAATGGAAACATCTGCGATCTACGGATTGGGCAAGCTGATGGGACATCAGTGCCTGGCCGTCAATGCCATTGTCGCAAACCGGGTGAGACAAGAGTTCTCGAAAGACGGAAAAGCAGCCGTAGAAAAACTGATTCAACAATTCATACAGACCTTTTCCGATCACTTCTAGCATGCAATTTTATAAATACCAGGGAACGGGTAACGATTTTATTCTCTTCGATAATCGCACCGGAGATGTTGGCTTGACGCAAGCACAAATCGAACGACTTTGTCATCGGCGTTTCGGTATCGGCGCAGACGGGCTTATGTTACTGAACACCCATCCCGAAATGGATTTTGAAATGAAATACTTCAATGCTGACGGAAACCCTGGCAGCCTTTGCGGTAACGGCAGCCGATGCATTATCCGATTTGCCCACGATCTCGGCATTCAAAAAATTCAATACGTTTTTTTAGCCAGCGACGGCCCGCATGAAGCGGAGCTACTGTCCGATAACCGGATCAGTCTCCACATGAATGATGTTTTTCGAATACAACAAACCGAGCTGGGTCTGTTCATGAATACCGGCTCTCCTCATTTGGTCAAAATCGTCGAAACGCTGAATGAAGTGGACGTATATGCCGAGGGAAAAAAATTACGCCATCATCCTTCTTTTGCACCCGGTGGCACCAATGTAAATTTTGTAGAACGAACGACTAACCCGGCACATATCGTGGTCCGCACCTTCGAGCGTGGGGTGGAAGATGAAACATACTCCTGCGGAACGGGCGTGACAGCCTGTGCCTTGGCAATGGCCTTTACGGATCAGACCATCCGGGACACAACCATTGATACCAAAGGCGGAACGTTAGCTGTTACCTATGATACGTTGGATTTTATCCGATTTGAAAATATACGATTGATCGGTCCGGCCGAACGCGTCTTTCAAGGTGAAATCAGCCTATCATGAGTCAGATTATTGTTCGCGTATACGGATTGCTCATCGATGAACAACAACAAGTGCTGGTCAGCGACGAGTACATTCGAGGTAACTATTTCACTAAATTTCCGGGGGGCGGACTGGAATTCGGGGAAGGACTGCGTGAGGGACTGGTTAGAGAATTCCAGGAAGAAATGCAACTGAATATCGAAGTTCTTGACCACCTCTACACGACCGATTTTTTTCAACGATCAGCTTTTAACCCCGCTCATCAGATAATATCCGTGTATTATCGGGTAAAAGCCCTCGAACCCATTCGTGTGCCACTGCGCGAAACACCCTTTGAATTCGACCCCGAACAACTGGATGCGTACACAAAAACATTGCAAACTGAATCATTTCGATTCATACAATGGGATGATTTCTCAAGCGAGAGAGTAAGTTTACCGATCGATAAAATCGTGGCGGACCTGATTAAGAGCCAATTGTAAATATCATTCGTCTGCCATCGCGGATCGCTTCATTTCCGTAGCCAGCTCTTCTCCCAGGAAACGCTCGATCCAACCGTGTACCAGATAGATTACCGGCGTCAGCAAGATTGCTACCAGGAATTTATAAATGTAATTGACGATGCCAACGGCTAAAAAAAGACTGAGCGGCCAAACAAAATCATCCCCCTGCTGATTGACCCGTGTTCCCACATAAAAAGCAATAAACAACACAACAAAGCTGTCGATGAATTGCGAGACCAATGTAGAACCCGTCGCACGCAACCAGATCCGTTTTTCGCCAGTGAGTTTCTTTATCTTATGAAAAACGAATACATCGATCAATTGTCCCAATAGAAAAGCAGTCAGTGACCCGATGATGATGAATCCTCCTTGCCCGAGTACAGCTCGGTAGGCATCCTGCATATTGGGAACATTGCTTCCGATTTTGCTACTCAGAAAAAAATCAGCCGGCGTGAGCCACATGGCCCCTTGAAAGATCAAAAAAGCAAAAGCGATCAATCCGGCCGTCAACCAGGATAGAAAACGAACCCCACACATGCCGTAATACTCATTGATGATGTCTGTCATGATAAAAACTACCGGCCATAGCAATACGCCCGCCGTCAGGTTAACATCCAGCACCTCACCAAAGATCTTAATGCCTAGGGGATCCAATCCCAATGTCTTCTCGAGGGAGAAAATTTTAACGCCGATGATCTCAGCAATGAGCGCATTGGCGACAAAAAATCCCGAAAGGATAAGAAAAAGGCGAGTTGATTTATGGTTGATGATAGTTCGGACCATTTAGATAAAATATAAAGGTGATAAATACAATCAACCACAGCAGGTTGGCAAGTATTAGCCAACGCGGAGTCGGGTTTGATCGTAGCTGCCCACGAAGGGCAAGCCACAAACAAGTTACATTGAATAGGGGGAATAAGAGCGCACCTAAACCGAATCCGGTTGTGAGAACCGTCGAGACCAGATCCGCGGGCAGATCATGCTCCAATAGCAAGAGTCCCCACGAAGCCAGAAAAAAAAGGCCGGTGAGGAAGGTTAGTCGGGCAAAAAAGAAAAGCGAAAACATGCGTAGAAGATGGCTAAAATAAGCATTAATTTGTCGACTCAAATTCATTCCCATGACCCTGCTTTCTCCGAAGAAACTACTGCCGCACGGATTGGTATTGTTAAGCTTCCTGCTGGTTGCTGTGTTATTCTGTAAACCGGTATTGGACGGACAAGTCCTCGATCAACACGACATCGTTGGGTGGAAAGGCATGGCCCAGAATGCATTCGAATACAAAGATAAATATGGTCATTTCCCGCTCTGGAATCCCAATCTATTCAGTGGCATGCCGAACTATCAGGTGGCCATGGAAGGTGATTCGATATTGCCCAATTTCGTGAATATTTTTTCACTCGGTTTGCCAAAACCAATGCATTTTCTATTCCTGGCGGCAACATGCTTCTATATCCTCACGTTAATTATCGGATTATCACCCTGGATCGGTTTGTTCGGGGGATTAGCCTACATGCTCTCTACCTACAATCCGATCATCATCGGCGCCGGACACGAATCCAAAATGTGGGCCCTGGCTTTTTTGCCATTGATGTTTGCGGGCATCCTAGCTCTTTTTGAAAAAAGATATTGGCTCGGTACGGCCCTAACCACCTACGGAATCTTTCAGCAGATAGCAGTGAATCACTTCCAGATCACGTATTACGCCATTCTCATCGCTGCAGCGATCTTCTTTGCCTACCTGTATACCTGGATCAAGAACAAGGAATGGAAGCATACAGGCCGAGTGATAGCCATCGGATTAGCGGCTGCTGCGCTTGGACTTGCGGGCAATGCATTGATTTTGATGACCACTTCCGAATACAGCAAGTTCACCATGCGGGGGGGTAAAAACCTGCAGATCAATGGTGATACCGTGACCAAGGCAAAAACGACCGGACTGGACTATGACTATGCCTTCCGATACAGCCTCGGAAAAGCAGAGACAGCCGTATTAGCTATGCCAGATGCCTTCGGAAGCAGCAGTGCCGAACCACTTGGCGAGAGCTCTAATGTGATCACGAAACTCACGGAAAGAGGAATCCCGGAAAGCAATGCCCTACAAATTGCCAGTCAGATGCCAAAATACTGGGGCGGAATTGTTGAAGGCACCTCCGGCCCACCCTATGTGGGAGCCATCACCTGTATTCTCGCACTGATCGGTTTTGTCCTGATCAAATCACCGATCCGATGGGGACTACTTGCTGCATCCCTACTCAGCATCTTGCTGTCTTGGGGAAAGTACTTGCCTTCCATGAATGAATTCCTATTTGAATATCTTCCCCTCTACAACAAATTCAGAGCCCCCTCAATGGCGCTGACCATCGTGGAATTCGCCTTGCCTTTAACTGCTGTGTTGGCACTTCACCAGATCCTTTACAAAATGAGTTCGGATGAACTGAAAAAACAGTTTCAAAAAATCCTGATCATATCCGGCAGTTCACTAGGACTTTTTCTATTGATGGGTTGGTTCATGGATTATGGAGCTGCCTTTGATCAGCAAGTCATGGATTTTGCATTTGACGCCTCGGGCTCTAAAGAGATCAACCAACTGATTGTATCCGGATTGAAAGCAGATCGCGCTGAAATGTACATGAGTCAGGTATGGCGTTATGCCGGATTCCTAGTACTTGTACTCGGTGTTTTGTTTTTGTATTCACGAAATTGGATAAAGTCGGTTTGGGCGGTTGGGTTATTGGCTATTGTGTCTACGGCAGACCTGTTTATTGTCGGCAAAAAATACCTGAGCGAAGAGGCGTATGTTGATAGTAGCAGCTTTGAGTCTCAAAATTTTAATCCCAGCGCGGTCGATCAACAATTAAAAGCTGATGCGGATCCACATTTTCGAGTATTCAACATGCTGAGCGATCCGTATACTGAATCACGCACCTCCTATTTTCATCGGTCTATCGGTGGATATCATCCCGCGAAGCTTCGGATCTATCAAGACCTGATCGACCGATATATGTCTAATAATATCAATTCCCAGGTGCTGGACATGCTCGATGCGAAATACATGTTACGCCAAAGTCCGTTCACTGGGGTGGATACAGCTGTTCTTCGTCCCACCACACTTGGTGCTGCCTGGCTGGTCAAAGGCATACGAATAGCAAAGGATCCGGTGGAAGCCCTTCAATCGATTGGCTTGATGTCTTTGCGTGATTCAGCGATTGTGGAAATAGACGATCCAAAAAAATTAGCTTCATTCAGCCCCTCATTTGACAGTACAGCACGGATCGGTTTGGCAAGGATCAATAATGACACGCTGATCTACAATGTTGAATCTAGCACCCCCCAATTCGCCGTGTTCAGTGAAATCCATTACGCTAAAGGATGGAACGCCTATATCGATGGAAAGGCGACTGACTATTTCAAAACCAATTATGTGCTACGAGGGATGCCGGTTCCTTCGGGTAAACACGAGATCAAATTCATTTTCGAGCCACAGTCATTTAAGACCGGCAATAACATTTCCTATGCCAGTTCGGCCTTAATATTACTGATTCTACTTGGCAGTTTATTCATGGCCTGGCATACTGAACAACGAATGAAACCGGAATGAAGCGAGTCCTGGTCATAGCCCCCTACCCTTACTTGCCTTTTTTTTCGGGCGGGCAAAAAACGATCGCGCAGTTCAATGAATACCTGGCACAAGAAGTATCACTTACGGTAGTCAGCACAAAAACGAATGAAGCCCAGCTGGCAAAGGGGTATGAATTACTGCCCTGGTTGTCTGATTCGTTTTTCCGATATATCGATTTCCGATTGATCGGTCGTCTTGGGCGACTGATCCGGAGTGAACGGTTTGATTGCATCATTTGGATCCATCCATATTACCACTGGCTAGCTCGGCTGATCCAAAAAAAATTCAATCTTTTTACCATCGTTCACAGCCACAACATCGAATACCAGCGTTTTCGGTCGACCGGTAAATGGTGGTGGCCAATCCTTCGGATTTATGAAAAAGCTTGTTTACGTTCAGTAGATTACAACTATTTCATTTCCCAACAGGATTTAGAAACAGCTACTAAAGAATGGCAGTTGGACCAAGGCAAATGTGATGTAATGCCACTGGGGATTACGCAACGTGAACATCCGACAGATCGCTCCCATTGCCGGCAACTCATCCGAGAACAATATGGTATCAGCGAAGAAGAGCATATTTTGCTTTTTAATGGACTATTAAACTACCCACCCAATCAACAAGCACTGGATGATCTGCTAAATCACATCAATCCAAACCTACAATTGAAGCCAGGATTTTCCTACCGTTTGATTATTTGCGGAAAAAACCTGCCGAGTAAATATGCAGAACTGGCTGCCTACCGGAACCAGCGTATCATTTTCGCCGGATTTGTAACTGATATTGAAACTTATTTCAAGGCAGCTGATGTCTTTTTGAATCCAGTACTTAGCGGAGGTGGTATTAAAACCAAAATGGTAGAAGCGATCGGACTGGATACCACCGTTGTTTCGTCACTAACTGGATCAACAGGCATCGATCCCGAGGTCTGCGGTGATAAACTAATCATCACAGCTGATAATGATTGGGATATGTTTTCTGCCAAAATAGTGGAAGCCTGTAATCAGCATCACCACACACCCGATCCTTATTACAAAAAATATTACTGGGGAAATATCATCCAGAAAATCCCGACCCTGTTAGCGAATCAAACGGCCCGTTAACTGATAAAGGATCCACTTGATTGCATTTCGGCTTTGCTCCTTTAGCCCATAAATCAGATAAAAACAGCCGTAGTAGACTCCCATCCCTTTTCTTCGCCGCATGATCGCTAGTTCATGACGGAACATGGTTGCTCGATTGGTAAGTTGCTTACGTACGGAGCTACTGCCTGAATTCACATGTACGATCGTGGTATCAGCTATAAAATAGTTCCGAAAACCTGCCTCCTTCGCTTGCTCACACCATAATTGATCTTCGGCATACATGAAAAATCGATTATCCAGTTTTTTATTAGAAAAGGAATCAAGCAGGCTTTTTTTAAAGAAAAGGAAAGCGCCATTTAGCCAATCGCATTCAAGATCCACATCATGACGGAAATATTTTCCCAGCATTCGTCGGGATCGAACTGCATAGGACATACAAAAGGGAATGAAACGAAAAAGGTCTAAGCACTCCCAAGCAATGCTTCTAAAGCGACGAGCGGTATATTGTACTTGCCCTTGTGGGTAGATCATCCTGCAACCCAGCAATCCGGGCGTTGGCAATTTGATGAATTTCTGATAGACTTTTTCAATACTGTCCTCTTTAAATTCAGTATCACTATTGAGCAGAAGAATGTAATCGCCCGTAGCTTGCTCAAGCCCTATATTGTTACCGCCGGCAAAGCCAGAATTCTTATCAGATCGAACTAATTTCAATTTTGGAAATTCGATCAGGAAATCGCTTGGATCACATTCGCTCGAGGCATTATCCACTAAAATTACTTCAAACGCAACCGCATGCGAATGTGCATATACGCTTCGGATGCAGGCGGATGTAAGCCGAAAAGTATTATAATTGATGATAATGACAGAAACCATCATAGCGGAAGAATTATTGATCATTCAACTTGGTCATTACGGTTGAATATTCCACCGACTACACCGCGCGGCAAAGCCAACCAAACAGAAACACTAATCAAAAGACGCTTCATCGGGATGTACATAGAGGTGAGCAGCCCTTGAACAATTGATTCATTAAATAGTAACTCCAAATAATGGTTCATGCGTTTCACGTTACCCTTTTGTACACCGTAATAGATAGCAAACTTGCGCAACCAGCGGGCATGATCGCTACGGGGCTCTGTGCGCAATAACCTGCTCAATTGCCTCTCAATGACAATTTTTTGGAGATCAATGTTATAAAAACCATACAATGAAGTAAGCGATTCGGCATGATGTCGATACAGATAAAGATCTGTAGTGGGTAAATACGCAAATCGGGTGATCAAAGAGGCGCGCAGGAAGAAATCGTAGTCCTCTATCAGAAACGCGGAAGGATCGTACCCCCCTACTTGGTGATGTAATTCAGATCGATAAAGAAAACAGGCACCGCATCCTTTCCATGAAACCCTACTCTGATTTATGTCACCAAATCGCTTCTCGCCGATCACATTTCCAGCATCGTTAATAAGCGTATAGTCAGCATAGACAAGCCCAACTGAATTATCTTGTTCCAGTTTCCGTATCATCATCAACAACGCATCAGGCGAATAAAGATTATCGTCAGAAGTCCAGGTAAGATACCTTCCATTTGATGCCACTGAACCGACGTTTAACGAGGACGGTAGTTTTAGATTTTTTTCATTTCTAATACAACGGATTCGCTGATCTTTTTGTTGAAAGGAGTGAATGATCTCCGGAGTACGATCAGTTGAACAATCATCTACAATGATCAATTCCCAATCCGTCATAGTTTGGGCAAGACAGCTGTTGATAGCAGAAGCCAAGTAACGTTCCCCATTATAGGTTGGCAGTATAATTGATACGAGGGGTTTCATAAATGATGTTCAATAATTTCCATAATCCGAATGGCGCTCTGACCATCTCCATAAGGATTTACTGCCCGCGCCATTTCGTCGTATGCCTGTTTATCATTCAGCAACCGGTAAGTCTCCTTGAAAATAATCTCGGAATCACTACCAACCAGACGCGCGGTACCCGCATGCACACCCTCCATACGTTCTGTGACGGATCGCATCACGAGTACTGGTTTCCCAAGTGAAGGTGCTTCCTCCTGAATGCCTCCAGAGTCAGTAAGAACGAGCTCACAGCGATCGATCAACCAGATCATTCCCGGGTAATCAACGGGCTTGATCAAATGCACATTGGGCAAGTTGCTGAGGATCGTATTCACAGGCCGTTGTACTTCGGGATTCAGATGAACTGGATACACCCATTTCACATCGGGAAAAGCATTGGACAGTCGAGCGATGGCCTGGCAGATCTGCTCAAACCCAGTACCGAAACTTTCCCTTCGATGACCGGTAATCAAAACGAGCCGCTGATCACCCAACAAGGAGGAAAAAGGCTCTCCCCAAACCGGCTCCGTACGAACTTTCTGTAGCCCCCACTGCAAGGCATCAATAACAGTATTCCCGGTAACAAAAACGTTTTCCGTAATATTTTCCAACCGCAAGTTCTGTGCAGCCTGACTGGTTGGTGCAAAATGAAAATCGGCGATGATGCCCGCCATTTTTCGGTTCAACTCCTCCGGAAAAGGCGAATATTTCTGACCGCTACGCAGTCCGGCCTCAACATGGCCTACCGGAATTTGATGATAGAAAGAAACCAAGGCTCCCACGTAGGCTGAGGTGGTGTCGCCCTGAACCAATACAAAATCCGGATGTGCCTGCTGCATCACGGAATGAAGACCCATTATCGCCCGAGCAGTCAAGCTGGAAAGATCCTGTCCAGGCTGCATCAACTGAAGATCATAATCGGCCTTGATTGAGAAGAAAGAGAGCACCTGTTCCAACATCTCCCGATGCTGACCGGTCAGACAGATCTCTACGCGAAAAGTTCCTCGCTGCTGAAAAGCATGAATGAGTGGTGCCATCTTGATGGCTTCCGGTCGAGTACCAAATACAAAAAGAATTTTTTTCACTACTTAATTGCTTCTTTTAGAGCTAAGTAAAAAGTTTGCCCAGGTTCAGGATCGTACAAACTAATCGCTTTTTTGTGTGCATTCACACCAATGAGCTCCCAACTACTCCGGGCTTCCCAGGCTGCTTCTAAGGCCTCCCGATAAGAAGCAACTGTTAATTCTTTTACAACCCAACCCTCCGTCCCATTTGAGACCCACTCTCTATGCCCCCCTACATCGGTTAAGACTGTAGGTCTCCCGCAAAGCATCGCCTCCACAACAGCCAGCGGCATTCCCTCCATACGGGATGGCATCAGAAGGATTTGATTGGACGACCAAATATCTCGAATATTCTGGCTAACACCATGAAATACGACCCGCTTGTCAATTCCCAGCTCGAAGGTCATGGCCCGAAGCATTTGCTCATCGGATCCGGCACCATAGATATTTAGCCGCCATTCTCTTTTTAGCCAAGCGGGAGAAGATAAAGCCCTTAGCGCCAAATCTTGTCCTTTATGCAATACCCTCAAATTACCTACCATCGCAAACTGAGCAACCTCATCTTTCGGAAAGGGTAGTATATCCGAACTAGGCATGTTAATTGGGTTGCGAAAACTCTTCGCACTGCTGAGATCTACACCTAATTGCTTGGAGGCGACCAGTATATTTCGCTTTGAACTAATAAATATGATACTGGCCCTTTGATAGAATCGCTTTATTCGCTGCTTAGCAACGTAGGACATTGGAATCAACTGTTCCTCACAATAATGCCCTATGTATATAAAAGCAGCTCCACTTCTCTGTAAGGGTCGAAAAAGAAAATGCTCCTCAGCAACAGAATAACAGGTGCCATTGTAAATAACAACATCTGGTTTCCATTCAAAAAGTGTCGTATAGGGATTGTTAAAAACGGATAATATAAACAACTTGATTTTTTCCCACCAACGCAGTGGAATTGGAAGGCCCGGCTGAACCAGGGTATTTCTGGGAAACTCCCGCAGCCCCATACGACGCAATTCATATTTACGATCAGACTGATTGACAACTGCTATATATGAATGGGCTACCTGATCACCTTTAGAAAGTGCATATCGTGCCATCGAAGCCCACCACTCCTCACTCCCACCCCAACCATCACGGATCATGGAAATCACTGCTATTTTCATGTCCTATCGGGTTTTTCAACCAACACTACATTATTCAGGTAGAGATTTCGTGAAAGCGGCAACAGCTTGCTCGAAAGGATCGCAAACACATTGAATGAACCATAAATGAACATTCTAGCTACTTGCCTGACTATAGGAATTTTTTCCAATCGCGAAATAATAAACTGCTGCCAATATATGATGCGCAATTGCCAAATGGTTTCCACTGCATTGCCAGACTTCTCTAACTGTAAAACGGTGAAGCCAGCCCCCTCTAACATCGAACGCATGGCAAAAGAACTGTAGCGCGCATAATCATTCGGCACCTCGTGTTCACAATAGGCGAATGGACAAGTAATGAGCATGCGACCACCAGGACGTAGCACACGGTACAACTCAGGCAAAATTTGAGGCAGATTGAAAATATGCTCAAAAACCTCCGACGAAAAAATAGAGTCGAAACGGTCAGCCGGAAAAGGAAGTGTCTCCCCATCATAGAAATGATCGATTGACTCGTCCTCATGCGAATGGCCCGGTCCCTCAAAATCGACGCCGGTGTATGATCGCACACGGAATAGTGATTGATAAGGTTTTGAGCCACAACCAAAATCCAACAGGTCTCCCTTTAGCGACGGCGCCATGGAACGAATGTGTTGCAAAAGACGAGTACGGATCAAGTATACCGGTGAAAACAGATTGGGATTGAACTCGGGACTCATTGACATGCCGTTCTGACTTTACGATTTGATTGCCATACGACCAGTGTCGTCCATACGAGCTAGCAAGATTGGAATCCCAGTTTGAGTAAAATACTCATCTACCGCCTTGCGTGCACCTTTCCAGTATCCATAATCATCAATGATAAGGACCCCACCAGACACTAACCTTGGAAACAAGTGTATCAACTCATGACGAGTGGAAGAGTACCAATCCGTATCCAATCGAAGTAATGCGATCTGTTGCGGAATCGTAGTCGGGATGGTTTCTTCCACTTTCCCAACCACATAGTGAATTTTATCGGTTGGATATCCGGAAGACTGAATAGTAGTTTGCACCTCCTCCAAGTTGGAGTAAGCCCAGATAAGGTTGGCCGTTTTGTCGGTATTTTGATCCAACAATTGAGACGCTTTTCGATTATTTATGGTCTCATCAACCTGATCAGGTGGAGGCATTCCCTCGAAAGTATCATATAGGAATAAGTCCCTTCCACACTCCCCTACATGCAACAAAGTTTCGGCACAGGCCAGCATGCTACCACCTTTCCAAACCCCACACTCAACGATTGCGCCCGGAATCTTGTAACGCTGTATGTAACGGACCGACTCCACCAACCCATAAATACGCTCGGGACTGGTCATCGTATAGGGGGCTACTTTTCTCCATACCGACAAATGCCAATCATCAAAATCAACTGGCAAAGCAGAAACAGGCAACCTATCCAACTTCCAGCCAAACGGCCGAATCAATGAATTTATAAATCGATGAATCATGTATGAATATCAAATATCTAACAATTGAGTAACTCAGCAAAGAAACAGGGACGTCAATCACCTGCGCAGGCAGGATCCTCCAAATTATTTAGAAATAATTGCAACCCCTCCTGCATCTGAGCATCCAGCTCGTAACGGATTTTATCCTTAAAATAGGAGAGCATGTCAACACCGGGCAAGGCCCACTCTTCAGCCAGCATTCCAATGCGATTCAGTCCTATTTCATTGGCTCTTTCAAAATCCATCAAAAAGGAAGGCGATAGTTCGAGGGTAGTCACCCATACTGCGAATACGAACGGCAATCCTGTATGTTGTTTCCAGGCACTAGCCAGGTCGTACATGTACGGAAACTTACTTGCGCTTACCAGAGCACGGTCTCCAATTATCAAGCCACCTGTTTTGCCCCTGATCTCATTCATGTATTCATCACCCTGCGAAGCCAAAAAGCGAACATTTTTTTTCCAGTGATTCCGCAAAAGAAACCTAGCCAAAGCGACAGAGGTACGGCTTTGATAGTCCAATAGAACTACCTCGATCTGCTCCATTGGGCAGTGACTGAATAACGCAACCGATCCGACTGCCCCATCGGCCGCGATACCATGCCGGCCGACGATCCTGGCACCCGGAATTCGATTTATCGCTGCCACAGGAATCAGGCCTACGTCTATCGTACCAAGCTTTAACTGCTCGACCAGACGTGCGGGATAATCGAACGATAGATCAATGATATTAGTCATCTCCGGCAGTTCCAAGCCGTAAACTAAAGGCTTGGCATTTCGATAACTGACCGCTCCTACCCGTATCTTCTCCAATTGAGTTAAATTTGGAACTCAAAGGTACGAATCAACCCCTCTACTATGGACCTATCTACACTGAGCGCGCTATCACCCATCGACGGCCGTTATCGCAGACAAACATCCTCGCTGGCCGAATATTTCTCTGAATTCGGGCTGATCCGGTACCGCGTGCACGTGGAGGTTGAGTATTTATTGTTTTTACATAAACGAAAATTCATCACCCTTACGCCAAAGACACAGAAATCACTTCGGAAATGTGTTAACGAATTCACCCTCGAAGATGCAGCGGCCATCAAAGCCATTGAAAAAACCACGAATCACGACGTGAAGGCCGTGGAATATTTCTTGAAGGAGATATTGGAACAAAATGGAGGAGAAAAATGGGTCGAATGGGTACATTTCGGACTCACTTCACAAGACATCAACAACACGGCCGTACCGCTTTCCTGGAAGCAGGCGATCGAATTCGAATACCTGCCTGCCTTATTGAACTTGAAAACTGAACTAGGGCTATTGGCAGATGAATGGCGGGAGATACCGCTGTTGGCTCGAACGCATGGACAACCTGCCAGTCCGACCCGCTTAGGAAAAGAGATACATGTATTCGTTGAGCGCTTGCAAAATCAGATCGATCTGTTTCTGACCATTCCATTTTCAGGAAAGTTCGGAGGTGCTACCGGTAATTTCAATGCACATCATGCCGCATTCCCCAAATACGATTGGGTGAAATTCGGTAATGATTTCTTGGAGTCTCTGGGACTGGTTCGTCAGCAATACACTACGCAGATCGAGCATTATGACGGACTGGCTGCTCAGCTCGACAACATGCGGCGCATCAACAACATTCTGATCGACCTGTGCCGGGATATTTGGACTTACATCTCAATGGATTATTTCAAACAGCAGACGAAAGCCGGCGAAGTGGGTTCCTCCGCCATGCCACATAAAGTCAACCCCATCGATTTTGAGAATGCCGAAGGAAACCTGGGAATGGCAAATGCCATACTGGATCATCTATCCAACAAGTTGCCCATCTCTCGATTGCAAAGAGATCTGACCGACTCCACCGTGCTACGCAACATCGGTGTTCCCATGGCACATATCCTGATTGCTTTTCGGTCCCTGGAGAAAGGGCTTGGCAAATTAGTACTGAACGACGCAGCTATATACTCCGACCTCGATAACAACTGGGCGGTTGTCTCGGAAGCGATCCAAACGATCCTCCGCCGGGAGAACTATCCAAAACCCTATGAGGCATTGAAAGAACTTACCCGAGGAAAGGGACCGATCGATCAGAAAACCTTGCACAAATTCATCGACAAGTTGAATGTGACGGAAAAAGTCAAAAAGGAACTCAGGGCGATCACCCCACATAATTATACCGGGCTATTGCCAAGGTGATGATCACTGATGGATCTCAGACGTGAAATGGAATTTCACGTCCGGGTGATTGGTGATCTCCGTATTCAAGAACCACTCACTTTGCGCCAAGTAAACAGGCTGATCGTCTTTATCGGCCGCAATGTTGGTTTGTCTGAAACGCATGAACTCCTCCAATTTAGCAGGCTGCTCGGAGGTCAGCCAGCAAGCCTTAAAAAAGGGCATGGCATTGAACGTGACCGAGGCGCCATATTCATGCAACAAGCGATACTGTATTACTTCAAATTGCAGTTCGCCGACGCAACCAATGATCTTCTTGGTTCCGCCATATTGAGTAAAGAGCTGAGCAACCCCTTCGTCCGTCAACTGCAATAAACCTTTTTCCAATTGCTTGGTCTTCATCGGATCTTTGTTCACAACCTCTTTGAAGATCTCCGGAGAAAAAGAAGGGATGCCGGTATAGAAAAAATCTTCGCCTTCTGTCAATGTATCTCCGATCTTGAAATTACCGGTATCGAACAAACCGACCACATCGCCTGAATAGGCATCTTCGATCACACTTTTCTCGCGGGCCAGAAAGGAATAAGGATTGCTGAATCGAACGTCCTTATCAAGTCGGACGTGGTGATAATATGTATTGCGCTCGAATTTTCCGGAACATACGCGAAGGAAAGCGATCCGGTCGCGGTGCTTGGGGTCCAGGTTGGCATGGATCTTGAAGATGAAGCCGCTGAACTTCTCCTCCTGCGCATCCACGGTGCGTTTGGTTGTCATACGTGGTCTGGGAGAAGGAGCGATCCGAATGAACGTATCAAGCATCTCCTTCACGCCGAAGTTGTTGATGGCGGAACCAAAAAAAACGGGCGCCACCTGTCCGGCCATGTACGCCTCGATGTTGAGTTTACCATGAACGCCCTCCACTAACTCTACATCTTCCCGTAGTTGTGCGGCATCCCGATCGCCAAGCTTCTCGTCCAGCAGTTTATCGGAGAGGTCCGTGATAGACAGACCGTCGGCATCGGCCTTGGTATTTGGGCTGAACAGCAATAGACTTTGGGCATCGATATTGTAAACACCTTTGAAATCCTTTCCGCTGTTGATGGGCCAGGTCATCGGGTGTAGTTGTATCCGAAGTTCCTTCTCTATTTCCTCCAAAAGGTCGAACCGATTTTTACCATCTCGGTCCATTTTGTTGACGAATACGATCACCGGCGTATCCCGCATCCGGCAAACCTCCATCAGTCTGCGTGTTTGATCCTCCACCCCATTGACGCTATCGACCACCAGAATAACGCTGTCCACCGCCGTGAGCGTTCTATAAGTATCCTCGGCAAAGTCCTTGTGACCGGGCGTATCGAGCAGGTTGATGAGGGTGTTTTTGTATTCGAAGCTCATGACCGAGGTGGCGACGGAGATACCCCGTTGACGCTCGATCTCCATAAAGTCACTAGTAGCATGCTTCTTGATCTTATTGCTTTTCACCGCCCCTGCCACTTGAATGGCCCCTCCGAACAGGAGGAACTTTTCGGTTAAGGTGGTCTTCCCCGCATCCGGGTGGGAAATAATCGCAAAACTGCGACGGCGTTCGATTTCGGAGCTGTATTTCATGGACGGCGGCAAAGGTAACAGAATCCGCACCGAAAGCCAGTTCCATTCGGTAATTTTGCCCTCATGATCCGTCGTACACTTGAGATCGTTGGCAGCAGCTTTTTAATGGCCATACAAGAGCTTTGGAAAAACAAGCTGCGTACGTTTCTTTCACTACTGGGTGTAACCTTTGGTATTTTCTGCATCATCAGTGTATTGGCTACCGTTAATAGCCTGGAGCAGAATATTCAAAACGAAGTCAAGGCCCTGGGCACGAATACGATCTATGTAGACAAGTGGGATTATAGTGGCGGCCCCAATTATCCCTGGTGGAAGTTTGTAAAGCGTCCCTCTCCCAAATATGAAGAAATGCAGGGCATTAAGCCCCGAACGCCTTCTGCCAAATTTGTTGCCTTCAAGATCAGTGCGCAGGACAAAGTAGAATACCAGGGCAATCAACTTTCGAATATTCAACTCTATGGCGTTTCTGAGGAGTTCAGTGAAATCCAACCTGTAGAGATCGCCTATGGCCGGTATTTATCTGAGTCGGAGTTCCAGTCCGGTAGTCCCGTAGCTGTGATCGGGTATGAGGTGGCAGATCAGCTATTCGGCAGCCAGGAAGGCGCTATCGGTAAGCTGATCCAAAGCCGGGGCAAAAAGTTTTCAGTAGCCGGAGTGATAAAAAAACAGGGTGGCGGTTTTATCGGGGGCTGGCAATTCGACCAAAGTCTGCTTACCTCCTACCGGATGGGCCGAAACATCATGGATGGAAGAAGAGCCGAACCGCTGATCATGGTGCAGGGGCAGGATTATGTGTCCAGTAAACAATTGAAAGACGATCTGATGAGTACCATGCGGGCACTGCACAAGCTGAGTCCGACACAAGAAGACGATTTCTCACTGAACGACATCAATGATTTCAGCGCCGCCATCAGCGATATTTTTGTCAACCTGAATCTGGGCGGATGGGCGATCGCGATTCTTTCCCTCATTGTAGGTATGTTCGGTGTAGCCAACATCATGTTCGTATCCGTACGGGAACGCACCAGCCAGATCGGATTGAAAAAAGCCGTAGGCGCCAAAGCCCGGGTGATCTTATCCGAATTCTTGTTGGAGGCAGCATTTCTTTGTGTGATCGGCGGACTGATCGGGTTAACACTTGTATTTGCACTCACCCAAGTACTGACACTGGTACTGAATTTTCCGGTGTTCATCTCTTTGTCCAACATGGTGCTGGCAATCCTCCTCTGTATCGTAGTTGGCATTCTGGCCGGTTATATTCCGGCAAGACAGGCCGCTCGAATGGATCCGGTCGTTGCCATCCGAAGCAAATAACATGCCCTGTATACTGGCCATAGAATCCTCCTGTGATGAAACCGCAGCAGCCGTCTGCCGAGATGGTATTATTCTCTCCAACTACATTGCTGATCAAAAAATTCATGCACGTTACGGCGGTGTGGTACCGGAACTGGCTTCTCGGGCACACATGCAGAACATCGTACCGGTCGTTGATACGGCCTTGAAAACTGCCGGTATTTCATTACAAGCTATAGATGCTATCGCGTTCACTCAATCGCCTGGGCTGATCGGGTCTTTGCTGGTCGGCGGACAGTTTGCCAAATCACTTGCATTAAGCCTACAAAAGCCCCTGATCGCGGTACATCATATGCAGGCCCATGTGCTGGCCAATCTGATCGACGATCCTCGTCCCGCATTTCCATTTTTATGCCTGACCGTGAGTGGCGGTCATACGCAGATCGTGCTATGTGAATCACCCACTCAGTTGAAAGTGATCGGAGAAACCATCGATGATGCCGCTGGAGAGGCCTTTGATAAGACAGCTAAACTCCTCGGACTCCCCTACCCGGGCGGCCCATTAATAGACAAATACGCAAAAGAGGGCGATCCGGATCGATATCATTTTCCGGAGCCCCGGATCGAGGGACTGAACTTCAGTTTCAGTGGCCTGAAAACATCCATCCTCTATTTTTTGCAAAATGCCGGAAAGAGTCTGCACTATAAATCGGAACAGATCGCCACAGAGGAGGAACAAAAAGCGTTTATTCAAGCCAACCTAAATGACATCTGTGCGTCGGTGCAGCGTCGAATCGTAGAAATTCTACTGAACAAACTAAAACTGGCGAGTCTGGAAACCGGCATCAAAGAGATCTGTATCGCCGGGGGCGTTTCAGCCAACAGCGGCTTACGAAAAGGACTCGAAACCTATGGGAAAAAGTATCATTGGAATACGTACATCCCCGACTTTCAATATTGCACCGACAACGCCGGGATGATCGCCATCACCGGATATTATAAATTTCTGGCGAAAGAATTTTCCGGGCTGGACGTTCGATCGGCCGCCCGCGCCCAGTGGTGATATGGCAAACACCTATTTTCAATTCAAACAATTTCGGATCGACCAGGAACACTGTGCGATGAAGGTCTCATCGGATGCATGCGTATTCGGGGCCTGGGGTGCTGCCCAGCTGAGCCAGTCACAACCCGCAAAGAAAAAGATACTTGATATCGGCACCGGTACCGGCCTCTTATCCCTGATGTTGGCTCAATCGAACCAGGAAGCTGAAATTTTCGGAATTGAAATTGATAAACAGGCGGCAGATCAAGCGAAAAAAAATGTATCGGCCTCACCCTGGTCAAAACGGATCGAGATCTTACAAGGTGACATCAAATCGTTTGCACCAAGCAAAAAATTTGACGCAGTCGTATCCAATCCGCCTTTTTACGAGGGAGATCTCCAAAGTCCGGATGTTCAAAAAAATTGGGCGCATCACGATTCTTCCCTTCGATTCAACGAGCTAATCAGCGCAATTGAACGGACCTTATCGGCTGAGGGATTATTCTTGCTACTTCTTCCCGCAAAAAAAATGGAGCAGCGACTCGAAATGATTTCGGAGTTCGATCTGCATGTACATAGAAAAGCATACCTGCACCACGAGGCTAAGCATCCAGCCATTCGCGCGATGATCTTAGGTGGGAGAAAGATGGGCCCTGAGGTGATTGAGGAGCGAATCGAATTGTTCTGTGAGAAGGGACTGTATACAGAGCAGGTGAAAACATTGCTTCGCGATTTCTATCTGGCATTCTGACCCCTCCGAATCATTCCAATCCGGCATACTGCTTCAGGTAGGAATAGGGTTCTGTCAGTTTTCCTTCGTGCAACATGGTAGCGCGTTGGATCATTTGGGATCCATCCCCTATCAGGTCTTCTAATAGATACTTTATCAATTGTTCCCCAAAATAGCGGCTGGCGTCTCTAGCTAGTTCATTCGGGAGATTTCCTACAGCCATCACATCAATGGAGTTCGGGAGGTAGGGAGCTGTTTTTTGGAGGCTATTGCGATCGACTCCATAAACGGGATCTTCAATGGTTTGATCACCCAGGTTGATTGGCACGGACCCGTCAGCATCGTCGGTGATGTCTGCGATTGTTTGGGTAACAAATCGTTCAGATTGGACATCTGAACGCTCGAAAAGACGAGGCAGTTGACGATCCCAATAGATCCCGTTCATCAGTATGTCGGTCTGCTCACTGTAAGGGAGATAAAGGCAATCATACTCCGATGGATGCTCATGAAAATGAAGCCTATTGTATCCACCATTCGTTTTATGTCGATACAAATCGCCCCCTTTAAGCTGGGTGTAAACCGGATAGGAGAATCGTCGGGAAAGGTAATCGGCCGGCTCCACCTCGTGTATGCCCATTAAGTTCATGATCTCGAGGATGCCGTGAGCGACTCGACCACTGCCCGTTACGGCGATCTTAAGCGTTGGCAGTTTAAGACCGAAATAAGTATGTATCAGATCCCGAAAACTGCGTTGTTTGTATACCCGTTCAAGTGAATACAGTCCACTTCGGTTTCCATAGGCCATCATTCCATTGTGGGCTCCGACCACTCCGGCAAAAAAACCGAACCCAAGCAATCGCTGACCGTCTTCGTGTTCCAAACATTCATAATCGACCAGGGTGATCTTCTGTTCGATCATAGCCCGGAAAAGCTCCTGGTTATAAGCCTGTGCTTTTTTTGTATGTGAAAAGAACAGGAATTTTTTTTCGGGGATCAGCTTTTGGATCGGCACTTCCTTGATCCCCAGAATGATATCACAACTTGTCAGGTCCGCTGTAAGTGTTGCTCCGGCAGCAGCATATTCCCGATCACTGTAACATCTGGTCTCGGAAGGTTCAACTAGAATTTCCAGATCGCTACGGTGTCGGCGTAGCCATTTACATTGAGCCGGTGTGAGGGCCACTCGGTTATCGGCAGGGACTTTGCCCTCTTGGATGAGTCCGATACGGATCATTTGGGTAGCTTTGCAATCGTTGCACAAAAGTAATCTGAATTCGTAGAGGCATGGAAAACTATTTTGATCTCTTTGAAATACCCATTCAACTGAAAGTTGATCCCAGCACCATACGTTCACGGTTTTTTGCACTCAGCCGTCAGTTTCACCCTGATTTTTTCGTGAATCGCTCCGCCGACGAGCAGCAAGAGGCCTTGGAACGAACCGCACAGCTGAACAAGGCTTGGAAGATATTTCAGCAACCGGATGAGTTGATCCGATATGTGCTGGAGTTGCATGGCGCCTGGACAGCGGGGGAGAAATATGAACTCAGCCCGGACTTTCTAATGGAAGTCATGGAGATCAATGAATCGATGATGGACATGGAAGCCGGAAAAGAAGGCCCCCTACAGCAACAAGTGGCGACGCTTCAGGAGCAAATGACCGGATCGGTGGTCAATTATTTATCCGAAACCCCCTTCCTACCGACCCCCGAAAAACTGTCGGCACTTAAGGAATACTATTACCGAAAGAAATACCTCGACCGGATCCTGCAGGGTTTGTCGTGAAATCGGATTAGCCTTACATTTGCACTCCGCCCGGGTGGCGAAATTGGTAGACGCAGCAGACTCAAAATCTGCCGCCAGCAATGGTGTATCGGTTCGACTCCGATCCCGGGCACAACTAAACCCGACACATCGTGTCGGGTTTATCGTAAATAGTATGCCATGCTTGACATCATCATCCCCTTGCTCTCCCTGATTGCACTGGAGGTAATCCTAGGCATTGACAACATCATTTTCATATCCATTCTGGCAGACAAACTAGAAGGTCCTCAGCGAAATAAATTACGCTTTTGGGGGATATTTCTGGCCATGATCCTGCGACTCGTTTTACTCGCTTTCATTTCGTGGATCCTGAAACTTGACCACACGCTCTTCATATTTTATGACATAGAATTCTCCGGCAAAGGGATCATTTTGATCCTGGGTGGATTATTTCTTATCTACAAAAGCACCAAGGAGATCTATCATAAAACGGAGATGAACAATGAGGACTCTGTAAAAACATCTAAAAAAAGCACGTTTCGCCAATTACTCTCCGAGGTAATCATACTGGATCTGGTGTTCTCCATTGATTCGATCATCACGGCGGTCGGCATGGTACAGCAACTGTGGATCATGTATACCGCCGTGATCGTGACCGTCCTCATCATGCTGGCGGCTTCCAAACCGATCAGTGAATTCATCCGCAAACATCCTTCGTTCAAGATACTTGCCTTGTGTTTTTTAATGATGATCGGGGTAGCCCTGTTGGCTGAAGGCCTGCATTTCGAGATCCCGAAAGGATACATCTACTTCTCGATGGCATTTGCTTTTTTAGTCGACATTATACAAATGAAGGCAGTGAAATCAAATGCATAGGTTCATCATAGCATTTTTATGGATTCTTCCCGTTTCTGGGCTGACTCAGTATTCAGCACTCGGCAGTTGGAATATTTTGAACCTCAAATATTCCTACAACGAAAAAACCAGCATATTCGGGGAGGCTCAATTGCGATCGCTGGCATTCTACAACCAATTCCACTATTACGAATACAAAGGCGGGGTCATTTACAAGGCAAATAAAAACCTGAGTCTGACACTAGGATTGGGCAGCTACCAGACATACAAGGAAGGTGGTAATTTTCTTCTGCCAAAGAATAACAACGAATTCAGGATCTGGCCGCAAGTATCGTTGAATCAATCCATCGGTTCCCTAAAGATTGAACAACGGTACCGGGCTGAACTTCGATTCACCAGTAACGGGTATAGGAACCGGTTCCGATATCGGCTCGGACTGGCACATCCGATCGATAAAAACAGAGGCGCCAACAGTCGTTTTCAGATAAGTGCCAGCAACGAATTGTTTTTTACCGATAAGGAACCCTATTTCGAGCGGAATCGCCTAGCGTTTGGCCTGCATTACCGCCCCTCGCGTAACACCGTGCTCCAGATCGGTTACTTACATCAATTTGATTACCGCATCAATGATGAGACGGGCCGTGACTTTCTTCAGGTTGGCTACTTCATCGAACTATTTCGAAAAAAAACAGCGTCGGTTGGGACAGAGGTGCTAAAAGAAAATTGATCAAGAATCAAGATACCATCAGGCTACATCCTCTTAGATCAGAACCATCTCTTCTACCTAACACGCTGAAACGTCCATCGGCGTATACCTCACCGATATCATCCGTTGCGACAAATGCGCAGGAGTGAATATTGGCCAGGTCGATAATATTCAGCAGCCCTTTACCGGTTTCTTTGACCGTAAGCGGATCTTCCTCCTCTCGGATCAGCACGCGCATCCAGGGCGGACATTGATAGATCCCATTCCCCACAGAGTAGGCCTGTGAAAGTAATTCTGTCATTCCATACTCCGCGTGGATGGTATCGACCCCAAAACAGTGCTTCAAGTGATCATGTAGCTCCTCTCTGACCCATTCTTTTCGCCTTCCTTTCATCCCGCCGGTTTCCAAAATGAGCGTATGCTTCAATGAGGTTGTGAACTTTTCTGCGAGATCCAACAAGGCAAAGCCCACTCCGATCAACATGGTCTTGAGGCCTTCTCGCTCCCCCTTGTTCACCTGTTCGATCAGTTGATCCCATTCATTCAAGTAAAATCCGCTTTCGGGATGCCCACCTCGTTCGATCAGGTCGTTGACCATGAATACCAAAGAGGAGTTTCCTCTTTCGAGATAAGAGGGCAGCAAGGCCAGTATACACCAATCCTGCACGGGGCCGTAAACACGCTCAAAATTCCGCATGAGCTGATCCCGGTAGATATCCAGATCCCGGACAGCATGACGGCTGGTGATGGATCCGGTTGTACCGCTGCTCTCAAAAATGGCTTGGGGAGAAAATTCACCCGAAACGATCAGGTCTGACTTAAAAAAACTGATGGGAAGAAAGACTGGGGGCGATATGTTTTCTGAAAAATTGCCTGTGAACCCGATAGCATCGGCATAGCGCCGATAAACCAAATTTTCCTCCAGTTGGTAGCGGCATACCAGCGAGGCCATTCCTTCAAAATCTTGGGGTGCCAATGTTCTTATTTGATGCCAATCAGGACGCATGGAATCGAGGTAAATCCGGTAAATTTGGTACAAAGTTAGGTCATGCTTAGAAGGTTCGGCATAGGTACGCTGTGTTTAACGTTGGTAGTTAGTTGCCAGAAGGACAAATACACGACCGTACCACAAGTCAGCATTGAATCGATCTCCCCCTCCGTCGCTGTCAGTGGCAGCATCATTCAGGTTGACGGTACCTATACGGACCTGGAGGGCGATATTGATTCCGCGCTGATCGTCTACAAGTGGTACAACAATACAGCTGTAGTGCGAAAAGATACTTTCCGCTTCGGATTTTTACAACTGGGTATGCCCGCAGGGGTTCAACGAGCCGAAATCAGTCTCCAGTTTGAATACAACACAAATAACTATCCTGACCTCACCAAGCTCCCCGGGGTTAGTCAGCGCGATACCACAGCTGCCTTCGGACTACTCCTGATCGATAAAGCTAAAAACAGAAGCAATTACACCGAATCGCCAACCATCCGATTGAAAAAACCCTAACGACACAAGAATCATATGGCATCGAAAAAACATCCGCCGCGAAAAAAAAGTCTTTGTTGACAGACACCTCATTTCAGTTCTTTCGTGAGTATATCAACAATGCCTCGCCGGTTGGATTTGAAACCTGGGGGCAAAAACTATGGCTGGAATACCTGAAACCCTATGTGGAGACACATTATGTAGATCCCTACGGAACCGCGGTAGGCGTCATCAATCCGGATCATCCGTTTCGCGTTGTCATCGAAGCCCATGCCGATGAGATCAGCTGGTTCGTGAATTACGTAACAGCCGACGGCTTGATCTACCTGAAAAGAAATGGAGGCGTAGATCACCAGACAGCACCGGCTTCCAGGGTGATCATACACGGAAAAAAAGGACCCGTTAAAGCCGTATTTGGATGGCCCGCCATTCATACCCGCATCGGGAATCCCGATCAGAAAGAACCGTCACCCCGTACCGATAACCTTTGGCTCGATTGTGGTGCTCGCAGTAAAAAAGAGGTGATGGAATTAGGTGTACACATCGGCGCTGTGGTAACCTATCAGGATGGTTTTGACGAATTGGCCAATGGCAACTACATCGGCCGTGCGTTTGATAACCGAATCGGCGGATTCATGATCGCTGAAGTCGCTCGATTACTCAAAGAGAATAAAAAGAAATTACCCTTCGGCCTATATGTAGTGAATGCTGTGCAAGAGGAAATCGGACTTCGCGGAGCCGAGATGATCGCACGTCGAATTAAACCACATGTGGCCATTGTAACGGATGTAACCCATGACACGACGACGCCCATGATCAACAAGAACATTGAAGGCGACGTATCGACCGGGAAAGGCCCCTCGCTGTCCTATGCGCCGGCCGTACACAATAAACTGCTTGCATTGGTTGAGTCAGTAGCCGAAAAAAAGAAAATCCCCATCCAATGGCGGGCGCTCAGCAGAAGTACCGGTACCGATACCGACTCATTTGCCTATTCGAATGACGGCTGTCCTTCTGTACTAATCTCGATCCCGCTACGCTATATGCACACGACGGTTGAAATGATCCACCGGAATGATATAGAACAAACCATACAGCTGATGTACGAAACACTACTGACCCTGACCCCCAAAACAAATCTGAGCTACCTGTGATCTGCCTGTTATACATAGATCCGGGTAGTGGCAGTTATTTGGCCCAGGTGATAATTGCCTCTATCCTGGGGGTAGTTTTTTATTTCCGCAACATCCTTCACATCATTCGAAATTTCTTTGGCCGCTTTACAGGCAGTAAGAACCGCCATAAAGAGCAATGAATCCAAGAAAAAATCAACTCTCCAGCTCTTACCGTGATCCGGCTGGATTTGTCTTCGAAGAAAATGGAATCATTTACAGACAAGTAAACCAATGCTACAGGCTACATTATAATCATTTAATAGCATCGGGACTTTATGAAAAATTGACTTCCCAAAAATTACTCATAGCGCACGAGGAAATTACAGATACGGAAAATAAAGAGGCATATAAAATCCTCAAACCGGATCGAATACCTTTTATCAGTCAACCCGAAAATTGGTGCCATTCTCAACTCCGCGACGCAGCCATCCTCACGCTGAAGATTCAGAAAATTTCCCTGCAATATGGGATGGCATTAAAAGATGCTACGCCGAAAAATATACAATTTATTGGCTGCCGACCCGTTTTCATCGACACCCTATCCTTTGAAAAAATAGTTACACAGAAACCCTGGGTCGCTTACAGGCAGTTTTGTGAATCATTTTTGGCACCCTTGGCAATTAGCCATTATACTACTATTCCAACCAATAGAATTTTACTAGGCTGGCCAGCGGGAATCGGATTAAGAACAACCAGAAAATTACTCCCCCTCAATTCCTATTTAAATATTGATATCACCCTGAATATTCATTTGCAATCTGCGATCATCAGGGATGGACAGCGCCAACAAAAAAAACAGCTCACTTTCAGTGAGAAAAAACATATTGATCTGATTTCAAGTCTCCAGCGTGCCGTTGAAACTTGTAAAGTAGCCAACAAAAGTGAACACTGGGCCCATTACTATGAGGAAGTAGCCACAAGAGCAAATTATATGGAGGAAAAAGAACGAATTATCCGCTCTTGGATGGAAGAATTTCCAATGTTCAAAACCGGATTAGACCTGGGCTCCAATACCGGACACTTTACCAAAATACTGGCGGAAAAATGTTCGTTTACGATTGCCGTAGATAACAGTGAAGCCTCTATTGAAGGGTTATTCAGTGAAGTAAAAGGGGATTCATTCAACTATCATGAACATATATTACCCCTCGTACTTGATCTCTCCAATACAAACTTTACCGATAGTCCCCCCTCATCCGGAATTCTCTCGTCAGGCCCCTACGAAATCGTACTGGCATTAGCGATCATTCATCACTTAATCATCCGAAACAACATACCATCAGAGTACTGTATTGAACGGTTAAGTAAATTGACTAAGAACATACTTTTATTGGAATTCATTCCGGCAGACGATCCGCTAGCTTTACAAATGCGAGAAGATAAAGATCATGTCTATCATGAATATGAACAAATCACGACCGAAAAGCATATGGAGAGATTTTTCCACATAGAAGAGCGCATTGAAATAGGTTCGTCGGGACGATTCATGTATCGACTAAGAAAAAAATAGTATGCGTAAGATTGCAGCCTGGCCCCTTCTTCTACTACCACTATTCTTTGTAATCCATGGCTTCGTTGAATTCTACCCGATCATTCCACTCCCTGAGGCTATTCTACTTTATTTCATTTACGTTGGTTATGGACTATTTGCCGCTCTAATCAGTCGCGCTTTTTATCAGAACTGGAAGCAGGCTTTTATTTTGGGATTTTACATTTTGTTCATTGAGTTGTTTTTTGGCGCCATCCAGGACACATTAAAAGCAACATTTCCTTTTTCTGCAATCAACAAATATTCATATCTACTGCCTTTGATCTTTATTCTCTTACTGCTTATCGGCTATTCGATTCGAAAAGGAGCCCTTTCGCAACTGAGATATCTGTACTTCTTATGCACCACACTGATACTGCTGACTATAGTCGACCTGGGTATATTTATTGCCAACGGCAGTCCAAGTAAAATCCGCAACCCCCTTTTGGAAAACACACGAATTGGAAACAATCAGCCTGATCAGTTAACAGATATTTACTTGGTCATTGCTGACGAATATCCAGGAAATATAACCTTAAAGAAGTTCTTTAATTTCGCTAACGACTCGTTTCTCAACCAGCTCCGTGGTCGGGGATTTTATATCGCTGACAGTGCCGTCAGTAATTACAATTTCACCGAATTCTCTACTGCGAGCCTGTTCAATATGAACTATCTCCGAAAAATCGTAGGCAGAAATGCAAGCCTTAATCACCTGAGCTATTGTTTTCAGACGATACAAGAAAACCCATTCAATACCTATTTACAGCAAAAGGGTTATCAATTTAAGAATCATTCAATTTTTGATTTCTATGGAGCACCCTCGCCAGTAAAGCCTTATCTGCTGCCAGGGAAGACCAAGCCCTTGACCGAGCAAACATTGACCAGAAGAGTGATCCGAGATATCGGCTATCACGTATTTACCGACTTTGAGTGGGCTGCTGATTATTTTGATCTGGATGAGATCAATCGAAAAAATAACGAATACCTCTACCAAGAAACAATACAGACAACTAAGACTGACGTATCCAGTTTCCACTATACACATTTGATCATGCCACATGCTCCTTACTATTACAATAGGTCAGGGGAGTTAAGACCAAAGGCAGAATGGATCAAAAAAGACACGGCCATTTATCTGGAATATTTAGATTACACCAACCGACAATTACTCAAACTAGTCGACAGCATTCAGAGGAGATCCGATAAAAAAGCAGCTATTCTGCTGATAGGAGATCATGCTATCCGGACAAATCCGATTGAGTTACCGATCCCCTACCATTTTCAAACGTTGACCAGCATTTATCTTCCAAAACAGCAATACAGTCATTTCTACCCATCGATCTCGCATGTTAATCTATTGCGAGCCACTGTCAACTCTCTATTCGGTGAAAAAATGAAATACTTGAAAGACTCGACGATCTATTTGCAAGAATAGCCTGGTCATCTCTTCCAGCCCTTCGAGGGCTTCTTTAACGAGAACTCCATAGACGCTTGACTCATTGCCTGTCCTGACTGATAGTGTGCCCGACTAAAGGCAAGCCGCACTGGGTCAAATTGAGCCCTGAACCCATAAGAAAATCCGCTTAATCCATTGGCACCACCAGCCCAACTCAATTCACGCCGACGAAGAAAATTATACCCCCCCATGAAATGAACACGGGGATGCACCTCCACTCGAGTTGATAAGATCAAGTGGTTGAAAAACTGTCCTATAAATGTTGAGCGCCTGTCATCCATACCGATCACAGAAAATGCCGGATCAAATAACGCGTCAGCGTCCAAATCCCATCGCTGCATGCGCTGAATCGTGCACCCGATGGAAAAGGGTGATCCGATCAATTTCTTCCAAACGCCAATAGCCAGTTCAACAGGCAATACAGACGGATCATTGCTAGTAAAACGACGAATAAAAAAACCTGTATATCGCAGGACGGCACCCCCATGCCATCCGCTTAGTGTATCTCGGTATCGGATGCCAATATTTGAAAGCAGCGCATCGGCTCGATACGTATCATAGGAAGCATGTGCAAATTGCAATGAGACCCCTCCAGCCCACCGCTGCTTGTAAGGCATAGAGGCGGCCAACTGCACCGTCCACTCACGTGGGCGAAACCTACCCAACACATTCCCACCTGCATCGGCTGAAGAAACTTCACCATGATCAACGTACTGAATAGATAAAGCGGTGACGACCGAAGATGTTTTACTGCGGTTTGACCCCGAAAGAAAATAGTTTTTAGCTCCTCCTGGCAAATTCAAAAAAGAGGCCTGAATGCGAGCATGGTTGACCGCTGTTAACAACGCAGGATTTTGGAATGAAAGTGAAAGATCAGATTCATCCTGCGCTACAACCAACCCGCCTTGTGCATTGGAAACAGCTCCGGCAGGAAGCCGTAGGAAGTTAAACGAGGCAGCACCACCCAATAGTTGAGCCTCGGCGACAAGCTGCAACAGGATCAATCCCCCGCAAAGAAGTGGCGTACGCACATCCGAAAATATAACAACTGAGTCAGTTATCGAAGGGGCAACCCGGGAATGGCCCATTCCAACACCTGGTTCATGTTTTTGACATAGTGAAACTCCAGTCCCTTTATGTATGCGGGCTCGATCTCAGCTACATCCTTCTCGTTTTGTGCACAGAGTATGATTTCGCGCAACCCTGCACGTTTAGCTGCTAATACTTTTTCCTGAATACCGCCAACTGGCAGTACTTGCCCGCGCAAGGTAATCTCACCGGTCATGGCGAGATAGGGCTTTACCTTTTTACCACTAAAGGCTGATGCCATAGCGGTCAACATGGTTACACCCGCACTTGGACCATCCTTCGGCACCGCTCCTTCCGGAACGTGAATATGAACATTCTTCTTCTCAAACAGTGAAGGATCGATTCCGAATTTGCGCGCATTTACCTGCAGATACGTATAGGCCGTGCTGGCACTTTCCTTCATCACCTGACCAAGATTGCCGGTCAGCTTCATCTCCCCTTTTCCGTCACTGAGACTGGTCTCCAGAAACAAAATATCTCCTCCCACATAGGTCCATGCCAATCCGACTGCCACCCCGGGGATCAAGGCCGTTTTGTACAAATCATTTGAATAACGTGGCTTACCCAGGATTTTTTCGACATCCTCCGCCCCCAGTGAACGCTTCACCTTTCCGGTCAACGCCATTTCCATAGCCTGGTTCCGCATGATGGATGCCAATTGCCTGTCCAATTCGCGAACACCACTTTCGCGGGTATAGTCCTGAATCAAACGCTCCAATACCTTATCCGAAAGCTGAATCGAAGCCTTACTAAGACCATGCTGCTCTTTTTGCTTCGGCACCAGGTGACGTTTGGCAATTTGAACTTTTTCCTCCAGCGCATATCCACTCAGATCGATGATCTCTAATCGATCGCGCAGCGCCGGCTGGATGTGCTGAATATCATTTGCCGTGGCAATAAACAGAACTTTACTCAAATCATATTCAGCCTCAAGGTAATTGTCGTAGAAACTATGGTTCTGCTCCGGGTCCAACACTTCCAATAAGGCTGATGAAGGGTCGGTTCGAACGTCTCGACCCACTTTGTCGATCTCATCCAGGATCATGACCGGATTCGATGAATTCACCTTCCTGATCGATTGAAGGATACGGCCCGGCATGGCACCGATATAAGTCTTTCGATGCCCACGGATCTCACTCTCATCATGCAATCCACCTAAACTCAATCGGACGTATTTCCGGCCAAGGGCCTGTGCGATACTCTTTCCCAACGATGTTTTACCAATACCCGGAGGGCCCAAAAAGCAAAGGATCGGACTTTTCATATCTCCCTTCAATTTCAGAACAGCCAGGTACTCCAAGATCCGCTCTTTGATCTTCTTCATTCCGTAATGATCCCGATCCAATGTCACTCGCGCCTCCTTAAGATCATAGTTGTCATCGGTACATTCCCCCCAAGGAAGATCCAACATGAGATCAAGGTGATTATATACAACCGAATAATCCGGCGTACTGGAGTGCATACGCTCCAGCTTCTCCATCCCTTTTTGAAAAAGTTCTTTGGCAGCAGCGGGCCATTTTTTTTGCTCTGCCTTTTTTTGCATCTCCTTCAGCTCTTGTTGGTTGCTGTCGCCGCCCAACTCCTCGCGAATACTTTTTAGCTGCTGCTGCAGAAAATATTCGCGTTGCTGTTTATCGATCTCCGTGCGGGTCTTATTGGTGACCTTATTCTTCAACTCTGCAAACTGCAACTCACGCTGAAGAAATTGCATCAGCAGATCGGCACGCTGACGAACGTCGTCAAGCTCCAGTAACTTCTGCTTCTCCGATAATTCAACACTGAGATTACTGGAAACAAAATGAATCAGGAAAACCGGGTTCTCGATGTTTTTCAGGATGATGCCCGCCTCCGTTGGGATATTGGGAGAGAGTTGAATGATCTCGGATGCCAACTCCTTGATGTTGGCCACATAGGCCTGAAAATCCTCATCTGCCGGAGCTTCCTGTTCAACCAGCTTCTCCACCCTGGCTTTGAAATACGGCTCTGATGCCGTGATCTCCTGGATCTTGAATCGCGTCTTTCCCTGAATGATGATGGTGGTTCCCCCATCCGGCATTTTGATCTGTTTGACAATGCGGGCTACTGTACCGACAGCGCTGAGATCCCCGACTTGTGGGTCTTCAACTTGACTGTCCTGCTGGGCAACCACCCCGATCAGCTTATCTGATTTATACGCATCCGTTACCGCCTTTATGCTCTTATCACGGCCCACGGTGATGGGTAATACCACCCCCGGGAAAAGAACCGTGTTTCGAAGCGGTAATAAAGGCAGCTCCTCGGGTAATACCAAGTTCGCAATCTCGTCCTGATCACCCTCATGCAGCGGGATGATGGGTAAAAAATCCATTTCTTCTTCCGGGCGCAAAATCATGTCTATCAGATTATTAAAAGAATACAGAAGGGGCTAAATATAAAATCCCCGCTCCGTATGTCCAATTCTTGTACCAACGGGGCGGGGACTGACAGAAAGGCTTGTTAGTTCAACATTCAGGGTTCGGGGTTCAGCCCTTCTGTTCAACTAAACGTTGAGCGCTGAACTACAACAAGGCTAGCCCTGCAGAAAGTTGAAATCCCTGACTTTTCCATTTATTCCCATCAGAAAGATCACTGATGTTGTTCAAGCCGATCACATAGCGTCCATTTACCCGCAATGGCCCCAGTTTGATCTGCACGCCACCCAACATCGAAAAGTCTCCTTTCTTAAAGGCATCTCCCCCATTTTGTAACAAACTGCGATTCTGATCGATCAGGATACCAAATTGAGGACCTGCTTGGAGGGTAATGAACTTGCCGACAAGCTTATAATTCAATAAAATGGGAATCGAAATGTAATTCAGCTTCACATTAGTAAGCCCATTTTGGAATACATTGATGGCATTGGTGTAACTGCTGTCTACCCGGAGTGTGTTCTGATTATACAGCACCTCTGGTTGCAGACCGAATTTCTTGCCCAGGCCGATCGCTGCAAACCCGCCCAAATGATACCCGTACTTGAACTCATCCGTAAATGACACCCCATCGATCTTATTCACGTTGATCCCGCCTTTGATGCCAAGATCGAACTGTGCTGATGCTACAGATGTAATCAATAAAAATGCAATCAGGAAAATGTTTTTTACGCGCATAATCTTAGGTTTTAGTGTTAAACGGATAACGAATCAAAACTAGTAATCTTACATTTTAAAGGCTGTTAAATTACCTTAACAGGGTTCATGCGTGCAGTTCAATAAGTGTAATCTCCGGCAATATTCCTACCCGTCCAGGGTAACCCAAAAAGCCAAAGCCCCGGTTGATGTACAAATGTTGTTCGCCTTGCTGATAATGCCCGGCCCATCGACGGTATACATATTGCACCGGGCTCCAACGCAATCCGGGCAATTCAACCCCGAACTGCATACCGTGGGTATGCCCCGATAAGGTCAGATCGATACTCGGATAAGCCGTCGAAACCTCCGTTTCCCAATGGGAGGGGTCGTGACTTAACAAGATCTGAAAATCTGCTGCTGCTACCCCCTGGCTGGCAAGCGCCAAGTCTCCGTACTTTTTGAAGTTTGCGCGAGAAGACCAATTCTCCACCCCGATCAAAACGATCCGATCTTCCTCTTTTTCAATATGAACATGTTCGTTCAGTAAAAGCCGCCAGCCCATCTTCGAATGAATAGACTTCAATCGATCTAGGTTTGATTTCTTTAATTCAGCTGTTTCCCAACCAACATAATCTCCGTAATCATGATTCCCTAGAATGGAATACACCCCTAAGGGAGCACTCAGCCGGGAGAATAATTTCTCATACCCCTCCATCTCACTAGCCAAATTATTTACTAGATCTCCGGTAAAAAAAATCAGATCAGGCTTTAAGGCCATCGCCTTTTCAATTCCTCTTTCCACTGCAGCCGGATCATCAAAACTACCTGCATGAATATCCGAGAGCTGTACGATCCGAAGGCCCTCGAATGCCTTCGGTAGCTTGGGTGATCGGATGCGCTGCCGACGAACTTCGTACCGGTATTTATTCCCGAATCCGTAGACCAAACTTCCCAACAGTCCGGTACCTGTCACAACACCCATCCAACTCAAAAAAACAGAACGGCTTACCCCGGAATCGATCGTTGTAGTGGGTACTGCGAGGCGATAGGCTTCGATCCCACCCCATTGAAGAAACCTCCGCAGATCATCGACCAGGAAAAACAAGGCTGCCACCCCCCTCGCTAAAAACCAGGCCACACCGGCTGCAAACACCGTCATCCCGACGGGTTTCCACCATCCTGATTGAACCATTTTGGGGACAAAGAAAAAAAACACCAAGGTCCCAAGACTGAGTAACAGATAGCCAGCTTGCACCCACCCGGCCCGTCGAAAACCAGCATTCACTAGATATACCCGTAACACCCAGAATACATAGAGGTCGATCAGCAGGTAAACGGCCGTAGCAATAATCCCGAAGGTGGTGATGCGCATGAAGGACGAAATTAACTCCTCCGATAACAACCGCTGAACAAGAAGGTTCTGACACGTCTATATAACTGAATTTTGCCGTATTTTGTAGCCCTTTCACTTTACGATCATCCCTCACAGACATGGCTAGAATAATCGGTGTAGCGAATCAAAAAGGAGGCGTTGGAAAAACCACCACAGCCATCAACCTGGCCGCCAGTTTGGCGGTACTGGAGTTCAAAACTCTTTTAGTAGACGGCGACCCCCAGGCGAACAGCACCACTGGTGTAGGGTTCGACTTGCAGAACATCACACAGAGCCTCTACGACTGCATGGTAAACCAATCCCGCCCCAAGGATGTGATCCTCAAAACCGAGATCCCCAACCTTGACTTGATCCCCTCACACATCGACTTGGTAGGTGCGGAAATTGAGATGATCAACTATCCGAGCCGAGAAATGGTTTTAAAAACAATGTTGGATTCGCTCCGTTCCGAGTACGACTTCATCATCATCGACTGTTCACCCTCACTCGGACTGATCACCGTAAATGCCTTGACCGCAGCAGATTCAGTCGTGATACCCGTACAAGCTGAATTTTTTGCATTAGAAGGACTCGGGAAATTATTGAATACGATCAAGATCGTTCAGAGCCGACTGAATACAAATCTGGCGATCGAAGGGATCCTGATGACCATGTACGATGGCCGATTGCGGCTCTGCAACCAAGTTGTGAGTGAAGTGCGCCGGCATTTTGACGAACTCGTCTTCAATACCATCATTCATCGCAATGCCCGGTTGGCCGAAGCTCCGTCTGCTGGCAAACCCGTGATCCTGTACGATGGCAATAGCAAAGGATCGGTCAACTACCTGAACCTCGCCAAAGAGATACTACAGAAAAATAACATGACCAAGATTAAGAACGAGGATAGAGTGCTGGATTGATAAACTACAATAGCCATGGCCACTTCAAAACCAAACAAAGATCTGCTGGGCAAAGGAATCCGATCCTTGCTGCAGTCCATCGATACAGACATCAAGTCTCCACAAGGCCAGCTCAAACAAGCGGTGGTGGAGCACATGACCCATTCGATGGCAATAGCTGTAGTGGACATTCAACCGAATCCAAAACAACCCCGTCACGATTTTGATGAAGCTGCCCTGAACGAGCTTGCACACTCCATCAAATTGCATGGCATCATCCAGCCGGTCACCGTCTCTCAGATGACCAACGGCAAATACCGACTCATCGCCGGAGAACGCCGTTGGCGAGCTGCTCAGCTAGCCGGGCTCACTGAAGTGCCCGCCTATATCCGCCAGGCGAACGACCAACAGCTGTTGGAGTTGGCCTTACTGGAAAACCTACAACGGGAAGACCTGAACGCTGTTGAAGTTGCCCTCAGCTACAAACGAATGATGGATGAGCTCAATTACTCACAAGAGCAAGTAGCGGAGCGCATGGGAAAAGACCGAAGCACCGTTGCCAATTTCATTCGCCTACTGAAACTTCCGCCAGATATACAATTAGCTGTCAGAAATAATAAAATCTCCATGGGACACGCACGGGCGCTGGTCAATGTAGGCACTGTTGATCAGCAACTGTATGTCTTCAAAGAGATATTGAACAAAGAGCTGTCTGTTCGTCAGACAGAGGCGTTAGTGCGAAACCTATACAAACAACCGGCCGCTGTTAAAAATCCTGCAAAATCGACCAACGACGGTCCACTCAAACGAATTCAGGATAAATTAGCTTCCCATTTCAGCACACGGGTTCATTTACATCAAAACCCAAAAGGAGACGGAGCCATCACACTCGAATTCTATTCCAACGAAGAATTGAACAAGATCCTCCGGCAACTGAACGTGCCATTGGATTGATATGAAAAATATTCTGCTACTGCTGACTTTCCTGAGTTTGCTTTCTACTGCAGAAGCGATCCAACCGTCCGATAGCACCCCTACCGCTCCGACGCGTAAAGCAAATCGGTACGATTCCCTAAGCAAGAAACATAGTCCGCGGGTAGCCGCGATCCGATCAGCCATTGTGCCCGGCTGGGGACAGATCTACAATAAAAAATACTGGAAACTGCCGATCGTGTATGGAGCGCTGGGCACCTGCGCAGGTGTTTTCGTGTATAATCTGAACAATTATAAAGACACCCGATTCGCCTACCGCGTGAAATACAACATGCGCGTCAACTTTACCGATTCCACCCTGTTCGACCAGATCAATCCGCTGATGAAACCATTGGACGAAGAATCACTTCGCTATTACCGCGACCAGTTTCGACGTGATATAGATTATTCAGTTCTTTTCTTTTTGCTTCTTTGGGGACTGAATGTTGTAGATGCTACAGTCGATGCCCACCTCAAGAGTTTCGATGTGGGACCAGACCTCTCGCTTCAACTCAAACCCGGAAGGAGTCAACTGGCCGGAACCAGCGGCCTCAGTGTCGTCTTAAAAATCGGAAAATAATAAGCCATGAAAATCGCCCTTATCGGTTATGGTAAAATGGGCAAGGCCATTGAGTCTGTCGCCATGACGCAAGGCCACGAAATCATACTACGAATAGACGCCAACAACCCCGAAGGATGGCAGGCTCCTGAGATGAAACAAGCAGAGGTAGCCATCGAATTCACCGCACCAGAGTCTGCTCCGCACCACCTCGTAAAATGCTTTGAACTGGGTGTACCGATAGTTTGCGGTACCACCGGCTGGTTGAATCAATGGGAAGATGTCGTAAGCCGTTGCACAGCGCTGGGCGGCAGCTTCTTGTACGCCAGTAATTTCAGTGTGGGTGTCAACTTGTTTTTTGAACTCAATAAACAGCTCGCTAGATTGATGGCCCCACATGATGAATACAAAATATCGCTGGAAGAGATCCATCATACGGAAAAAAAAGATGCCCCCAGCGGAACAGCGATCACACTTGCCGAACAGTTGATCGCAAACAACTCCGCTAAAAAGAATTGGGTAAATCAGCCGACAACCCAATCAGATGAACTGGAGATCATCAGCAAGCGAATCGACAAGGTGCCGGGCACACACAAGATCCTTTATCAATCGGACATTGATTCAATAGAGATCACACATACGGCGCATAACCGAATAGGATTTGCAACAGGAGCCGTGATGGCAGCAAAATTCCTGAAAGGAAAAACCGGCATTTATACCATGCAGGATGTGTTGGGCCTTTCTCGTTAGTTACAGCCCAATACTTCGCACAGCTTTTGTCCCAACGCTTCCCCGCGCAGATTCTTCGCAATAATCACCCCATTCGGATCGATCAATAGATTCTGAGGGATGCTTTGCACTTTATATTGCTTAGCTACTGCGTTATTCCAGAATTGAAGATCGCTGACATGTGTCCAAGTCAATTTATCTTCCTGGATGGCCTCAAGCCAACGATTTTTCTGACCGGGTCGGTCCAATGAAACACCCAGCACCGTAAAATTTTTATCCTTGAAGCGCTGATAGTTCTCAACGACATTGGGGTTTTCCGAACGGCAGGGACCACACCAACTGGCCCAGAAATCCAATAACACGTATTTCCCTCTGAAGGAAGAAAGGGAAACCGGGTTGCCATTTACATCGTCCTGTGTGAATTCCATTGCCATGCTGCCAACTGCTCCCACTTTACTATCCTCGATCATCGTCAATAATTGCTTACCGATGGTCGACTGCTGACCGGCCAGAGATAATTTCTTATACCTACGCTCCAGAACGACCGGATCTTGACTGAATCCATAGGTCGCAGACAATATAAAAGGAGCAACAGGTGAGTTCGGATTGGCATCAATGATCGAATCGATCAGTAATTGCATATTCGTCTGCGAGGTCTGATAAAGAGCCATCAAACTATCGCGTTGTGCGGGGTTTTGTGTGGTATTGATGATGCCGGCCCACTGATTGGTCTGTTGAACGATGGGCAAGAATCGCTTGATGAATGATTGAAAATCCAAATGCGCCGGAGAACCCTTCACCTCATATTCATTTGGCTTTCCCGCAGATGGCTCAACACTCACAGTTCCCGGCTGAAGAAACAATTCGATCGGTCGATTCTGACTTCCAACCTGCAAAAAATAAAGATTGGCATCTTCCATCGGGATCGTGAAGGCAAAACCCCCACCCATTGTTTTCACTTCCTGACTGGGCGATTGATCACCATTTTTGATCAAAAAAACCGAAGTGCTATCCGGAAGCTGAAAGCCTTTTCCTGTCAAAAGACACATTGTATCCTTTGGCGCTGTCACAACCACCTCGGCTGAGGGGGAAGCTATCTGCCCACCGAGATTCTTTTCGATCCACTGGGTCATATTATGCCAGAGATGCATAGTCGTATTATCCATACCACCGCTGATACCATGATTCTTATTCGGATAATACATACTCTCGAAATCAATATTACTTTTCACCAAGGAGGTGATCATTTGGGTAGCATTCTGAAAATGCACATTATCATCCGCAGTTCCATGTATGATCAGATACTTACCCTTGATGCGATTGGTGAAGTTGATCGGCGAGTTATCATCATACCCTTTGGGATTTTCCTGTGGCGTGCGCATGTAGCGCTCCGTGTAGATATTATCATAATAGCGCCAGCTCGTAACGGGTGCAACCGCAACTGCTGCACTGAACACGTCCGCTCCCTTGGTAATGGCTAGTGAGCTCATGAAGCCACCATAACTCCAACCCCAGTGACCGATTCTGGATTTATCAACAAATGGCAGTTTACCCAGCTCCAATGCCGCATCGATCTGATCTTCGATCTCGAATTTTCCTAACTGCAGGTACGTCTTCTTCTTGAACTCCTCTCCTCTGTAGCCGGTGCCGGTGTTGTCTACACTCACAATGATGAATCCTTTCTGACTCATCATTTGATGCCAGGGACTCACCACACCCCAACGGTTGGCAACTTGCTGTGAACCCGGTCCACCGTAATTACAGAAAAGCACCGGATATTTTTTGGAGGGATCGAAATTCGATGGCTTCAACATCCATCCGTTTAGCGTATCCCCTTTTGAGTTCGGTATACGGAGGAATGCAGATTGTCCGAATCCATATTCAGCGAGTTTTGTCCGCAGCTTAGCACTTTCCGAAACGGTGCGAATCAGAGATGTTTTCCAGCCCTTCTTCTTGTCGAGTGATATTTTCTGGACTGTCACCACATTCGGCTCGTTGATGGTGGATCGAAAATCAAAGAATTGTGTAAAGTCGTCATTCAGCTCCACCCGATGCCAGGCCGAGTCAGTTGTCAAGGCAGCCGATTTTTTCCCGGAAAAATCAGACACGAACAAGTTCCTGTCCATCGGACGAGGCCAAGCCAAGGTATAAAACACCTGCTTCCCAGCCTCATTCACCGCATTGATCTCCGCCACTTCTGCATCGGGGCGGCTGAGCGGGGTGAGTTGACCATTGTCCATTTGTAACACATACAATCGGCGCATCCCATCCTTCTCGCTGGTGAAGAGCAACTGCTTGCCATTTTTCAAAAACTGCCAATCGTCGTTGATCTCAACAAAATATTTATTACGCTCTTCATAGAGCACTTTTGACTGACCGGTAGTGGCGGAAGTCGACAACAGCTGCATGTGATTCTGATGGCGATTCATCCAAAAAACAACCAGGCTACTATCCTGCTGTGTCCATTTGATCCGCGGGATATAAACATCCCCCTCCGAAAATTGAGCTTTCGCCACTTTGTTCTGCGTAAAATCATGGATCAGGATCTGTACTGTTGAATTCACATCACCTGCCTTCGGGTATTTATAGCGATAATCCTTATTGTACCCATTGTCAAAGATGGTCATGTTGTACTCCGGCACCTTTGACTCATCAAAACGATAATAGGCCAAGAAACTCCCCTTGGGGCTCCAGGCATAGGCCTGTGTGAACTCAAACTCTTCCTCGTACACCCAGTCACAATTACCATTGATGATCTTGTTCCACACACCATCGGTTGTTAATGCTTTCGTTGTGCCGCTTTTCACCTCATATACATACAAATTGTTGCTCATCACGTAGGCGATGCGGCTTCCATCAGGTGAAAAGCTGGGGTGAAGGACTTTCTCCTCAGCTAAGCGAGTCAATTTGCGGCTCACCGTATCATACAAATAGATCCAGGACTTGGAGGAACGACGGTAGATAGACTCTGTCCCTTTACGCAACAGGTAGAGTTTTCCATCAGCGGGTGAAGCGACCGAGCTTTCAGGTTGACCAAAAGGCTTACCGTTCACATCTGTTACCCCGTCTAGTCGCAATTCCGCTTCTTTTTGTGTGCTATCGAATATGACAGGCACGAACTCGCCCCGGAAGGTGCCTTTTTTGTAAATGTCCTCCAGGGTGATGGACTTAGTCTGGGCCAATAACTGACCTGAAAATAGTAGCAGGCTTAAAAGGGGTACAATCTGTTTGCGCATATACTGATTTGGAGGATAAAAATAACTCAATCTGCTCTTCAGGGGGCATAAAAAAGCCATCGAAAATCGATGGCTTGTAGAAGGTTCTGTTAAACCGTATCAGGACTTTTCAGCCATAGCCGGGATGGCATCCACGCGATAAACACCTGCATCCAGCTTTTTCTTGGTGTCCGAGAACGCCTGGAGGGTTAATTCAATATCCTCGTCGGTATGTACGGCAGAGGGGATCAAGCGGAAGATGATGTGCCCTTTGGGGATAACCGGATATACTACGATGGAGGCGAAGATCCCGTAGTTCTCCCGCAGGTCCATTACCATGGCCGTAGCCTCCTCTACACCGCCATGCATGTAAACTGGGGTTACCACTGAATCGGTTTTACCAATATCAAATCCACGAGCTTTCAGGCCGTCTTGCAATTTGCGGGCATTACTCCAAAGCTTGTCTTTGTATTCGGGATGGTTACGCAACAACTCCAATCGCTTGAGATTGCCCACCACCAGGGGCATGGGCAGGCTTTTGGCGAATATCTGGGAGCGGATATTGTAACGAACGTAGTCGATGATCTTCTTGTCACCGGCAACAAACGCCCCGATGCTAGCCATAGACTTCGCGAAGGTTGAGAAGTAAATGTCGATCGCATCTTGGCATCCTTGCTCCTCACCGGCACCTGCACCGGTTTTGCCCAAGGTTCCAAATCCGTGTGCATCGTCCACCAACAGGCGGAACTCATATTTTGATTTCAGCGCAGCGATCTCCGTTAATTTTCCTTGATCACCTGCCATTCCGAACACGCCCTCAGTTATCACAAGAATACCGCCGGTCTTTTGCTTATCGATCAATGCCTGGGCCCGTTGCAATTGCTTTTCGCAATCAGCCACATCATTATGCTTGAACACATAACGATGTCCGGGATGTAAACGCAATCCGTCGATGATACAGGCATGGCTCTCCGCATCATAAACGATCACATCATGACGGCTACAAAGTACATCGATGATGCTGACCATTCCTTGGTATCCGAAGTTGAGCAGTGCCGAATCTTCCTTGCCGACAAAAGCTGCCAATTCAGCTTCCAATTGCTCATGCTGGTTACTGTTACCACTCATCATTCGAGCACCCATCGGATACGCCAATCCAAATTCCTTAGCACCGTCTGCATCCGCTTTTCTGACTTCGGGATGATTGGCCAGACCTAGGTAGTTATTCAGGCTCCAAACAATCATTTCTTTACCCCGGAATTTCATGCGACTGCTGATCTCTCCCTCCAACTTGGGAAAGGCAAAATATCCATGTGCTCGCTCACGGTGTTGTCCAAGCGGCCCCTGATTCTTGAGTAATCTTTCAAAAAGGTCTGCCATACTGTAGGATTAGGTGAAATATGATGCAAATGTACAGCAAAAAGGCATTTTCTGAGAGAGCAGGGAGCATCCCCAAGCCTTCCTGAATATCTTTGCCTTTGAGACATGAAACCAATCCTCGTTGTCGATAATTACGATTCTTTCACGTACAACCTTGTACACCTGCTTGAGTCGGTGACCGATCAGGTCATTGAGGTTCGTAGGAATGACGCTGTGGAGCCAGAAGAAATTGTCGACTTTGAACGCCTGGTACTTTCACCGGGTCCGGGCCTACCACAAGAAGCAGGCCGCCTAATGGAACTGATCCGTGCCGCACCATCAAATATGCCGGTATTGGGCGTGTGCCTGGGGATGCAAGCACTTGCCGTACATAGTGGCGGAAGACTTTTTCAACTGACAGAGGTACAGCATGGTATTGAGACCAACATAAAGATCCTAGCAACAAGCGATCGACTCGGGTTGTACGAAGGACTGCCAGACGATATCCGGGTAGGCCGGTATCATAGCTGGATGGTTGAAAAAGAAAGTTTACCTGATATCTGGCAAGCCACTTCCGCGGATACCCAGGGACGTATCATGTCTATGACCCATCGAACAAACCCCTGGCAGGGCGTTCAGTTTCATCCGGAGAGCGTCATGACATCATTTGGCAAGCAACTCTTACAAAACTGGCTGCGAGGGGAACTGCCTGCTATGAAACCGCTAGAAGAGATAGATTTGCTAAATACTGATTGAACTTCCCGCCCATTTCTTAGTTATTCATACATGAGAAAGATCGCCGTAGCCATCACCGGAGCCAGTGGATCCATATACGCTGAGGACCTATTACAAAAACTATGCGCCCTGAACGAACAGGTGCAGGAGATCTCGCTGGTGATGAGTACCAATGCAAAAGAAGTCTGGCGTACGGAATTAGGCAATGAAACTTGGAAAGACTTTCCAGTAAGAACATTTGATACACATGACTTCTCGGCTCCAATCGCCTCCGGTTCCGGACAATACGATACACTGATCGTTATTCCTTGCTCCATGGGTACGCTGGGTCGTATTGCTAATGGTGTATCGGGCGATCTGATCACCCGCGCCGCTGATGTGATTCTAAAAGAACGACGCAAACTGATACTAGTTGCTAGAGAGACCCCCTACAATCTCATTCACATTCGAAATATGGAAGCAGTCACCTTGGCGGGTGGGATTATTTGTCCGGCTACCCCCTCCTTCTACAGCCTGCCCAAAACCCCGAAGGAAATTGCTGCCACGGTGGTAGATCGGGTGTTAGACCTGGCCGCACTCAAGCACAAAACCTATCGCTGGGGCAACTGATTCGCATCATACCGAACGAGCGAGTTCATCATTTTTGGCACAGCCGCACTGTGATTTTTTTGTGGTTCAATCTGTTAACCACAAATCAACCCTATGCGTGTACCCATTTTAACCCTCTTGTTCGCACTGGCTATAACCAGTGGAACCATCAGTCATTCACAGTGCACCATCCTCAACCCAGCAGTGAAACTGAACAGCAGCACTCCGAATACGACCAGTGGCGGATGCGACATCAACTTCGATCTATACTTTGATATGAATGCCAACTCGGGTGGAAAATATGTCTATATACATATCTGGCCCAAGTCACAATATCCGACCCTCACCTACAACAACCCTCCTAACCTCACAGATCTAGCGAATGCAGTAGCTACGTTTGGGTTTTACCATTTCGGCGGGTCTTTGTACATGCTTAGTAGTTATACCCCTTACCCGACAGTTCCAAACTTCAAGTTCACGGGACTTTCAATTGTTAAGGGTGTGGGGTCTGTGGCAGGATCGGATCGATTTACCATCCAAAACATCACAATCAATAGCCAAACTAGTTGTGGAATAGCGCAAGATTTCACCGCGGATGTATGGCAGAGCCAATCGGCTAGTGCACAAAATGTACATTGCTTCTCCCGCGGCCTTAATTTCTTCGCGAATGATCCCCGGATCACGGGTTTTCTTATCTGTGAAACTCCTCGCCAATACCGGTTTCAGATCCGAACGATCGATCCGGCTGGCCTGATTGTGAATTATAAAGTCTTTATCGACAACGGCGATGGCATTTATAATGCCGCACAAGACAATATTGAAATTTCCAGCGGCAGTAACATCGCGCTGAACAGCAGCAACTCCTATACATTCAACTCACCCCTTCTCGGATATCTTCCCTACTCCAATCAAAAACCTGAAGCAGATCGAGCACTTTGGGTTGTTGTTTCTAGTCCCACCCGCGACAACCTCTCCCTTGCCCGGTTAGACAACAACTGTGCGCCGCTCCCGATTCAACTCGGCAGTTTCACTGCCAGATGGAACGAACAACAAGCACAACTCGAGTGGACTACGTTAACAGAGATCGATAACCGCGGATTTGAAATTGAAAGAAAAAACAACGGTGACGACCAGCCATTCCGCACGATCGGATTCATGTCCTCCCAGGCTGCACAAGGAAACAGCACAGATGAACTAAACTACACCTTCCTTGACCCTAGTCCGATCCGCACAGCTGTGCAGTATCGCATCAAACAAATGGATCATTCAGGAAAAACAAGTTATTCCCCAGTACGTTCACTAAGTCCACGCAACCTGATGAGCCAGATCCACCCGAACCCAGCCAATGATCGAGTGATTGTAATCTTCTCCAAAAAACAATCGAATTACTTGATCGAGTGGGTGAATGATGTCGGACAAAAAATGGGGCAGTGGAATGGTCGCGACCGCCTGACCATTCAAACCAGCGCTTTCCCGAACGGAACAAATCGAATTAAAATCACCGATAAACAAACCGGACAGACGGAGACCCGAACGATCCTTATTCAACATCAGCAGAAGTGGTAAGCAAGGAGAGAAAAAGCCCCTCGAGATTTCGAGGGGCTTTTCTATTTCTAAGCTCGTTCAAAGATCACTTCGCCATCTGACTCCGGATCACATTCAGTGCCCCACCAGCCTTGAACCACTCGATCTGCTGAGCATTGTAGGAATGGTTGGCAACGATCGTATCAACCGATCCGTCTGAATGATTCAATACAATGTTCAACGGCGTACCTGGAATGAAATCCGTCAACCCGTTTACATCAATGACATCATCTTCCCGGATCTTATCGTAATCAGCTTTGTCTGCAAATGTCAGTGCCAGCATCCCCTGCTTTTTCAGATTCGTCTCATGGATACGGGCAAAAGACTTTACCAATACGACCCGAACACCCAAATGGCGGGGCTCCATGGCAGCATGCTCACGAGAAGACCCTTCCCCATAATTCTCATCTCCCACAACAAGGGTGCCCACTCCGGCTGCTTTATAAGCACGCTGTGTTCCGGGTACGGTTCCATATTCGCCTGTGACTTGATTTTTAACCGTATCGGTTTTCTCATTGTAGAAATTCACGGCACCGATTAACAGATTGTTACTGATGTTATCGAGGTGACCGCGGAACTTCAACCAGGGACCTGCCATAGAAATATGGTCAGTGGTACATTTTCCTTTTGCCTTGATCAATAAACGTAATCCTTTCAGATCGGTTCCTTCCCAGGCAGCGAAAGGATATAGCAACTGAAGACGCTTGCTATCAGCCTTTACATTCACTTCGACACTGCTTCCATCTTCCGCAGGTGCCTGATAACCGGCATCCTCTACCGCAAATCCGCGAAGGGGCAACTCATCTCCGGCAGGTGGATCCAGTTTAACAGCCTCGCCTTTGTCATTTATGAGCGTATCGGTCAACGGATTAAAACTCAGATCTCCCGCAATAGCCAAAGCGGTTACCATTTCAGGAGAAGCTACAAAAGCAAGGGTATTCGGATTGCCATCGGCACGTTTAGCAAAGTTTCGGTTGAACGAATGGACGATGGTATTGCGCTCTTGCTTCTCCGCCCCCATACGATCCCACATGCCGATACAAGGACCACAAGCATTGGCAAAGACCCTGGCGCCGACACTCTCAAATACAGAAAGATAACCGTCGCGTTCAATCGTATACCGAACCAGTTCACTGCCCGGCGTGATCGTAAACTCCGATTTCAGTGTCAGCCCTTTTTCTTTGGCTTGCTTTGCCAAACTCACCGCACGACTGATGTCTTCGTAGGAGGAGTTCGTGCAACTACCGATCAGTCCCACTTCGATCTTAATGGGCCAATTGTTCTGAGCAGCCGCTTCTTTCATTTGTGAAATCGGCGTAGCCAGATCCGGCGTGAATGGTCCGTTCAGATGCGGCTCCAGCTCGCTCAGGTTGATCTCGATCACACGGTCAAAATATTTTTCCGGGTTGGCATATACCTCCGCATCACCCGTGAGATATTCTTTGACGGCATCAGCTGCAGCTGCTACATCGGCACGACCCGTTGCTTTGAGATAACGACTCATACTCTCATCATATCCAAAAGTCGATGTGGTCGCTCCGATCTCTGCACCCATATTACAGATCGTTCCTTTACCGGTACAGCTCATTGAAACGGCACCTTCTCCGAAATATTCAACGATGGCGTTGGTTCCACCTTTTACGGTCAGAATACCAGCCACTTTCAGGATCACGTCCTTGGGGGATGTCCAGCCATTCAGTTTACCAGTAAGCTTTACTCCGATCAATTTGGGCATGAGCAACTCCCAGCTGAGTCCGGCCATTACGTCACAAGCATCCGCTCCGCCTACTCCAATGGCGATCATTCCCAAGCCGCCGGCATTCACCGTGTGGCTGTCCGTACCGATCATCATGCCACCAGGGAAGGCATAGTTCTCCAATACAACCTGGTGAATGATCCCAGCTCCGGGTTTCCAGAAACCGATTCCGTATTTATTGGAAATGGAAGAAAGAAAATTATATACCTCTTCATTATCTGTAACGGCCTTGGCGAGATCGGTTCTACTTTCATCTTTGGCCACGATCAGGTGATCGCAGTGAACGGTTGATGGAACGGCTACTTTTTTCCGGCCGGTCGTATCGAACTGCAATAAGGCCATTTGAGCCGTGGCATCCTGCATGGCCACTCGATCCGGGGCAAAATCTACATAATCCTTTCCGCGTGCATAATCACGTACCGGCACGCCAGACCAAAGGTGCGCGTAAAGGATCTTCTCGGCCAGTGTGAGCGGACGACCCAATGCCGTACGGGCAGCGTCCACTTTTGCCGGCATCTCAGAATAGGTTTTGCGGATGAGGTCCAGATCGAATACCATAGGTAAAATGTTTTAAGGATTTGGCGGGGCAAAGGTACTTAGACAGGTCGAAAAACAGAGCTAAAAACTGAACCAAGCTGAAAGTCAAATTCCGTATTTTCGGAATATGGACAGGTTCAAGAGTTTTATCGAGTGGAATGCATTCGGGGTTTGTACGGCCATCGGCGACCGATTGGGTATTGCCCCTGGCAAGATCCGTCAGTATTTCATGTACACCTCATTGCTGACGATGGGTTCCCCCGTGATCATCTACCTCATCCTGGCTTTTTGGAGAAATATCCGCCATTACGTCTGGGCGGCAAAAAGGAATCCCTGGTACTACCTCTGATCAGCAACAAGCCTGCAAGGCATCCATCACCTGATCGATCTCCTCTTTCGTATTGTGTCGGCAGAAGGAAAAACGCACCGGCACACGACCACTACTCGTTCCCAGCGCACGAATGACATGACTTCCCATATCCGCCCCACTGCTACAGGCACTTCCGCCCGAAACACAGATCCCCCGCATGTCCAGATTCATCAACAACATTTCAGTTTCCGGGGTCCGTGGAAACGAAACGTTCAAAACAGTGTACAAGCATCGACCCTTTACATCGCCATTGAATTGAACATCTCCCCGCTGCTCCAGCTGGTGGATGAATGCATCCCGAAGGGACCGTATCTGCTGCTGATCCGATTCCAATCTGGATTCAGCCAACTCTAATGCTTTTGCAAAACCAACTACACCGTACAGATTCTCCGTACCGGCACGCATGTTTCGTTCTTGCCCGCCCCCTTCGATCAGTGGACGTACTTGCACCTCCTTGCTGATGTAAAGCATCCCCACTCCTTTCGGTCCGTGGAATTTATGTCCGGCCCCCACAGCGAAATGTAACCCGGGGTGACTGAGATCGAGTTTATAATGACCGATGGTCTGCACCGTATCCGAATGAAAGATCGCGCCATACTTCAAACAGAGATCTGCTACGGCATATAGATCCAATAGATTTCCGATCTCGTTGTTGGCATGCATCAGCGTAACCAAACATTTCTGTTCGGTCGAAGCCAATAACTCTGCCAAATGCTCCAGATCGATGTGTCCGTCCGGCAATACCTTGACCAATTTTATTTCAGCTCGACCATCCTTTACCTGTCGCTCCGCAGCATGCAACACGGCGTGGTGCTCAATAGGTGATGTAATGATGACCTGGCATCCAAGATCGTGCACCGCGGTGTAGATCGCCATGTTATCACTTTCCGTACCGCCACTAGTAAAAAAAATCTCTCCGGGGGTCACATTCAAGGAGCGAGCAACCGATTTACGGGCATTTTCGATTGCAAGCCGGCTTTCTCTTCCATATGAATAAATGGAAGATGGATTTCCGAATTGATTGGTCAGGTACGGCATCATCGATTCCAGCACCAAGGGGTCCAGTGCTGTGGTAGCCGCGTTATCAAGATATATCCGTTTCATGATGGCAGCGCAAAGATAAGCATCAAGCCAGCGCCTCGATATCGCTCATCAATTGAAGTGCCAGTTGCCGGGCTGCTTCAGCAGACCGACTCTCCGCGTAAATGCGGATGATCGGCTCCGTATTGGAACCCCGAAGATGTACCCAATCATCTCCAAACTCGATACGCAATCCGTCTTCCGTAAGCATGGGCTGTCCCGCATATTTCACTTGCAGCTTTGTCAGGATCGATCGTAGGTCCAGCCCAGGACGCAGGTCGATCTTATTTTTTGAAATATGAAAATCCGGATAGGTAGCCCGCAAGGCCGACATGTTAAGATTTCGCTTGGCTAGTAGGGTTAGAAAAAGTCCGATACCGATCAACGCATCCCGCCCATAATGAAAATCCGGTACGATCACACCTCCATTCCCTTCCCCACCGATCACGGCATCAACCGCCTTCATTTTGGTCACCACATTCACTTCGCCAACGGCAGCCGCGTGATAGCTTCCGCCAAACTGACGGGTAAGGACTTTGAGGGCCGCGGTGCTACTCATGTTGCTGACCGTATTGCCCGGTCGGGTAGACAAAATATGATCGGCAACGGCCACCAGTGTGTATTCCTCTCCGAACAAACTTCCATCTTCATTGACAAAACAAAGTCGGTCTACGTCCGGGTCTACTGCAATACCCAAATGGGCCTGGTTTGATACCACTGCCTTCGATAATTCAGTGAGATGTTCCGGCAAGGGTTCCGGATTGTGCGCAAAATCACCAGTGATAGCCTCATTCAACACAATGATATCCTGAACACCCAGCGCACGGAGTAAAGTCGGCACATAAATGGCACCGGATGAATTGATCGCATCGACGACAACCTTAAATCCGGCCTGACGGATGGCGGTTGCATCCACCAATGGGTAGTTTATGATGGCATCAATATGTTTTTGCAGATAGGAGTCGTCGGACCGAACAATTCCTAATTGATCAACCGATGCGAATTCGAACGACTCTGCAGCGGCAATATCCAAAACGGCTTGGCCATCGGCGGCGGACAAAAATTCGCCTTTTTCATTCAGCAGCTTGAGCGCATTCCATTGGCGAGGATTGTGGCTGGCGGTGAGTATGATGCCTCCGGTCGCCTGCTCCTGCATCACGGCAAATTCGACTGTAGGTGTGGTGGAGAGCCCGAGGTCGATGATATCGATACCCAGTCCGATCAGTGTTTGAGCCACTAATGTGTGCACCATCGGACCACTGATCCGACCGTCTCGTCCGATCACAACTACCGGACGATCTGTTTTTTTCTTTAAAATAGAGCCGTAGGCAGCGGAAAATCGGACGATATCGAGTGGTGTCAGGTTATCTCCGGGCATGCCTCCGATAGTCCCACGGATACCGGAAATACTTTTGATCAGCGACATAAACAATTTTGAGGCCTGAAATTACGCTATCGGAGTAGTTTTGCGTAATGAATGATCCAAGCTGGTTTGAATCGTGGTTCAACTCCCCCTATTACCATTTGCTCTACCGCGATCGTGATGAGTCAGAAGCACGTCCCTTTATAGAAAGGCTTACAAAACATCTGGAACTGCCGAAACAGGCCCGTATCCTGGACCTGGCTTGCGGCAAAGGCAGGCACAGCATCAGTCTGGCTGACCTGGGTTTTGAGGTGCATGGGATCGATATTGCGCCGGAAAATATTGCATATGCCAATCAGTTAAGTCGGCCCGGACTCACCTTTTCCGTTCATGATATGCGCGAGCCCTTGCCCGGCCAACCTTTTGATGCGGTACTGAATCTCTTCACCAGTTTCGGATACTTTGAGAGTGAACAGGAACATCAGTCCGCCTTACACACTATGTCCAGCGCACTCAAAGCCGATGGAAAACTGGTGATCGATTATTTGAACATCAACACGGTCATCAAACAATTGGTTTCATCTGAAAGCCGTACGATCGATGGAATCCATTTTCAGATTAGCCGAAAAGTTGCAAATGGTTATCTGATCAAAGAAATATCCATAGAAGACCCCGCCCGGTCTAAAAAAATGAATTTTTCTGAAAAAGTGGCCACGTTCGGTTTAGCAGAGTTCAAACACTTGCTGCATCAAGAAGGATTGGTGATACGTGAGGCGCTTGGAGACTATATACTTTCCCCGTTTGACTCGGAAAACTCACCCCGACTGATCCTGATCTGTGAAAAAAACTGATCGGTTACGGTTTATTGTGAAACAGTAAAAAACGCGCCACATCGGCATAGGCCTGCGTGATCTTCGACAGTTCCGCTCGAATGGAATCCTGACGTTCCATGGTCATACGAGCTTTTTTCCCATTCAACGGAAGCAGCACTTCTTCTCCTGAGTTGATCTGCCTTGAGAAATAATGATCATCGGTGATCATCCCGATGCGGTCGGCCGTATTGGTCAAAAAGGCAAAATGATTTTTTTTATTCGGCGAGAGCATATCGCGCCCCAATGTTGATTGTTCGAAAGATTGGTTCAATCTACCCAATAGGGTTGGCAACACATCGATCTGTGAAACTACCTCCGATCGACGTTGGGGCGAGATGAACGACGGCGCATAGAATAAAAGTGGCACATGTTGATCGGTCAACCGCTGCTCGGTCCATAGCGCCGGATAAACCGCTCGCGCATCACCAGCCACACCATGATCCCCGATAAAAACAAAAACTGTATTGGAGAAAAAAGCCTCTTTTGCAGCTGCCTCCATGAATTGTCGAATCGCATGATCGGAATAGCGAAACGAATTGAACTCGTCGTTCGACTCAAAACCATACTTGAGTAATGTATCCTGCGGCAGCTCAACACGCCTGAATGAAGTATCGGAAGCCGGAATACTTTTTTGAAATGGTCGATGGTTGCCGGCAGTTTGTATGTAGGCAAAGAAGGGGGCTTTTTGTTTTCGCATTTCCTCCAACGATTGCAAAAACAAGTCTCGATCGCTGACGCCCCAAACATTCATTTTTTCCCCTTTGAAATAATCACCGGTATGCATCTGCAAGCCCTTGATATTGGAGAGGATCCCCTGGAAGTTGTTGAACTCCGGACTGCCGGAGAGAAAGTAATGCTTGCTATACCCTTCCAATTGATTGATCAAGGTGCGCTGTGAAACCGTTTCCGGATTCTGTGACGAAAAACGAAAGAATTGAACATCCGGGATTCCGAAGAGGATCGCAAAAAGAGCACGGGCCGTAGAGAAATGAGGTGCAAAACATCGATCGAAAAAAAGACCTTGTCTCGATAACGAGTCGAAATACGGAGTAGCATTGATGGGGTTTCCACTCATCGAACTTTTGTACATGCTGTAGGATTCACACTGCACCAGCACGATATTGGGACGGCTTTCCCAAGCATTACTCGAGGGGGCCGCCATACGCCTTAAGCCCTCTGTCGTTGGATCATCAATACCCATCCATTTACGAACCAAGGGCATGGCGCTTCTAACGGAGGGAATATCTTTTTCCGGCAACTGACGCAAACGCCAGGTGGTGGCAAAATTCTGAATGGGATTCACCGCCAAATAAGCGGCAAAGCTGCTCGGCAGCTCGAAGCAATCATCTCGCTGTAGCGGACGCAAACGCAAGCTTCCATGAATCAGGAAGACCAACACAAACGAAGCAATCACGAAATAAGCGGGCTGATGAGGTATTCCCTTTCCGTCCGTATTGGATACCACTTGCCAATGCACGCGGCGATACATCCAACGTAAAAACCAGACGGCCATACCCAAACCGGCCAACATCCATAGCAAGGGATAAGTCTCCCAGATCATCGTGATCGAGATGCTGAAATCCTCGATGAAATTCATGGCTCCGGCATCCAAGGGTGTTTGGTTGTAGGAAAAGCTACCGAATCCGGCGGCAAAAAAGAAAAAGACGATCAGGGTAATGATGGCCAGGTAGCTGGTCCAAATGCGTTTGTTCCGCTCCGAAAAAAAAGGCGACCAACGAGCGTTGACACTAAGTAAAGTGACCGGCAATAAAATACCGGCGATCCATCGAAGATCGTAACGGAGTCCCCATAAAAACGAGGGCACCGATGCCGCACCCGTCCAACCCTCGGGTCGGAACGCGAAGAAAACTGTCAACCGGAATAAGGTGAATAACAACAGGAAGATCCCTCCCACCTGCAATACCCAGCGAAGGGTCTTGGGCATCGATTCCAACTTTGACATGAGGGGCAAAATAACGTCAATTTAAGTCTTGTTCGCCACCGGAGGGTGAAGGATTGTGTAGCTTTGCAACATGGGTTTGCCCTTTTTGACAGTGCTTGAACGTTTGGCTGATCTTGACCACTCCCTTTTTCGGCGAATCAACCAAGAGTGGATCCAAAACTGGATCGACCCGATCGCCATCTGGATTCGTGAACCGATACATTGGGTACCGATCTATCTCATTCTCTTTCTGCTCGCCATTTGGAGATTTCGCTCGAACGGACTGATCTGGTTTTTCTTCGGTGTGACAGCCGTGGTTTTATCAGACCTGATCGGCAACTACGGATTCAAGCATGTGTTCGAACGACTTCGCCCCTGCAATAACACTGAATTACAAGCCGGACTCCGTCTGCTGGTGGATAAATGCGGATCCGGATACAGCTTCGTCTCCAATCACGCCACCAACCACATGAGTTTGGCCGTATTCCTTTGCATCACCCTACGGCGGCAAATCGGCCGTTGGGGATGGCTGGCCATTTTATGGGCGGCGAGCATCAGCTATGCACAGATCTATGTTGGACTTCACTTCCCCGCCGATGCATTAGTGGGTGCGCTGCTCGGTGCCGGAATCGGTGCTGCAGTTGGTATCTCATTCAACCGACAATACAAAAACGGTATCTTTCCACAGAACCAACCGAATCGATAAATGGAGTGGCTGATCCTATTTGCCCTGATTTTTTTCAACGCCCTGTTTGTGATCTCCGAGATCGCTTTGGTATCCGTCAGAAAATCACGTCTCGAAAGCCTGGCAGAGAAAGGACATGTCCGTGCAAAAAAGGCACTGGCGCTGGTTCAACAACCCGAGAAGTTTTTATCGGCTGCCCAGATCGGAATCACACTCATCGCGATCCTGACCGGAGTTTATTCCGGTGAAACATTTGCGCATGACCTGCAGCCCTGGCTGGAAAAATGGCCTTTGATCGAACCTTATGCGGAAACGGTTTCAACCACTCTCGTAGTAGTGGGTGTCACGTTTTTGTCAATTGTTTTAGGGGAATTATTCCCCAAACAGATCGGATTGATGCGGGCTGAACGCATTGCATTGATCGTAGCAGGACCAGTCGATGGTTTCGCTCGTATCACCGCCCCACTCGTTTGGCTATTGAACCGCACCACCACCTTGATCTTTCGGATATTCAATATTCGAAGATCACAAGAGGATGCTGTTACGGAAGAAGAGATCAAAACACTGATAACAGAAGGAACGGAGGCCGGTACCATTGATGAAGCCGAGCAGGAAATCATTGAGCGGGTATTTCACCTGAGCGACCGCAACATCACCTCGCTCATGACGCACCGCAGCGACATCATCTGGTTCGACTTGGATGAAACCGAGGAGCAGATCAAGGAAAAGATACTGCGCGAACCCCATTCCGCTTATCCCATATGCAAGGGAGACATCGATCACATTCAGGGAGTTGTTTCGATCAAGGACCTATACGTTCATCCCGATCAGACACCTTTCCGCAAGATCATGCAACCTGCTTTATTCGTGCCGGAAAACAATAGCCCCTATCAGGTACTCGAAAAATTTCAAACCTCCCAGATCCATTCTGCCTTCATTGTTGATGAGTATGGGAGTATTCAAGGTCTCATCACATTGAAAGATATACTGGAGGCCATCGTTGGGGAAATGCCCCAGGCGGACGTACCCGAGTACCAGGTAACGGAACGACATGACGGCAGCTTTCTGGTGGATGCTCAATTTCCATTCTACGATTTTCTTAGCCACTTCCACCGCACCGAGTGGATGAATGAAGGCGAACAGGAATTCGATACCTTGGCCGGATTCATTTTACATCAGCTGGAACGCATTCCAAAAGCCGGCGACCGGTTCCAATGGAAAGAGTTTTCGCTGGAGGTGATGGACATGGACGGTCACCGCATCGACAAAGTATTGGTGGGCGTTTCGGATGACATCCGATCGGACATGAAGGAGGATTGATCAAAATCGGAATTCGATCTGTCGGGCCGGATGATTCAACTTTGAACTTTGCCGGCGACCACCTACCATTACATGGAAAATATTGATCTGGTCCGTGAATTGCTCATATAACAACCCACAGTCTGCTTGCAGTTGCTGTGGCGGAGCAGGTGAGGCATATTCTACGAAAGCATAAATGGCTTCTTTATCCTGTTCAAATCCCAGATAGGTTCCGTTGATCTTTTTACCATTTACTGATAATACCAACTGCTCCCGTACATAACGAGCGATCAGGCTATCCATGGCATTTTTCTTGGCAGGGGCGCTCAGATCGATAGCAACTTGAAAGCGGGTTCGCAAAGCATTTTCAAAATCATCCGTAAAAAGCTTGCACGAAAGCTCCAACGTCCAGTCTTTCGCATTGTGTTCGATCTCCACTACCGCTACATGAAAAGGATGATCCGTCTTGATCGCCGCAGATAGGCAGAAAAATAAGATCAAAGAGAGTCCGATGTTTCGTTTCCAGGCAGGCATTAGCGGATTTTTTCGTCTCAAATCTAGGAAGTAAATTGAACCCTTCCTTTGAACGGAGCAGAAATGAATTCATTTGGCTTTTATTTTCAATGGGGCTGGGAACACATCATCAGCCGGGATGCGCTGGACCATCAGCTGTTTATCACCGCCCTCATGGGATTATACCTGGCAGACCAGTGGAAAAAGATTCTGGTGCTGGTTACCGCCTTCACCATAGGACATTCCCTGACCTTGGCATTAAGCGTGTTGGATTGGATCCGAATTTCATCGGATTGGGTTGAATTTTTGATTCCGCTGACCATTGTACTTACCTGTCTGAACAATTTGAGGCGATTAACCCCCGACCGGAAACAACAGACGCTCCAATACTTACTTGCCACTGTATTTGGCCTGATCCACGGAATGGGATTTGCCAACAATATCCGCTTCGTGCTGCCCCCAGACGAAAGCCTGGCCATGAATTTACTGGCATTTAACCTGGGTCTGGAAGCAGGACAGATCCTGATCGTCTTGCTGCTGTTGCTGATCGGATATGCCGTTGTGAGGTTCTTTCAAGTCTCCCGAAGAGACTGGTCACTTTTCCTCTCCGCAGCATCATTTGGCTTAGCTTTGTGGATCACGCTACAACGAACTCCTTTTTTGTAAACAATCAAACAGACCTATATGCGATTCTCCCTTCTTTCGCTGTTTTTGATCCTGTCGGTCACACTTTCTGCCCAGAACCCGCAGAACAACCCCGGCAGCAACCACGGCAATAAATTCGAGCAATTGGGATCGACCCTGCCGACCCCCAATGAATATCGAACTGCCAGCGGTGCACCAGGACCCAAATACTGGCAACAACGTTGCGACTACGACATCACTTGTGAACTGGATGAAAAGAATTTGACGCTGACCGGTCGCGAGCGGATCACCTACCGGAATCAATCCCCCGACGCGTTGGAGTACCTCTGGCTCCAATTAGATGAAAATGAACACAGCAGCGTCAAGAACGCCAACTACCAGAATAGTAATGGCATGAACAAGCGGATGAGTCCAGGTGCTATCGATAAAATGGATGAAGCCTACAAAGACAATGGCTTTGGCGTCAACATCACACGCGTTGCGGACAGCTCCGGCAAGAAGCTGACTTACATGGTCAACAAAACCATGATGCGCGTGGAAATACCCAAGCCCCTGAGACCCGGACAGATCTTTGTATTCAACATCGACTGGAATTATAAGATCCCCGATCGCATGGCACAGGGTGGTCGCGGTGGATATGAGTATTTCCCCGAAGACGGAAACTACCTGTTCACTATCGCCCAGTGGTATCCCCGTCTCTGCGTATACAGTGACTTTCAAGGTTGGCAGAATCATCAATTCACCGGTCGCGGCGAATTCGCCTTAACCTTCGGTGACTTCAATGTTAAAATGACCGTTCCTGCCGATCACATCGTCGGATCCACCGGCGAATGCCAGAACTATTCCCGTGTACTGACTCCTGCTCAATTGGCCAGATGGAAACAAGCACAAACCAGCAAGGATGTGATCGAGATCGTTACACTCGATGAAGCTAAGGCCGCTGAAAACAACAATACCACTGCCAAAAAAACCTGGCACTACAAAGCGAAGAATGTGCGTGATTTCGCTTGGGGATCCAGCCCGAAATTTGTTTGGGATGCTATGCCGGTGAACATCGAAGGCAGAAAGGTGATGGCCATGAGCTTGTACGGAAAAGAGGCTTACGGACTTTACCGCCCCTTCTCCACCAAAGTAGTGGCACACACCATCAAAACCTATTCCGACTTCACTATCCCTTACCCTTATCCGGTTGCACAAAGTGTAGAGGCCAGCAACGGTATGGAATACCCGATGATCTGCTTCAACTATGGTAGAACAGAAAAAGACGGAACGTATAGTGAGAGCATCAAGAATGGCATGATCGGGGTGGTGATCCACGAGGTGGGACACAATTTCTTCCCCATGATCATCAACAGTGACGAGCGTCAATGGAGTTGGATGGATGAAGGACTGAATACATTCGTGGAATACCTTGCCGAAGAGCTGTGGGATAATAAATTCCCCAGCCGCAGAGGTCCGGCCGCTTACATCACCGACTATATGAAGTTGCCGAAAGATCAACTGGAACCCATCATGACCAATAGCGAGAACATCGTTCAATTCGGTCCGAATGCTTACTCAAAACCCGCCACTGGTCTGAATATCCTGCGCGAAACCATCATGGGCCGCGAGCTGTTCGATTACGCCTTCAAACAATATGCCCGTCGCTGGGCCTTCAAACATCCGGAGCCCGCTGACTTCTTCCGCACCATGGAAGATGCCAGTGGTGAAGACCTCGATTGGTTCTGGAGAGGCTGGTTCTACAGTACGGATGTTTGTGACATCTCCTTGGATACCGTTAAATATGCAAAGGCTGATGTGGATTCGAAGCCGATGGAGGCACCGGAAAACAAGATCAAGCGAGGTGTAGACAAACCACAGGTGCCGAGCTTTGATGATCTCTCCAAGATCCGCAACCGCCAAGACAGCACGATCAAGTTTGAAACGGATCGCGACACCACACTCCGCGATTTCTACTGGCGTTATGCCCGCGGCATCGAGCCTTATGATACCGCTAAATACGAGATCACCATCCCGGCGATGAAGGGAGAAGAACTGACCCCTGAGGAAAAAGAGAAATATGGCAACCGTCATATGTATGAACTGACCTTCAGTAACAAAGGCGGATTGGTGATGCCGATCATCCTGGAATGGACTTATGCTGATGGCACCACCGAATATGAAAAGATCCCTGCGCAGGTTTGGCGACTGAACGAAAGCAAAGTCATCAAAACCTTTTTGAAGAACAAAGAAGTCAAATCTGTCAAGCTGGATCCTTATCGGGAAACAGCCGATATCAACGAATCCAACAACGGCTGGAACACCATTTCCGCGCCTTCCAAATTCTCCGTGTTCAAACAGAACATGAATGGTCCGCGTCGTGGTGCCCCCGGTATCGGCGGCAACCCGATGCAACGGGCTCAGGAAAAAGAGAATCAGAAAAAAGCCTTTTAATTGATTCTTCAACCTACCGAACGGCCGCCAATGGCGGCCGTTTTTTTATATTCGAACTATGAAAAGAATCACGACCGGAGTTTTACTTCTGCTACTTTGCTCTCAAATCATCCATGCCGCTTCCGTTGATACGATCCAAGTATCCAGCAAAGCAATGAACAAGGAGATCAATTGTGTGGTGATCAAACCCGAGGGATACAAAAACAAGAATAACGAGCAGAAACGATATCCGGTCGTATACCTGCTGCACGGATACAGCGGCAAGTATAATAACTGGATCATCCGCACGCCCGAACTGAAAGAGATTGCTGACCGGGAGGAACTCATCATTGTTTGTCCGGATGGTGGTTACAGCGGCTGGTACTGGGATAGTCCGGTTGATTCCTCGTCACGTTATGAGACCCATATTGCCCAAGAGGTTCCTGAGCAGATCGATAATCTATACCGAACCATCACTGATCGAAGTGGTCGGGCGATCACCGGACTAAGCATGGGTGGCCATGGGGGCATTTACCTAGGATTCAGGCATGCTGATTTTTTCGGCGCCTGCGGCAGTATGAGTGGCGCGGTCGATCTCTCCTACTCCATCAATAAATATGAGATCGCCAAGCGCATCGGAGATACCCTCACCTATCGCGATAACTGGTACAAATACAGTGCGATCGGAACGGTAGATCAACCAACAAAACATCCGCTCTCGATCATCATCGATTGTGGTATCGAAGACCACTTGATACAGGGTAATCGAAATCTGCACCAGAAACTAATGGATCGAAAAATCCCGCATGACTATATTGAACGCCCCGGCAAACACGACTGGAACTACTGGCGTAATGCGGTTCAATATCAACTGTTATATTTCAGTCGCTTTTTCCAACAGCAAGAGAAAAAGAAATAGAAATTAATTTCCGGTCGACCCGTCCCGCACCCGGATGGACTTCTTACCTGAATTTTTCTTCTCGTAATCCTGGATCACAGCCGGTTTGCTGACCTTTTTATTGCCAACTGAATCGGTCGTTGGCACATATGACGGTTTCGAACGAGGATCGATCGGCTTCAAGGAAGTAACGCCACTTTCACCGTCCCCACCATCCCCAGTCTCCTCCTTTAGTCGATTCATCACATACTCCAGCTTCTCTTCGACCTTACCGGTACGGGGATCGTAATAGATCCAAGCACCATGTTTCATGGAAACACCTTCATTCTTTACCACCACCTGCCCGACAATCTTATTCGGATCGTTGAGATCGTATACCCTAACCGTATCGAATGCATTGGCTGGATCAATGGCACGCCAATTTTCAACCCGAACCAATCCGCCGAAATAGGAGTAGTATTTCTGGCGACCATTCAGCAGTCCCCACCGGTACTGCTCCTCTGCGATCAGAATGCCCTCGCGGGAGAATCGGGACCACTCCCCCTCTTTCTTGTCTTTCTCAAAATACCCCTGTTCCTCATAACCTCTCTCCCCACGGAGCTCAGGCACGGTGATGAACCAAGGACCTTGTCGCTTGCCTTGCAGATCGATGCGGTTGAGGGTGTCGCCACGGGGACTGATCTCAAAGGATTTCCATTGACCCTGGGCCTGAAGCCCCCCCAATAGAAACAAACTGATCAGGAACCGCATATTTAGTAAGTTTGACAACTATCGAAATTACGAACGAAAGCCATCGCCATGAAGCTCTCCCTGTTAAGAACCTTACAAATTAGCGTCGCCCTGATCGGCCTGCTCTCCAATGACTCCCTTGCCCAAACTAAACCCACGGCCGGTACGACTCGATTAGCCAATACCATCACACAACGTGCCAGCCTGGAGAACCGCTCCCAATTAAAAGATGTACCCTTTCGCAACATCGGTCCAACCATCATGAGCGGACGGGTGGTTGATATCGATGCCAACCCCAACGATCCCACTGAATTCTATGTTGCCTATGCTACAGGCGGACTCTGGCACACTAAAAACAATGGTCAGAGTTTTACTCCGATCATGGACAGTCTCGATATACTGTTCATCGGCGACATCGCCGTGAATTGGAATACCCCCGAGCGCATGATATGGGTCGGAACCGGTGAAGTGAACAGCAGCCGTTCTTCCTACGCCGGATTGGGTGTTTACCTCACAAAAGATAACGGGAAGTCCTGGAATCACCTCGGCCTGGAAGAATCTCATCACATCGGTAAGATCCAACTGCATCCTACCGATCCGAATACGGCATGGGCAGCTGTATTAGGCCATCTCTACTCGCCCAACAAAGAACGTGGTGTATATAAAACAACCGATGGCGGTAAGAGCTGGAAGCAAACACTTTTTGTGGATGAAAACACAGGCTGTGTCGACATTGACATCAATCCCTCCAACCCCAGCGAAGTCTATGCCGCCATGTGGTACCGAGTTCGTCGCGCTTGGAAATTCGAAGAAAGTGGCCCAAGCAGCGGTATCTATAAAAGCATCGACGGCGGACAAACCTGGAATCATGTCAGCGCCGCCGGTTCGGGATTCATGAAAGGAGAAAAGATCGGACGGATCGGTATCACCGTCTATCCCAAAAATCCACAGATCTTATACGCGGTGGTAGATAATAACACCCCTCTACCAGCAAAGGAGAAGAAAGACTCCTCCTACGAAAAAGCAAATTTCAAGAATCTCACAACAGACCAATTCGCTGCACTGAACGAATCTCGTCTCGATAGTTTTCTGAAAAAAAATCGCTTCCCCCGTCAATACACCGCCAAATACATAAAAGAAAAAGTAGCAAAAGGAGAACTGGCCACCTCAGCTGTATGGGATTGGCTCGATAGCGATGACGGATTTCAGAATACCGGCATCGCCGGATGCGAGGTGTATCGAAGTGAAGATGGCGGACTCCACTGGACCAAAACGCATGACAAACCCATTGGCATATTCAACACCTATGGATATTATTTCGCCAAAGTATATACTTCCTCCTACAACCCTGACAAGGTTTTCATTCTTGGCTTTTATGCGCAGGTATCGACCGATGGAGGCAAGACCTTCACTACGATGGACAAGGGAAATGTTCATGCCGACCACCACGCACTTTGGATCAATCCACAACGCGATAGTCATGTGATCAACGGCAACGATGGCGGTTGCAACATCAGCTATGACAATGGTGAAAATTGGTTCAAGGCAAACACACCTGCTGTTGGACAGTATTATGCGATCACGGTTGATGAAGCCAAACCCTATAATGTTTATGGCGGATTGCAAGATAACGGCAGCTGGTGGGGCCCTTCCAACCACAAAGAAGATATCGGCTGGATCGATAACGGTCAATATGGATTCCGGTCGATAAACGGTGGAGATGGCATGCAGGCACAGGTCGATCCTCGAGACAATGCAACGGTCTATTCAGGTTCGCAATTCGGCGTCTACGCCCGCTACCACAAAGAGAAAAAAGCAGCACCGAAATACATCCGTCCACAACACGAACTGGGAGAAAAGCCGCTACGCTTCAATTGGCAGACGCCGATCTGGCTGAGTAAGCACCAACCGGATGTACTGTATTACGGAAGCAATCGCCTGCATCGATCACTGAATAAGGGAGATACAATGATCGCCTTGAGTGGAGACCTGACAAGCGGACGCGTCCCGGGAAATGTTCCCTACGGCACCATCACCAGTATCAGTGAATCACCCAAACGTTTCGGACTTGTCTATGTGGGCACCGACGACGGAAATGTGCACCGAAGTTTAGATGGAGGATACAGTTTTGAAAAGCTGAATGGAACTACTCCTACCATGAAAAATAAAAAGGCACCCGAAGTGTCAATGATCGATACGCGAGGCTTATGGGTCAGCCGATTGACCGCCTCGGCACATATAGAAGGCAGAGTATACATGAGCTTGAATGGATATCGTTTCGATGATTTTCTTCCTTATCTGTACGTGAGTGAGGATCATGGTAAAACCTGGATGCCTTGCTCCGGCGATCTTCTGTTTGAACCGATCAATGTAGTAAGGGAAGATCCGGTAGACCCTGATATTCTTTATGTGGGTACAGACGGTGGGGTTTATGTGAGTTTTGACAGAGGACAGTCCTTCATGGCTTGGAGAAGTGGCTTGCCTAAATCCGTTCCGGTACATGACATCGCCATACAATCTCGCGACAATGAGATCGTACTTGGCACCCACGGACGCAGCCTATATGTAGCCAAGTTGGATGACGTTCAGAAGATCAAGAAAGATCCGGATTGGATGAAAAAGAAACCGGCACCGAAAAAGGAGAAGGAACGTAATTGGGAGGAAGACTAAGATTTTCAGGTAGCTGATTGAATGAAGGACAAGAGGGCTAGTTCATAGCCTTTGAGTCCCAACCCCGCGATCGTGCCTTTTGCTACGCCACTGATATAGGAGACCTGACGGAAATCCTCTCGTGCATGAACGTTACTGATATGTACTTCGATCACAGCCGCAGGTATAGCTGACACGGCATCCCGAAGGGCAACGGAAGTATGCGTATACCCACCGGGGTTGAATATGATTCCGTCAACATCAAACCCTTGTTTCTGTATTTCATTGATCAGTTCTCCTTCTACATTCGATTGGTAATAGCGGAGTTCAATTTCGGGGTAAGCGGTGCGCAGTTGCTGCAAATAATCTTCGAAAGATTGATGGCCATACACATCGGGCTCCCGTTTGCCGAGTAGGTTGAGGTTAGGGCCGTTGATGATGGCGATTTTCATATTCCGAATATACGATTCTGCGATCAGGCGTGGGCGCGCACCATGTCAAGGAATTGATCGAACAGGTAGCGGCTGTCGTGCGGCCCGGGCGTTGCCTCCGGATGGTACTGTACAGAGAAAGCCGGCTTGCCCTTCACCCGAATGCCTTCTATGGATCGGTCATTCAGATTTACATGGGTAACCTCGATGTGATCTGCTTTGGCGATCGAATCCGGATCTACCCCGAATCCGTGATTTTGGGTGGTGATCTCGGAGCGACCGGTAATCAGGTTTTTGACCGGATGATTCAATCCACGATGCCCATGATGCATTTTGAAAGTAGATACCCCATTGGCCAAAGCCAGCAACTGATGGCCCAAACAAATACCGAACAATGGTTTATTCTTTTCGAGGAGTGTACGCACTGTTGAGATGGCATAATCCATCGGGGCCGGGTCGCCCGGACCATTGGAGATGAAATATCCATGCGGTTGATAGGCCTCTACTTTAGCGAGCGGTGTTTTTGCCGGAAAGACTTTTACCTGTGCACCCCGATCGACCATGCACTGAAGAATGTTCTTCTTAACGCCGTAATCCATCACAGCGATACGAACGCCTGTATCGTCCCCTAAAATGTATGGAGTAGCAGTACTAACCTGGGAGGCTAATTCCAGTCCGTTCATATCGGGCACAGCTGCCAGCTTTTTCTGAAGCACTTCGATATCTGTAGTCTCTGAAGAGATGATGCAGTTCATCGCCCCTTTTTGGCGGATATGCTCCACCAAGGCACGGGTATCTACTCCGCTGATGGAGACCACATTATTCGCTTTGAGATAGGCGTCAAGTGAATCATCCGCCATTTTTCGGGAGTACTGGGCCTCCAGGTTCCGGCCGATGAGTCCGCTGATCTTGACCGTGTCGGACTCCACATCCGTGTCTTTGACCCCATAATTTCCAATATGGGCATTGTTCATGATCAGGATCTGTCCGAAATAACTGGGGTCGGTAAAAACCTCCTGATAGCCGGTCATACCGGTATTGAAGCAGATCTCGCCGGTGGTGGTACCAATCGCGCCAAAGGCAAATCCCCGGGCGAGGGTTCCATCGGCCATTAGGAGTACAGCGGGGGTAGAATTAGCAGGCATAGTGGGTGCTTATCGTAAAAACAAATTGAGCAAAATTACGACTAAGAAAAATCTGATCCCACAAAGATGTCCACATTCCCTCCCACCCCTAGGTATTAGATTTTGGAGGAGATTCTCGCCTATTTGACGTGTTTCATAGCGATCGACGTCATTCTATTATGATTTTTGGGTTGGGCTTCAGAACTTCTGGCAAATCGGACAAGCACTCCTAATCAGATAGAGGGCAACAATAAGCCATTGCCTATCCAGGATACATGAAAGACCCAGCTACAGGATGGAAATTGATGAAGTCAAAAAGTTACATTTGATTGAATGAAAAAGTCAATAGTGATAGGCGCATCTAGTGGCATTGGCAAATCAGTAGCCGAGGAGCTCCTGCGTGATGATTATGTAGTAGGTGTAACAGGAAGACGGGAAGATTTATTGAAAACGATACAAGAAAAACATTCAGGTAAGGCATTCTTTAAGAAAATGGATGTTCAAGATTTGGCTTCCATTGAGTCAATTTGTAATGAACTTGTAGCTCAGATGGGCGGGATGGATCTATTGATCATTTCCTCGGGAATTGGAGAAGAAAATAGTGAGTTGAAATTTGAAATCGAGGATGACGTGATTAAAACGAATGTTCAAGGATTTACATGTATCGCCGGATGGGGGATAAACTTTTTTAAAAAACAAGGGCATGGACATCTTGTGAATATCAGTTCAATTGCAGGAATCAGGGGCAATGGACAAGCCCCCTCCTACAATGCGACCAAGGCTTTTCAGATCAATTATTTAGAAGGATTAAGACTGAATGTCCACAGAAGTAAATTACCCATCTATATTACAGACGTTCGCCCTGGATTTGTTGATACAGCCATGGCAAAAGGTGAGGGCCTTTTTTGGGTAGCATCAGTTCAAAAAGTCGCCAAGCAGATATTGAAAGCTATCAAGGGAAAGAAAAAGGTGATTTATGTAACAAAGAGGTGGAAGCTAATTGGGTATTTGTTAAAAGCAATCCCATTTTCGGTCCTAAAAAAGATTTAAACAAAGAAAGATCATACGATCAACGAATAACCCTTTTACTTTATTTCTATCCCCTTTTCTTCAAAAAAAGCTATAATGCAATGATTGGTATGAAACGAACCGTATATATATATAAGGTAGAACTTCTTATAGCTTTGCAGAAATGAATTATTGGTTATTTATTTTCATCAATAATTTTCTTTAAATCGGCTGGTATCTCCATCCGTTTTAATGGAGGCACGTTGGCACCTCCTGTATTTCCAACCGGAATTTCCCCAACGAACGATTTTACACCTCCAATAAGTAAACGAGGTAATTGTCCAACTATCTCTCTAGTGTCTTTTATCTTAATTCCGAAAAGCAACATTTTCCAATGAACCAAAGTATGATGAAAGGGATAAGGTTGACCAAGTATATGGGCACGCTCTAGATGAAACCAGCAATTCCTGAAATCGTTCGTTGAGAAATATTTACCCGCAATTTCCAACTCTTTAAGAAAAAAGGGGGTTAACCTATCCGGCATTAATGTATGAATTTTCATATCTATCAAAAGAGAATTAAAATGATTTGGCTGATTATTGGCCGAGTTTAAGTTGACTTGATGCAACAATCTGCCAACGTTTTTGGCGGTGTTTATAAAATTTCTTGGCAAAAGAGGTTATAAATCCTGTCAATATTCCCCCGTAAATGATTACAGAGTCTTCGTAATAAATAAAACCATTATCTAATTCTCGCATCACGATGTCATGGTTCCAAACTTTTGCCCCGTTATCCCATTCCCTGGTAGATAGGCTATAATATCTATCATCTATTTTCTCAACAAAGAGATGATGAATCCCTCCAAAGGGGATAAATCCAAATATCCGCATCTTAAACCCATATGTTTGTCCTACTTCCCATTTTTCAGGAAAGTCCCCATCCATTGATTTGAATTTTATCATTCCCTTTGCCACAAATATCAACAAAGCCGGTGTTTTTACATTCTGCCAAGCAGTATCAATCTCAATTGGAATCTCAGAATGGACAGTTAGTTTTTTTGCCTTAACCTTTTTCCCATTGTAATCAATCAACATGGACTCTATACGAGCACTTGGATGTAACTTTTGTGCAGATAGGTCAACCTTCAATTCCATTCCTAAAATTATAAAAATAAAAAGATGTTTCTTCAATAATCAACTTCAAAATGGCTGAAAGTGATATTTCTTTCCCAAAAACTAAAAAAGGTAAGACTAAAATGTATAACCTATTTATCATGATGGCTCCCCTTTTCAACAAAAGATGCAACGATATAAATTGATTGAGTTGGTAACCGCCAGGTAACTAATAAATGAATTTATTGCAAGTTTACAGGACGTCGAAGCGATATATTTCGTGGCATAATTATGTAAATTTGAAAGAATGCATCAGAATTTAATCAATTATTGTTGAAATTTGATAGCACTTTCAGCGATTAACAAGTTAGCAATTGAGTTCAGTTATAAAATGATTATGCATAAAATATATAAGTCACTGATCACTATATCATCGGCATTCATAGGTATTTATGCCCTTGCTATTTATGCATTTTTTGAGCTTGGAGTGGCTGTACATCCAATAATGAAAGCAAATTTTAAAGCACATTCGGCTGGAATTTACCTTCATATATTCCCCTCTTTGATTGCATTATTATTGGGGCCATTTCAGTTCAATAAACATATTAGAACCACTAAAACTCAATTACACAGGTTAATAGGTAAAGTCTACTTACTATGTATTTTGGTAGGCGGTTTATCCGGTTTATATATGGCTCAGTTTTCTTTTGGAGGAAATATTTCTCATTTTGGGTTTGCACTTTTGGCTGTTTTATGGATCTATTCAGGATATAAGGCGTATTCGGCCGTAATCCATAAAATGATTCTTGCTCATTACCATTGGATGATTATAAATTTTTCACTCACTTTCGCTGCGGTGACTTTAAGGATTGGACTTGGGATAGGCTTTGGAAGCGGTATTCCATTTGAGATATTCTATCCTTATTTAGCTTGGTTGTGCTGGGTTCCAAATTTGCTTGTTGCACTAATAGTAATTAAAAAAGATGCAGCTTTAATACCTTGATTGATTTTGTAAGTATAAAAAAAACAAATTCTTAAGCTTCTTTTGTTTTTGCAAGAAGATTATTTAATGGTTGCTTGAATTGAATTGTAATATATCGTGGTTCTGCTTTCGAAACCGGAATCCGTACCAATCACCAACCAGATTTCACCCTGTTGGTTGGCCCTAACATTCAAGGGTGTCGATGTACTAAGTTGTTTAATTTTATAAACATTAAGATCTGTTCCATTGGCAAAATTTCCAATTACCTTCATATCCATGCCACTCTGCGATTGATTGCTTTTATCGATATTCATTCGATAGTAATTCTCTATTGTATTAGCTATTTTGATAGGTTCTATAGACACTGCACCAGCCTTTATAGTAACCCCTTCGCCCGGGGCTCCTCCCACTCCGACCATATTGTCTGCAGCATTACTCGCAAAATCAACTTTTAAATCAACAGTATAATTTCTACCCGGCTCAAGTCCCGATATTTTTTTCTTGATAAACATAAAAAGGTCATCACTTATGTTAATCCCGGATTGCTTTAATGCTCCATCAGATGTATTCAATGGGTCTGGCAGGACAGCATGTGTAAATTCAAGTTGGTACATAGGAGTCTGAGCTGGATCAGTAGGATAATCTGCAAAATCACCTATCCAGCCATCAGTTCCTGCAGTAAAATCGTCTGTGAATATCTTACCCGTTAGCGGTTGATTATTATCCGTTTTTCTACAACCTACGAGAAAAAAAACAAGTATAAGAGCGTATAGAATTGGTATAAATAAAATTCTGAACATATACGATTGAAGATTTTTATAAAAATAATTCAACAAAAATAACTCATTATTCCATTAAGGCTCCCCTTTTCGAAGAAAGATGCAGCTATAATTCGATGATTGAGTATGTGACAATTAGAAAATTAAAGCGTTGAACTTCCTGCAATTTTACAGAAGGTTTATTTTTTTATTTTCTTTTAGCAAAAATCGCAATTGTCAATTTTTAAAATCAAGACTGCCGCAGGGGACCATTACAACATCTGAACCGGCTGTAATCTTGTAAAATAGTTTTTTATCATTTACTATATATTCTGCCCTAACTGGCCACTTTGTTTTATGGATAAAAATTGCACTGTAAAATAAATAATTTTTGAAAGGTGAAATTCTATTATTCAAATCCTTTAATTGATTTGATTCATTATTTAAAAGAGCTGGTATGCCCGTAAGCCCATAATCGAACTCTTGCAATTTCTCAATTGTCATATTTGACTTTGTAAAGGCAACTTTGGCGTAAGATTCTTTAGATTTAAAAGAAATGATTGTCGGAAATTTAATTTTTAAATCCAGAGTTGATGGTGATTCATTACGTACACTGGTCCAAAAAATAAAATAATTGTACTCTTTTCCTTTACGGGAAACGATTCCCCCTCCCTTAGGTAAACTATTGGTAATACTTATTTTATTCTTGACTGAAGAATTATAGACAACTTTAGAATACTCCCAATTCCTATTTTGAACTGACTGCCCATTCAAGTTTAAAGAGAGTAATATTAGAAGGCAAGTAGAAAATATATTCATAAAATGAAAAAAGGGTTACACTATACAAGTATAACCCTTTTATTTTTATATCGCTCCCCTTTTCATCGAAAGATGGAACTATAATGCGATGATTGAGTATGTGACGATTAGGAAATTGAAGGGTTGAACTTCCTGTCAAATTGTAGAAAGTTCAATCAAATTTAGTCATCCTACTTTTTAGTTATTATTTATAAAGTCAATAAAGTCTGCATTAAATTTTTCAGGCATTTCCAAATAAGGTGTATGCCCAATTGGGTACTCTAATAAAGTATATTTTTGAAATTGTTTAATTGCTTTTTTATTTCTGCCAAACTGAACAAACTTATCTTTCATTGCCCAAGTAAATAAAACCGGGCAAGTAATATTTTTAATAAATGGCCTTACATCTTCTTCATCTAATTTAAAAGACGACCACCCTTGAACCAATAAAGGGGATAATCGATACCCATCCATGACAATTTCTGCTCTTCTACTCAATGCACTTTCGGTAATCAACACTTTTTTATAATAGTTCTCAAATTGATGTTGAAAAGAGGGATTCTTCTTGACCCCTTTTTGAAAAAAATGAATCATATAGTTCAAAAAGAATGGAGCAATAAATCCCCTCTTGTCTAAACCTGCTGGGTTGCTTAAGGAGAGTAATCTAACATTTGGATTATTGTTTGCAATTCTTATTGCTACAGCGCCTCCAATAGAATTTCCAACCACAATAATATTTTTCAACCCCAATAGTTGAATAAACTTGTTTGTTATACTAAAGTAAAAGTTTGAAGATACTGGAACCAATGAAGTGGAAGAAAGACCTTGACCTGGAAAATCCAGTGCAATAATTCTAAATCTCTCCAAAGGCAACCTATAAAGAGAGGCAAAGTCTTTTGAGCTATGCCCTAAGGCGTGAAGACACAAAATAATTTGACCACTTCCCTCGTCTTTGTATGCGATGTTTATTCCATCAATATTGATGGACTTATCTGCGATTGAAGGAAACCCATTTGCTGAATCAATCATTATAGACATCAATAGAGTTAAAAGAAAACACCTCATTTGTTGATTAAAGTTAACTTAAAACACGTCGAGATGCAACTAGCCTAACTCACTGATAGACAAAGAAAAAGCCATCATTTCTGATGGCTTGTCCAGTGTGGCTCCCGGCACTGGACTTGAACAATACAAGGTTAGTGTCAACCAATCAACGGCTCCTGCTGCGACAAGCAGTGGAAACTGCCTAGCCCCCAAATGATGTCCGTTGAATCAATTCCAACTACCTCACGTGTAGGAAATGCCTCCTGAATGATACGGAGCGCCTTCTCGTCCCGATCACTGCGGAAAGTAGGTACGATCACGGATTTATTGGCGATGTAGAAATTCGCATAGGAACAAGGCAGGCGCTGATCTTCGTAAATCAGTTCTTCAGGCATGGGCAGTTCGATGATGTTGAGTTGCTTCCCACTGATCAATCGCATTTTCGTTAACTGCTTCAGATTGTGTTGCAGTAAGCCGTAATTATCATCTTGTTTATTTTCTTCTACGACCGTTAAGACGGTGTCTTCATTCACGAACCGAACCGTATCGTCGATGTGTCCATCGGTATCATCCCCCACAATCCCTTCATCCACCCACAACACTTGCTGCATGCCGTAATAATCGAAGAGGAATTGCTCAATCTGCGCTTGATTGAGAAGCGGATTGCGATTGGGATTCAGCAAACAGGCGGTGGAAGTCATCACCGTGCCAGCCCCATTGAATTCAACCGATCCACCTTCCATCACGATACCGGGATTGAATACCGGCAGGTTGAATGCCTTCCCGATCAAGGTTGGGATCACATCATCCAGATCATAGGGCGGATACTTATTGCCCCAGGCATTGTATCCCCAGTCCACGATCACTTTTTTCTGATCCGCATTTGGGTTGATAAGAAAAGCCGGACCATGATCGCGGCACCAGGCATCGTTGGTGGGGTGAAAAAAGAAATCAACGAGTGTAAGATCCACCGACTCTTTTTCCAACCAAGTGGTGGCAAATGTCTTCATCGCCTCATCAGCGACATTAATACAAACCCGCTCCCCTTTCGTGAGTTCTTTGATGAATTTGGCATAAGATGGAAAGATCGTATGGATCTTGCCTGGCCAGGAAGCTTCTTTATGTGGCCAACTGAGCCAGGTGGCTCGATGCAGCGCAAATTCTGCCGGGAAATAATAGCCTAACTCTCTTGGCGTAACCTTCATGTCTTCATTTAAACGTTAAACATTAAACCTTCTACCTCAACCCTCAACCCCCTACTCTCAACTCTCATCCAGGTACCGCTTCGTAATCGGCTGATACGAATCGATGCGGCGATCGCGCAGGAAGGGCCAGTGTGTACGGTAACGATCACTGTCCGACAGATCAAGCTTCAACACCTTAGTTTCTTCCTGATCGTGAGAACCTTGGTATAAAACGGTGCCGAAGGGGTTGGAGACGAAGGATCCGCCCCAGAATTTCATGGCGCCGCTTTGCTCAAACCCTACGCGGTTCACGCTGACCACATGTACGCCATTGGCAACAGCATGGCTGCGCTGGATGGTCTGCCAGGCATTATACTGCTCGATATTAGTAGCTTCTTCCTGAGAAGTAGCCCAACCGATAGCGGTGGGATAGAACAGGATTTCTGCACCCATAAGCGCGGTGATACGAGCTGCTTCTGGATACCACTGATCCCAGCAGATCAACACGCCGATGGTGGCGTATTTGGTCTTCCAGACTTTATAGCCTAGGTCGCCAGGGGTGAAATAGAATTTCTCGTAATAGGCCGGATCATCGGGGATATGCATTTTCCGGTATTTGCCCAAGTAGCTTCCATCTGCATCGATCACCGCGGTGGTATTGTGATATAGACCCTCTGCTCGTTTCTCAAACAAAGAGGCGATGATCACCACGTTGAGTTCTTTGGCCAAGGGTTGCAGCGCTTCGGTAGACGGACCGGGAATGGGCTCGGCCAATTGGAAATTGTCATGATCCTCCACGTCACAGAAATACAAGGAGGTGAATAGCTCTTGCAAACAGACGATCTGTGCACCTTGGGCTGCCGCTTGGCGAATGCCTTCAATGGCCTTTTGCATATTCTCCGATTTGGAGGCAGAACAACTCATCTGCACGAGTCCGACGGATACGTTTCGCATAGTTGAAATTGAGGTTCAAAAATAACCATCTCGAAGGATGGGGGCATAAAAAATCCCGACCGGTAAAGTCGGGATTCTGAACAGATTCAGTTTGATTATTCCGCAGCGGGTGCGTCGGAAGCAGGCGTTTCTGCAGCAGCAGCTTCTGCCTTCTTCTTGGCTCCACCGGCACGGCGGGTTTTCTTGGCAGGGGCCTTTGCTTCAGCAGCGGCTTTACCATAAATCTCGTTGAAATCAACCAATTCAATCATAGCGGTTTCGGCGTTGTCACCAGGACGAGCACCGAGTTTGATGATACGGGTATATCCACCGGGACGACCACCGATCTTCTCAGCAACAGTGCCGAAAAGTTCTTTGATTGCTTCCTTATCACCGAGGTAGCTGAATACTACACGACGCTCGTGGGTAGTGTTGGTCTTCGCTTTGGTGATCAGGGGCTCAATGAATACGCGCAGGGCCTTCGCCTTGGCAGTGGTAGTTACGATCCGCTTGTATTGGATCAATTGGCAGGCCAGGTTGCTCAGCAACGCCTCGCGGTGTGCTTTGGTCCGGCTCAGGTTTTTGACTTTGTCTCCGTGACGCATGTTGTTTGTTTGACGGGTTTATAAAATTCGGTTGTACCGTGTCAGGAATTACAACCTACTTTCCTTGTTTAGATTTCGCTTACTTCGATTCCGAGTTTAGGCAGATCCATTCCGAAATGCAGTCCACGATCGGTCAGCACTTGCTCGATCTCAGAAAGAGATTTCTGACCGAAGTTGCGGAATTTCATCAGGTCTTCCTGCTCGTATTGAACCAGCTCGCTGAGTGAATTGATCTTGGCTGCTTTCAGGCAATTGAAGGCACGTACGGAAAGATCCAGATCTTCCAACGGAGTCTTCAATACTTTACGCAGTTGAAGCGTTTGCTCATCAACCAGGTCTTCTTTCTTCTCTTCTTTGTTATCGAAGGTGATGTTCTCATCGGTGATGATCATCAGGTGCTGGATGAGGATACGGGAAGCTTGCTTCACCGCTTCTTCCGGATGGATGGTTCCATCAGTAGAAACTTCCATAACCAATTTCTCGAAGTCAGTACGCTGCTCCACACGGGTATTCTCGATGGTGTACTTCACGTTCTTGATCGGCGTGAAGATGGAATCGATCGGAATGTATCCGGCAGGTGCATCGGCGACTTTATTGTCTTCGGCCGGAACATATCCGCGACCTTTTCCGATAGTGAGTTCGATCTCCAGCTTAGCTGTAGGATCGAGTGTGCAGATCAATAATTCGGGGTTCATCACCTGGAAAGAGCCAGAGGCTTCACCGATCATACCGGCGTTGAACTCGCTTTTTCCTTTGATGTTGAGATGGATCTTATCTTGAGTCAGATCATGATCACCCTTCTTCTTGAAACGAACTTGTTTCAGGTTCAGGAAGATCTCAACCACGTCTTCACTAACACCCTTCAGGGTAGCGAACTCGTGGTCTACACCATCAATCTTGACACCCACGATGGCATAGCCCTCGAGGGAGTTCAAGAGCACACGACGGAGTGCATTTCCGATGGTAACGCCGTATCCGGGCTCGAGGGGACGGAATTCGAATTGAGCTTCGAAATCAGTTGCCTTCTGCAGGATGATTTTATCAGGTTTTTGAAAATTCAATATTGCCATGTTTTTCCTTTTGAGGTTTGAGGAATGATTGTGGTTCGCGTTCCGTCAATTATTTGGAGTACAATTCCACGATGAGCTGTTCCTTGATGTTCTCCGGTACCGCGTCGCGCTCCGGATAGGCCAGGAAGGTTCCTTTGAACTCGGTTTCGCTGAAATCTACCCAACTGAACTTGGGGTTCTTTCCGCGTACCATGCTCTGGATGCTGCTGCGCTCACGGCTTCCTTCTTTAACAGTCACCACATCACCGGGCTTCAGTGAGTAAGAAGGTACGTTCACCACGTGTCCGTTCACCTCGATGTGCTTGTGGCTCACGAGCTGACGGGCAGCCGGACGAGAAGGCGCGATACCCATGCGGAAGATCGCGTTGTCGAGACGAGCCTCGAGCAATTTGATCAGGTTCTCACCAGTGGCACCCTTACGACGGGCAGCCTCTTCAAATGTTTTACGGAATTGACGCTCCAGTACCCCGTAGGTATACTTGGCTTTTTGCTTCTCGCGCAATTGCAGCGCGAATTCGCCCAGGGTTTTACGCTTGCGCTTTTCCCCGTGCTGACCGGGAGGGTTGCTGTTCTTTCCCAGCCATTTTCCATTTCCCAGAATGGGCTCCCCGAAAATGCGGGAGATCTTGGTCTTTGGACCGTTGTACCTTGCCATGTTAGTTGTTCATTTAAGCTTTTTTAGAAACCGGCACCACGATCCGTAAAAAGCTTTGAAAAAATCAATCGGATGCCCTTTGTTGAAATGAAACCAGACAGGCTATGTCAATGAGTGGCCGAAGCCACTCGGTTTACACGCGACGTTTCTTAGGCGGACGGCAGCCGTTGTGCGGCATGGGCGTCACGTCCTTGATCATAACGATCTCGATTCCGTTCTGTGACAGTGAGCGGATCGCTCCTTCACGGCCGGAACCCGGACCTTTTACATAAACATCCACCCGCTTCAATCCAGCATCAGTAGCTGTTTTGGCAGCATCTGCTGCAGCCATTTGAGCGGCATAGGGTGTATTTTTCTTAGAACCGCGGAAGCCCATTTTACCGGCGCTGCTCCAAGAAATGACCTGACCTGTTTTGTTGGTCAAGCTAACGATGATGTTGTTGAAGGTGGCTGAGATGTGGGCATCGCCATAGGCGTCCACTTTTACCACCCGCTTCTTTGCAGCGGCTTTGGCGCTGGGCTGTTGTTGTGCTTTTGCCATTTTTTCTTTTTAGGTAGTCAACTGGTTTGGTTTCACCGGCTGGGCCGGGACTGTTTGCTTTCCTCCCGCCGACTTACGAGGCGATCCGGATCAAAAACAGATTCAGGGGGTAAGTCCGATTCCCGGTTATGGACCGGGAATCGTCAAGCTTATTTCTTAGCTGCCTTCTTTTTACCGGCAACTGTCTTACGCTTTCCTTTACGGGTACGGCTGTTGGTCTTGGTACGCTGACCACGAACCGGCAGTCCCTTACGGTGACGCAGTCCACGGTAGCAAGCGATATCAAGCAAACGCTTGATGCTCATCTGCACCTCCGAACGCAACTGACCTTCCACCTTGAATTCTTCCGTAATGGTGTTACGAATAGCGTTCAGGTCCTCATCGTTCCACTGGTTCACTTTCTTACTGCGGTCGATGTTGTTCTTGTCCAGGATGTACTTAGCGGTAGAGGGACCGATACCATAGATATAGGTCAGTCCGATCTCACCCCTTTTGTTCTTCGGTAAATCAACGCCGGCGATACGAGCCATAATTTATACTTGATGATGTTTAATGAATGTTAGATCAACCCTGACGCTGCTTGAAGCGAGGATTCTTCTTGTTGATGATGTACAGTTTTCCTTTGCGACGGACGATCTTGCAATCGACACTGCGCTTTTTGATGGAGGCTCTTACTTTCATAATCTGTTTTTGTGCGCCTTCGTTTAAAATTATTTATATCGGAAATTGATCCGGCCGCGGGTTAAGTCGTACGGAGACAATTCCACCCCCACTTTGTCACCTGGCAAGATCCGGATGTAGTGCATGCGCATTTTACCGGAAATCGTTGCCAAGATCTCATGTCCATTTTCCAGCCTTACACGAAACATGGCGTTGGAGAGGGCCTCCAGAATGATGCCATCTTGCTTGATCAGGGGTTGTTTGGACATATGAAATTGGGGGTGCAAAGATACAGGGGCAACCCCAAAAAAAGAAGGGAGGCGGGAAAAAAAATAATCAGGGGGTAAATTCCTGATTATCAGTCCGAAACACAACGATGTTCGGGCTGGCTGGCTATTCCGCCCAACTCATCACATAGTCTTGATTCTCAATCGCTAAAGCCTGCTTGGTGAGTTTCAAGGGCCGGAAAGTGTCCACCATAACCGCCAATTCCTTGGTCTCCTTGGCTCCGATGCTCTTTTCAACAGCACCCGGATGGGGTCCATGCGGAATACCTGCGGGATGCAAGGTGATCATCCCCTTCGTGACATGTTTGCGGCTCATGAATTCTCCATCCACATAGTACAATACTTCATCACTATCGATGTTGCTGTGGTTGTAAGGAGCCGGTATACCCTGTGGATGGTAATCATACATACGTGGAACGAATGAACAAACCACGAACGCTTCGGCTTCAAATGTTTGGTGGATCGGCGGCGGCATGTGTACGCGTCCGGTGATTGGCTCGAAGTCGTGGATCGAAAAGATATACGGATAGCAACAACCATCCCACCCGATCACATCGAAAGGATGCGTACCATAGTGAAGTCCGTACAACATGCCCTGCTTTTTGGCACGGATCAAAAAATCACCTGCCTGGTCAAAGGTCTCGAGGTCTTGCGGGGGACGGATATCCCGCTCACAATAGGGCGAATGCTCCATCAACTGCCCATACTTACTCAAATACCGCTTTGGAAAGCGCAACGGAGAAAAGGATTCCACGATGAATAACCGATTATCGGGGGTATCGAAATGGATCTGGTAAATCGTGCCGCGAGGTAAGACAATATAATCGCCATAAGAGAATGGCAGTTGTCCATACGGCGTACAAACTTTACCACTTCCTTCGTGCACGAATATCATTTCATCTGCATCGGTATTCTTGAAAAAATAATCGGTGGTGCTTTTGCGAGGAGCCGCCAATACAATGTGACAATCATTATTGACTAGAACCGGTATCCGACTCTCCAAATAATCATCAGCCGGCGGCACCTTGAATCCTTCCAGACTCCGGTGTTTTAGCATTTTTTCCTCTGCCACCTGAGGTGATACATCCACCTGCGGCTCTGTCTTGATGATCTGCGTGGGTGGATGGCAATGGTAGAGCAGCGAGTAATCGTTGCTAAATCCCTCCGTAGAGAACAATTGCTCGCTGTACAATCCGCCGTCAGGCTTGCGGAACTGCGTGTGACGCTTGTGGGGTATCTGGCCGAGGGTATGATAATGAGGCATTACGAGAGGTTGAAGGTTGAGAGTTGAGAGTTGAAGTGGGGAGTTTTAAGTTTCTGGCTGAGTTGTGCTGAACTCAACTCTCAACTCCCATCACTCAACTGATTGCTACATACCTGGGAACCAAGGACGAGCAATGGCCGCATCACGGAAAGGCCAAGGGATCATGGCCAGTATGATCAATAACGCTACTCCCAGCAGAATGGAATGGGAACGATAATTTAATTCTTTTGCTTTGCGACGAGCCAGGGTGATCAATACAACGGCGATCACCATCATCACCGGATGTTCCATCTTAAAAAACCGCAAGGCTGGCGTTGCGACAACTGATTTGAAGTCTGGATAGTTGAATACATCCCGAAACCATTGATACAAACCGATCACCAACATGACATGTGATGTGATCATGAGCCAAAGTCCGGTCGACTTGATCCGCTCACTCTTTACAAATGAATAGTACAAGCTGACAAGCAGCAGCAATAAAATAACCCAGCGTAAAAAACTGTGGAGGTGTAGCAATCCGGCGATCATATGGCAGATTTTGTTGTATCACAAATATACAACTACACCATACAGACCCAATTACTAGAAGGACATGTTCATGTTCCGCATATCGCCCTCAAAACGGGGATTCACGAAATTATTCAACCTGGACCCAAACCGATAATTGATCCCAAAACTGGTGAAAAAATTATAGCCGGAGGCCAACTGGCGCTGCCTAGCCAAAACTTCTTGCGGAGAGGCACTCCCCTTGGGCAGAAAGATCTGGTCGCGGGTAACTCCTACAAAAGCAGACACAAAAAAGGAAAGTCCGCCCGTGATTCGAACATTCGTAAAGGCATTGATGCCCAAATTGAAAAAGTCCCAATCATTCAAAAAATGTTCACCGAATAGGCCGATTGACAGATTGCCCCATTTCTGATTTTTGGTCATATTCACCCGAACCCCCTGTGTGTATACCCGCTCTTGCAGCTTGTCATAGATCGTAGAATCGTAATAACGTTGATCCTTTGCTGCCAGTACATAGGATATAGTGAACAGATTATTGTTCACCTCTTTGTACGGGTAAATATTATATTCTATGCCCAAACTGACCTCTGATCGTAACTTATAGTTGGAAAAAGTACTTTGACTGAACCGAGCATCATAAGCCCAACTCCAACGATCATTGATGCTTCCGACTAAGTAGTGATACAACGAGAGGTCATGATTGTTAACCGTAAATTCCACTTCCCCGGTCCCATCGTCATAGGTGAAAGAGGACTGGTTACGGGATGCGTTCAGGAATAATCCATACTTCCACTTCTCCGTCGTTCGATTCGCTGAAAGATTGGAGCTGTACCGATTACTCCGATACACAGCATCCGCATTGATGTTCCCGTTCGCACCTACCCGAAATATCCAATAATCCCAGGGATCTTTGGTTTCTTTCGTTGTATCCGGCCTCCCGGATGAATCTGTTCGCTCTTTGAATTCAATAGAAAGATTCCCCGGATCCTTCGTGCGAACGACATAAGCAACCAGGCCCGACTTCAGATAAAACAGTAACGATTCGCGAATTTCTACATCCGTGGCATTTCTGTCTACATCAAACGACAATGTATCCATCATACCCGCAAAGGCATGCTGCCCGTAATAAATAAGTTGATAATGACTGCCTCCACTACCGGTAGGCAAACTCGTGATTAACACGTGTACATCCGCTGCCTGATTGTCCAATGTAAAATCGACACCCTTTATCTCCGTGCGGATATAAGTCATATCGCACCAGGTATTCGAACAATCAACAAAAATGGAAAGCCTGCCAGGCAAGTTTCTACCGGACTGTGAATTTGCAGAATAACCTAAGAACAAAGGAATAAAAGCGAAAAGCAGGAAGGTCTTGGACATTGGTTTGGTTTGAGTCACGCAAAGATTGTCAAACATATCGACCCGAGCATTCCCAATTTGTTAAACACTTCCCAATCTAAACTCTCATCCCTCATCGCTAAACTCCCACCCTTCACCCTTCACCCTTCATCTCCCCCTACTCCACCCAATCGGCCACAAACACATTCGTGTCTCGCGTGCCGCCGTTATTTCGGTTACTGCAGAATACGATTTTCTTACCGTTGGGTGAAAACATTGGAAACGCATCGAAGCCTTTATCACGAGAAACCTTTGTGAGATTCGATCCGTCACCATTCATCGTGTATAAATTGAACGGGAAACCGCGCTTGTACTCGTGATTGCTGGCAAAAATGATCCGCTTACTGTCGGGCATAAACGATGGAGCCCAATTGGCCTGACCCAGTGACGTGATCTGTTTGGCACTGGATCCGTCGGCATTGGCTACCCAAACCTCCATATTGGTTGGCGCCACCAAATGCTCGGCCAGTAGGTCTTTGTACTCTTTTACTTCGGCCTCCGATTTCGGACGGGAAGCCCTCCAAATGATCTTCTTGCCATCCGGCGAAAACCAGGCACCTCCATCATATCCTAAATCATAGGTGATCCGCTTTTCCGCACCTGTTTCCAGATTCATGATGTACAATTCGATATCACCATCTTTATCACTGGTATAAAGCATCAACTTACCATCGGGAGAAAGCGTAGCCTCGGCATCATATCCGGGTGCATTCGTCAGTTGCTTGACAATATTTCCTTTCAGGTCGGACATGAAAATATCGAAAGACGGATACAAAGGCCAGATATACTTGTTGCCGTATTTGGCACGGTCTGGTACCGGCGGACAATCCCCCGAACCCAAATGCGTGGAAGCGTAGATGATGTGCTTGTCGTCTTTCGTAAAAAAAGCGCAAGTGGTTCGACCCTTACCGGTGCTTACCAACTGATAAGTAAAGGGACGATTCTTCTTCTTGGGCAATTTGCCATAATAGATCTGATCACAAGGGATGCCATCCTTCATGCTGGTACGTTGAAATACCAAGGATTTTCCATCATAACTCCAATAAGCTTCCGCATTATCACCCCCGAAGGTGAGCTGACGCATGTTCCGAAAATGCTTTTCCTCCGGAAGACGAAGTGTATCGTCGGACTGAGCCGATACCGTTAAAGTGGCGCTTACCAGTAAGCAGGTGGCAATGAAAACAGCTGATTGTCGTTTAAACATATATATGTCTTGATCCGCAAAATTAATCATCCATACCCGTATCGCCCCCCTCAAAGGGTAAACGGGAAGCAAACAGTATTTTTACAGCATGCAGCGAATCGGCTTTTTGTTTATTCTCAGTTGTGCAGTATGGGCCTGTAATAGTCCCCAGGCAGACTCCACCACTACCGAACTACTCGAACAGCCGCCTTTTCTTGAGTGGACAGACCGAATTGAAAATGACCCTGAAAACGATTCCCTGTACTTCATACGCGGCAGACTACTTATGCAAGGCGGACATACAGCTGCCGCATGTACCGATTTTGAAAAAGCCTGGTCGATCAAGCCCGCCGCCCTTTTGGCAGAATATCTCGCCAACACACTTGAATCGCCACAAGCGCAATGCTCCTTCTTAAAACAAGCGACAAATCAATTTCCCGGCGATTTCCCATTGGAATATATGTTGGCCGAGTCTTTTCAATCGATGGACTCAACGGATGCAGCCCTCTACATCACACAGAAATGGCTACAATCAGGCATTGAGATCCCGGAATTCATCTTACTACACGCATCCCTATTGGAAAAAAAAGGGAACAAAACCGAATCGCTCTACCTACTCGAAACACTTTACGAAAATGAGCCGAACTATCGCCCCGTAAAGGAGATACTTGCCTTACGATATGCCAGTAGTGGCGATTCGAAAGCCCTGCCTCTTTGCGAAGAACTGAAACGAACCGACAGCACAGGACGTGATCCATTGCCCAGCTACTATCAGGGCATTTATTACAGCACAACAAAAGCATATGCGGCTGCAATCCAGTCCTTCGACCGAACGATTCTTATCGATTACAATTTCATTGAAGCATACATCGAGAAAACCTCCCTTCTTTATGATCAAAAGAATTTCAAAGGGGGATTGGAAGTACTGAGTAAAGCCCTTGCCGTGGCCCCCGATCATGCATCCGTTTATTACTGGACGGCTAAATGTCAACAGGCACTGGGGGACAAGGAATCGGCCCGATTCAATTACCTGAAGGCATACGGACTGGATAAAAGTTTCATTGAGGCGAAAGCCGCTGCCGATCAACTGAAATAAAACTATCTTGCAACAAATTCCAAAGCGATGGCGTTGATCGCTCCCTCCCTGCTCTCCGCAAATTTTCTGCACCTCGAGGCTGACTGTCGTATGCTCAATGAGAGCCAGGCCGACTGGTACCATTTGGATGTGATGGATGGTCGTTTCGTTCCCAACATCAGCTTCGGACCGATGCTGATCGACTTCTTCAGAAAAGCTACGACCAAATACCTGGATGTTCACTTGATGATCGAAGAGCCTGAAAAATATGTAGAGGCCTTTCATCGCGCTGGTGCGAACGGTATTACCGTTCACCTCGAAGCCTGTCGTCACCTGCACCGCAACCTGCAACAGATCCGCTCATTAGGCATCAAAGCCGGTGTAGCGATCAATCCACATACCCCTGTAGACAGTTTGAACGACATCCTTCAGGAAGCAGACCTGGTTTGCATCATGAGTGTCAATCCCGGTTTCGGCGGACAACAATTCATTCCACATACCCTTGAAAAAGTACGTCAATTGCGCAAACGCATCGATGCCCTTCAACTTTCCACACTGATCGAAATTGATGGTGGGGTAACGCTTGATAATGCATCCGCACTCATCGAAGCCGGTGCACATGTGCTCGTTGCCGGCAATACGGTTTTTAAATCTGCTGACCCGAAAGCAACCATTTCTGCCCTGAAAGCTTGCTGAGTGCAGGTCAATTCCGTTCAGTAAATTGTGCAACGAAGAATCATACCTTGCGGCGCATACTTTTAATAATCCTTTTTCACGTTTGCGGATCATACGCATTCACCCAGTCGCGAAACGCACAGATCACCGGCCACGTCGTAGATGAGGAAGAAAGGCCCCTTTCCGGCGTGTCGGTGCAACTACTGGGAAGAAATCTCAGTGCCACAACCAACGACAGTGGTGCATTCAAGATCACGGTGCCCGCCGATCGCGCCATCGCCCTTCGCTTTTCATTTGTGGGCTATAAGTCCGAACAACGAAATTTTTTGCTGCAACCAAATGAAGCTGAATTCGTCCGAATCCGACTCCTAGTCAACAAAGACACGCTTCGTGAAGTGATCATCGAAGATGATCGGGACCGACGAGAAACCGGACTCATCAAACCCAATCCCAAATCTGTTCTCAACCTGCCGAGTGTAGTTACCGGTGTGGAAAGCCTGATCAAGATCTTTGTCGGATCCAACAATGAACTCACGTCCAACTATTCCGTACGCGGGGGCAGTTACGAGGAGAATCTGATCTATGTAAATGACTTTGAAATCTTCCGCCCCTACTTGGTTCGCAGCGGACAACAAGAGGGACTCAGCTTCATACATCCCGAAATGGTGCGCAACCTCAGCTTCTACAACGGAGGATTCAGTGCTCGGTACGGAGACAAACTAAGCAGTGTATTAGATATCCAATACAGAACGCCGAAGCCGGATCTGCGAAAAAATAAGCGTACCGGTGGATCAGCGTATATCAGCCTGTTGGAACAAGGATTGATGCTGGAAGGCGTTGACCGAAAAAATAAATTCGCATATCTGATCGGTGCCCGAAACCGAAACAATCAAAATGTCCTCAGTCGACAAGACACGCGCGGTAATTATGTTCCTAGTTCGCGAGATGTACAAGGACTTATCTCCTACACATTCAACTCAAAATGGAGAACTGAATTGCTTGGCAACTTTTCCTCCTCTCGTTTTCAACTGACACCGCAATCCAGTCAACTGACGGCCTCTGTATTTTCACCTCTCTTCTCTGCCAACATTGGGGTAGATATTGCGTTCGCCGGAAGAGAGAATGATTCGTATCGGACCAATATGCTCGGATGGTCATTGATCCACCAGCCATCCCGTAAACTACAATTGAAATGGATGTTGTCTCAATTTGCGAACCAAGAGGCTGAACGCATCGACATCCAGGGCGCCTATCTGTTCGGAGAGCGCGATTTCGACAGACGTAACAGCACCTACGGACTGATCATCAATCCGCTGGGCGCCGGAATTTTCCATACCTGGGCACGTAACGAACTCGAACTTACCAACCTGAATGTCGGACATAAAGGCTCCTGGGAGCTGAATCGACACCGGATTCTCTGGGGTGCGAACGTAGAACGCACGAAGATCGATGACAAGCTATTTGAATGGGAGTTCCAGGACTCCGCCGGCTATTCAGTGCCCTATCAACCGAATCTCCTTCAATTAAATAAACTACTGATCGGAGATGCTCAACTTCGAGTGAACCGATTTTACGGGTACATACAGGATCAACTGGCCTGGAACAGTAAAAAAGGGAATACAACCCTACAGGTAGGAGTTCGATGGAATTACAACAACCTGAATCAACAATTGATCCTGTCGCCTCGTCTGCAGGCGAGTCACAAACCGGCAGGAAAAAAAGATCTGTTATACCGGTTGGCAGTAGGCGCCTACCATCAACCTCCTTTCTATCGGGAACTTCGTCGCTACGATGGCACGGTGAACACCGAACTGAATGCTCAACAGAGCTGGCAAGCCGTGGCGGGTATCGACTACCAGTTTGTCGGACTGGCCGGCAGACCTATGCGCCTAACCACGGAAGCATATTACAAACAACTCTGGGATGTAGTGCCTTATGATGTAGACAATGTTCGACTGCGATATTTCGGTGAAAACATGGCCAAAGCCTACGCAACGGGATTGGAGATGAGATTACATGGAGAACTGGTACCAGACGCAGAGAGCTGGTTCAGCCTGGGCATCATGCAAACCAAAGAGGACCTATTCAACGACCATTATTACCGTTATAAAAATGCAGCAGGGGAATTCATCAACGCAAATAGTTTGGACCCCGTTGTGACGGACAGTATGCGATTCGATGTTGGATGGGTTCGCAGGCCGAACGATCGACGTGTTACGATGGGATTATTCTTTCAAGACTATCTATCCACCAACCGTAACATCCAAGTATTTCTCAACCTGTTGTATGGAAGCAATATGCCCTATAACATTCCAGGATCGGTGCGCTTCCGAAATGCTGCTGTGATCGACCCCTACATCCGTTGCGACATGGGGTTCAGCGCGATTTTGTGGGATGAAGCTACCTCGACCAAAAGAAGCTATTCTCCACTCCGGAACTTTTCACAAGTACGCTTAAGTTTGGAGCTTTTTAATGTTGTCGACCGGGCCAATACCATCTCCTATTTGCTGGTCAAAGATTTTTCGAATACTACGTACCTATTGCCGAACCGACTTACCCCTCGATTGATCAACCTGAAATTGATGGCCCGCTGGTGATCAACGCCAGCGATTTCGGAATCGATCCCAACTCGTCAGCCCGATCTTGAATTGAACAGGGTTCTTAAACTGATTGGCAACAGAACCCACCACGTACACGCCCAACTTGAATCGAGTCAGCGGATTGAACGGCCACTTGAAGACCCGCTCGATTCCTGCGAACAACTCCGCATATTGCAAGTCCCTCTCCGGAGCAATTAAAAATCCGCCCCCAGCAACCTCCTGAATACGAAGCTTCTTCAGAAAGGGGATCTTATTGACCAATGCGCCGTTGAATTCATGTAATAAATTGCCTTGATAATACCGGTCGAATACCGGAAAAGTGGAATCGAGCGCCTGAAACATCCGTTGTGGGTTGAGAAAGAACAACGGATCTCCCTGACGCATGAATCGGTAATCGATCACCTGCAGGTTGCGTTTGTTGGTGAACTCACCTGACTTAATGGTATACGAAGTATTCCCAGGCGTACCCCACTGAATGGTTTGCAACAATCCGAATTCCCAATAATCAAAATCAATAGCGCTGTTGATGAATCCAGGAACCCCCTTTCGCCAATGCAAATAGAAAGTCGGGTATTTCGAGCCTAGATAGATCTTTTCCCGGGGCTCACGCAAATAACGAAGCTTGGGTGTATAGAACAACTTAACCTCATTGTACAAGGCATTGTAGGGCTGAAAATCAACGGCTGGTTCATTCGGAATACCAAAAATGGAATCCGCATTGTTACTGACCTTGTAATTCGCAACAGATCTTCTCCAGGCGTATTCTACCTGATTCATTAAGGTCAGTCCGTTGAAGATTTCAATCTCATGATTCACCTCAACCCCTGTGTTGAGGAAAATATTACTACGCTTGAGCACATTCACCCAAGCATCTCCCGCATAAATGAATTCAAAATTGCGACCGGCTTTTATACCGAATTGCCCTTTCCGAAACGGATCATATTTGCGCTGCAGGGAAAGCGAACCATTCACATCCTGATTGCGAAATCCGTAGCTCAGATCTGCTTCAAGATTTAAATTTTTTCGACTGGGGTAGGTCTTTCGATAGGCCCCGGCAAAACGAATCCGAGTGCCCCCGAAGGAAATGGGCTGAATCAAGGATGTGATCGGCGGCAAGATCCAACTACGCTCCTTTCGGTGGTCATTGAAGATCTGACCGAAGATCAGCATCTTAGACCAGGTGATCCGGTTCAACACGCGATCGACAGAATCCAGATACGCATCGCTTTGGCGAATTTTCAGCAGACTGTCTTGGTACCATTGATAACGCTGTTGCTGTACCGAAAGCGGTTCGCTTCGAACGGTTAACCAAAACGTACTGTCTTTTTCATAGGCCTGCTGATCGGTTCGACTGACCTCGTCTCCAAAATATTTTCGGGAATAAATCTGACCAGGTTTTTGATCGGAGTACATGACCATCGTCTCCCCATATCTTTTTCCGCCCTTTACCTTGGTCTCATATCGAAAGGTTTGTTTCGTGAGTATCGGCAATGTATCACCTAACCGATTGTATTGCTGCTCCACCTCAAAACGATCGTACTCCGGAACATGCGCTTTGGGTAATTCAAAACGGGCACTGATGAGTTCAAAGGTACTGTCGCGAATGACGAGCTCCCCTTCGATGGTTGCGTTACTGAGTGCACGGGGACGAACGGATATCGTAAAGACCCTGGGGCGCTGCGTCCGATCGATACGAAGGGTCTTGAACCGATAGGCTAACAATCCGCTATGGCTGATGGGCGATACAAACGGGATCTGTGAAAGAGCCGGCGCCTGAATAAGATTCTCAAACAAATTGAAGCGACCATCGGTAGTAGTCAAGTAAAACAGACCTTCTCTGTTTCCCTGTTGCTTAACCGCCAACCTTTCTTCCTTGATCCTGGCTCCTTCCCCCTGATCCACTTTGAGAAATACCTCGGTGAGTGATAAACCTGCAAAGGGATCCGGCTTCGCAATGGAATCGGATTTTTTTTGCAGGAACTGAGACGAGTCTATTTCCTGCGCACGGATGTAGACTTGCTGAGAGAAATTAAACAGGGGGAGGTCTCGTATTTCTTTTTCGCGGATCAGTTGTCGGACCAACTCCTCTGCGCGGTCACGGGGTTTGACCCGAACTACGACTTCTCCCAAATTATCCGGCTCACTAAACGTTAGCGGAACCGTGATTTGCACCGGTTTATCGTGAACAAAGAAGGGGATCAACGCCGTCTTGTAGCCGATCAAACTCACCACCAGATCATAACGCCCTCGTTCCAGCATGAACTCAAAACTTCCATCATCCTTTGCGAGTCGACCGATCTGAAGGGATTTGATCTCGATACTGGCCAGCGGCAGTCCCTCCCCACGGGCATCTACCACTTTTCCACTTACTCGATAATTCTGTGCCAATATCGGCCCCATTAGAAATAACAGCGATATGAGTAGATTAATTCTTGATGTCATGGTGAAGGTTCCGACAGGGATAGACACAAAAAAAAGCAAACTGCATGTGGTCGAAGGAAAAGATTTGTTGTTTTCGAGATTCTTTAACAGGACGTATACATAATTCACAAGCTGTGCATAAGTAAAAGCTGGAAATTGCGACTTCTTTTCAGTAATATTGAGAAGGACATTCGAAAATATCCATTCATCCTAAATCCATTCGAATTGACTGACACCATCATCAACCTCGAATCCGTCAACCCCATCGAATTTCTGGGTGTCAATAACGGAAAACTCGACTTACTCAAAAAACGATTCCCGCTGCTCAAGATCCTTTCCCGCGGCTCTCAACTCAAACTCAGCGGCTCGCCGGACCAGATTGAACTGGCAAAAGAAAAGATCAACACGATCGTCAGTTTCCTGGAACGAAATGGCCACATGCCTGCCAATTATTTTGAGCAGGTCCTGGGGGGAGATGATACGGAAACAATCGATCATTTTCAGGAAAAGAATCCAAATGAAGTGTTGGTTTTCGGTCCGAATGGCAAGTCGGTTCGCGCCCGTACAGCCAACCAGAAGAGGTTAGTTCAGGAAGCGGAGCGCAATGACATTGTATTTGCGATCGGTCCGGCAGGTACCGGTAAAACCTATACCGCAGTAGCGCTGGCCGTGCGTGCCTTGAAAAATAAACAAGTAAAGAAGATCATTCTCACACGTCCAGCTGTAGAGGCGGGCGAGAGTTTAGGATTTCTGCCCGGCGATCTGAAAGAAAAGATCGATCCATATCTGCGTCCGCTCTACGATGCACTGGATGATATGATCCCTGCGGATAAGCTGGGCTATTATATGACCACGCGTACCATCGAGATCGCCCCCTTGGCATATATGCGTGGACGCACACTGGACAATGCCTTTATCATTCTCGATGAATCTCAGAATGCCACCGACCTGCAATTGAAAATGTTTTTGACCCGCATCGGTGCCAATGCCAAAGCGATCATCACGGGCGATATGACGCAGGTAGACTTACCCCGGAATCAACGCAGTGGTCTGACTACCGCCGCACGCATTCTCCGAAACATTGATGGGATCGGACATATAGAATTGGATGAAGAGGATGTAGTACGCCACCGTTTGGTCAAACAGATATTGCGTGCTTACAACCAGGAACATGAAAGAGATTCTTCCCGCCATCCGGATGAACGTCCAGCAAAATACTGATGTGATGAAAATGATCGTACGATGCCTTCCCCTCCTGACACTGCTCGCCTGCTCAGAAAAAAAGACTGGATCACAGTCTGAAAACGACCTCGATGCGGCCCGTAATTTTATTCAGGCGGCACTGTCCAATGACTTCAAGAAAGCATCTCAATACATGCTCGATGATTCTGTGAACCGGAACTACCTGGAGGTTACAGCCAGGTCCTTCGACCACCTCGATCCGCTTGCCAAGGAGAAATACCGAGGGGCCAGCATCCGTATACACCAGCCGGTCACCTACCTCAATGATTCTACTACGATCGTCATCTACTCAAACTCCT
>JBKCMR010000002.1:0-1121 GCA_046300055.1 Bacteroidota bacterium
GAACAGGAATATGCTTTGGCGTTGTCGGCGGCACAACAAAACTGTTTGGCGGTTGGACTGACCTCCATTACAGATTGCGGATTGCATCATTCACATATTCCCAAACTGAAAAAATTACAGGAGCAGGAGCAGTTGCAGATTCGATTGAATGTGATGCTGTCTGACGACCCTGACAATTATCGCTACGCAAAAGAGAACGGAAAATTAAAATCGCCCCGCTTACAAGTACAGAGTTTTAAAGTGTATGGAGATGGTGCACTGGGATCCAGAGGCGCTTGTTTGCTTCACCCCTACCATGACATGCCCGGCCATACGGGATTTCTGCTCAGCCGTCCGGAGCATTTTGACTCGATAGCACGATGGTGTCTCGATAACGAATGGCAAATGTGTACCCACGCGATCGGTGATAGCGGTAACAGAGTTATTTTGAATACCTATGCCAGGTATTTGCCCAAACGAAATGATCTACGGTGGCGCATCGAACATGCTCAGGTGGTGAACCCTTACGACCTGGTTTTATTCCGACAGCTACGTATCATTCCTTCGGTTCAACCCACACACGCTACCTCTGATATGTATTGGGCAGAGGAAAGACTAGGTTCGGAGCGAATCAAACATGCCTACGCATACCAACCGCTGTTGGAACAAAACGGATGGATGCCACTCGGAACAGACTTCCCCGTTGAGGATATTTCACCGATCAAAACATTTTATAGTGCGGTAGTACGAAAAGATGCATCCGGTTGGCCGGAAAAGGGTTTCCTGCCCGAATATGCACTCAGCCGCGAACAAGCACTACGCGGCATGACGATCTGGGCCGCAAAAGGAAGCTTTGAAGAAAAAGTAAAGGGTAGTTTGGAGAAAGGCAAATGGGCGGATTTTATCGTGCTGGATCAGGATATCATGCTGGTTGAAAATGATAAACTCCTGAATACGAAAGTGGATGCCACTTACATCAACGGAAAACCTGTATTCAGAAGAAAATAAATCCACAACTGTGGAGAATACACATGTTCTTCTCAGCATAGACGGAAAGTAATTGAACTAATTTTGCCAGATGATTGCCATGGCCCCTCCTCCGCTGCGTGTTGCTATTTTAGATCTTTATAACGGCGCCGTCA
>JBKCMR010000003.1:0-50226 GCA_046300055.1 Bacteroidota bacterium
GCGTTTGCCGTTTTCGATCTTATAAAATGATTTGATCCCGGCCGCGATCATCTCTTTCACCCAGCTCGCTACGGTATAGCCATTCTTTTCCATGGCATCCAAGAATCGGGCAACGCCAAGCGTATCCCAACTTTCAAAGGCGCCGATCTCCCAGCCGAAGCCGGCCATTAAGGCATCATCAACTCGGTAGAGTTCATCACTGATCTCCGGCATGCGATGTGAGATGTAAGAGAACAAGCCGTAATGAAAGTGGCGATAGAATTCACCGGCTTTGTCCGGGGCTGCCACCAGCATCTTCAAACGTTCTGGTAGGGCGTCCACTTGTTTAGCAGCCTCTACACTCGCAAATTTTGGTTTCTGACGAGGTTTGTATTCGAGTGTTTGTAGATCCAGTGTCAGGATCTCTTTTTCGCCGTTGGGTCCTTTTGTTTTCTTGAAGAAACCTTGGCCCGTTTTATCGCCTAGCCAATTGTTCTCAACCATTTGTTTCAACCAGGCAGGGATGTTGAATTGTGTACGTGCTTCGTCTGTCGGACAATTCTCTGCCACGCCATTGGCGACGCGAACCAGCGTGTCAAGTCCTACCACATCCGCCGTTCGAAAGGTAGCCGAACGAGGTCGACCAATGATCGGTCCTGTCAGCGCATCTATCTCATCCACTGTTAGTCCCATTATTGCTTGCACCTGCATGATGGTCATCATGCCGAATACACCGATACGGTTGGCGATGAAGGCCGGTGTGTCTTTACAAAGCACGGTGGTCTTTCCAAGAAAGCGATCCCCGAAATCCATTAAAAATTCGATAACAGCTGGATCTGTTTTGGGTGTGGGTATGATTTCCAGCAAACGCAAATAACGAGGCGGATTGAAAAAATGGGTTCCGCAGAAATGTTTTTGAAAATCTTCACTACGTCCCTCTGCCATTTGGCCGATCGGAATGCCGGATGTATTGGAGCTGATGATCGTACCCGGCTTGCGGTATTTTTCGATCTCTGTAAAAAGTTGTTGTTTGATGTCGAGCCGTTCCACCACCACTTCGATCACCCAATCGCAGTCGCCGATTTTTTTCAAATCATCCGTGAAATTGCCAACGGTGATCTTGTTTGCTACCGTGTTGTCATAAACAGGGGAGGGGTTGGACTTGATAGCGGCTTGTAGCGCTTCGCGGGCGATCTTGTTTCGTTGGTCGGTGCGCGCATTTTCAGGAAGATCCTTGGGAAGCAGATCCAGCAATAGTACCGGATAACCAGCCCCGGCAAGATGACAAGCGATACGGGATCCCATCACGCCGCTTCCAAGAACGGCGATCTGTTTGATGCGGCGGGTAGACATGGCAGGCGGTACGATTGATTGCCTACGAAGTTACACCATGGCAGGCAGTATCAGCTGATGCCGGATCCGGGTTCTACTGGACTTTGGGGGTTGACGAAATGCAACTTACCTGATGCATCCTCAGCCATTAGAATCATGCCATTGCTTTCGATTCCGCGCATTTTGCGAGGTGCTAAATTGGTGACGACGGATACTTGTTTGCCGATGATCTCCTCCGGACTGTAGTGCAAGGCAATACCACTTACGATGGTGCGTGTTTCCGTACCCAGATCGACTGAAAGCTTCAATAGTTTATCGGCTTTTTCCACTTTCTCGGCAGCGACAATGGTGCCCACTTTCAATTCGATTTTTGCGAAATCATCGAACTGAATGGTCGGTTTGGCGGCAGGTGGTTCTGCTTGAGTTGTTATGGGCGCGGGTGGTATTTCGTTTGACATCATGTTCTTTTTAAGTTTTTCCAACTGCGTGGCTATTTCGGTGTCCTCGATCTTTCGGAATAGCAATTGAGGCTCCCGCAGTGAGTATCCGACTTTCAGCAGGTCGATACGTCCGGCATTTTTCCATTCGAGCAGGCGATCCACCACCTTCATCATGTGACAAAGTGTTTTGGTGGTGTTTGGCAGAAACGGGTTGACGAGTATGGTCAGGTTGGCCGTCAGCTGCAAGCAGAGATGGAGACAGTTGTCGATCGATTGCTGCGCATCAGGCTCGGTTTCCAAGCGTTTCGCTATGATCCAGGGTTCTTTCCGCTGCATGTATTGGTTTCCATGACGAGCCAAGTCGATCACGGTGAATAGTGCTTCGCGAAATTGATATTTCTCCAGATGTGCCGTAATGGTATCTGTGGCGACACGGATCTGTTCGATCAGTGCTTGATCGTATTCGTCGGCCTTCGCTGCATGGTAAGGAGGTACCTTGCCCTTGCAGAGTTTATGCATGAGTACCCAGCTGCGGTTGACGAAATTACCGAGTACGGCTACCAGTTCATTGTTTACGCCATCTTGAAATCCCTTCCAGGTGAATTCGCTGTCCTTTGTTTCCGGTGCGATCTGGGTCAGGTAGTAACGTAACATGTCGACCGCCTGACCACCACCGTTCTCCGCTTTTACAAAATCATTGATGTAATCACGCATGTCGAGCTTCCAGTTGCGACTGGTACTCATCTTGTCACCTTCCAGATTCAAAAATTCATTGGATGGGACATTGTCGGGCAGAATATAGCCGCCCAATTTCAGCATCACCGGGAAGATGATGCAATGGAATACGATGTTATCCTTTCCGATAAAATGGACCAGTTGGGTGTCGGCATCTTTCCAATAGGGTTCCCAGTCTTTCCCATTATCGATGGCCCACTGTTTGGTGGCACTGATGTATCCGATCGGTGCATCGAACCAGACGTAGAGAACTTTTCCGTCGGCTTTAGGTAGGGGCACTTTCACACCCCAGTCCAGGTCGCGGGTAACAGCTCTTGATTGTAAACCGCCTTCAATCCATCCCTTGCATTGTCCCACTACGGTCGGTCGCCAGTCTTGTTTGTGCTGTTCGAGTATCCATTCACGCAGGAATGCCTCATGCTTTCCCAAGGGTAAATACCAATGGGTTGTTTTTTTGAGAATGGGGGTGGCGCCGCTGAGCGTGCTGAGCGGATTGATCAGTTCATCCGGACTGAGTGAACGTCCGCAACTTTCACATTGGTCGCCAAAAGCCCGATCACTTTTACAGGAAGGGCAGGTGCCTTTAATAAATCGATCGGCCAGAAAGGTTTGTGCTTCGGGATCGAAGAATTGTTCCGTCTCTTTTGTTTCCAGTTCACCCGCCTGTTCGAGTTGCTGAAAAAATGCCGCCGCTGTTTCGTGATGCAGCGGGTCACTGGTGCGGTGATAGATATCAAATTCAATGGATAGATCCCCAAAGTCCTGCCGCATCGCTTCGTGGTATTTGTCGATGATGGCTTGCGCGGTGGTACCTTCTTTACGCGCTTGAATGGGGATGGCTGTGCCGTGTTCATCGCTACCGCAGACGAAAACAACATCCCTCATTTGGGCACGCAGATAACGCGCATAAATATCAGCGGGTATATAGGCTCCGGCCAGATGGCCCACGTGTTTGAGTCCGTTGGCATAGGGCAGGGCGGCGGTGATGAGGTAACGCTTCGGGTTTTGCATGATGTGGATGCAAAAATACCTGAATTCGGATACCTTTAACGCATGACGAATCAACCTCGGCCTATTCAGCCCGGAGAGACGGTTGGGATCATGTGCCCGGCCGGTTTCATGCCCCAGGAACGAACAGATGCTTGTGTGCAGCAGTTGAAGGTATGGGGATTCAATGCCGTATTGGGGCAAACGCTTCACAGCTCCTCTACCAATTACTTTTCCGGTACGGATCAGGAGCGGGCGAAAGACCTGCAACGCATGCTCGACGATGATTCCATTCGGACCATCCTTTTCGGTCGCGGTGGATACGGGATGTCGAGAATCATCGATCGGCTCGATTTCACAGCCTTTCTGAAACATCCGAAGTGGATCGCCGGGTACAGCGACATTACCGTGTTACTCGCACATTTATATACCCGCTATGGCATTGCCGCTCTTCATTCTCCCATGGCCGGTGCTTTTCAGGATTATCCGAACGATGAAATCTATCTGCCCCGTTTGCGGGAATTGATCACGGGTGGTGCAATGAATTATACAGTTGCGACGGATAGGCAAAATCGTCCGGGTGAAGCCGTAGGTACATTACTGGGAGGAAACCTCGCCTTGTTCACGCACCTGATCGGATCGAATTCTTTTCCCGATACTCGAGGGGCCATTCTGTTTTTGGAGGATGTCGGAGAACAGTTATACAACATCGATCGGATGTTGCGTCAATTGAAGCGGGGTGGATACCTGGATGGGTTGAGTGGGTTGGTCTTTGGCGGATTCACCGATTGCAAGGATACGGAACGCCCTTTTGGTCAGGAACTGCAGGAGATCCTTGAATCGATTATTCGGGAGTATGAATATCCGGTCTGCTATGATTTTCCGGTGAGCCATACCGAGCGGAATTATCCGCTTAAATACGGGGTCAGATGCCGGTTTACTGTTTCAGCGAACACGGTAAGTCTGCAAGAGATCGTTGATTGAGATCAATTCTTCCAACAAGAATCCAGCGCTTTTCGGACGCTTGCGTCATCGATCAGTCCATTGTGTTTTCCGCCGGGTACGACGATCATTCGATCAGACGGTTTCAAGATTGGGCGTAACCGCATCGCTTGTTTGATTCCGATCACCTCATCCTTGGTACCATGGTAGATCAGCACGGGTGCTTTGACTCGTTGCAGGTAGGTATTTAACGGAAATTGAAATCGCATGATCCAGTGGGTCGGATAGACAGGCAGGAAACGTTTCGCGATGGTCGGCAGATCGTAATATGGAGTTTCCAGGATCAGTCCTTTGCAAGCACGGATAGAAGCCAATCTGGTGGCAATGCCGGTGCCCAAACTTTTTCCGTGTATCAATATGCTGTCAGCTGCTACTTGTTTGTGTGCTATGCGGTACACGATCTCCGACCATTCGTATAATTTCTCTTCTGTCAGTCGACCACTGCTTTTGCCGTACCCGGGGTAATCGATCATCAGTACCCGATAACCGGCTTTAGTCATCGGTGGGGTTTGATCGGCGTAATAGCCGATGTGTTTTCGGTTGCCGTGAAAGTAGAGAACAATGCCTCGAAAGTTGGTATGGGTGTCGGGGAGGAATTCAATGAGGTGCAGCGTATCGCTGTTGTTAAGTGGAATCGCCAGGGGTTGATGCGGATAGGGTATTTCATACTGACCATCCGGGTGCACCCGTTCGGGGTGGAAGATGAGTCGGTCCTGTAGAAAATAGAAAACAATACCGATCAGCAAGTAGATCGCACCGATCCAGCGAAACCAACGGAACAAACGGGATTTGATCATAGTGCGAAGATCAGTATTTGAGGATGTCACGGATAAAATTGTGGTATTTATCGAAAAGGGGAAGATTGTTGTGTCCACCGCCCTCGATGCGGATCAGGGTGATTCTATTCGGATCTATCTGTTGCAACGCTTCGCTGTGTTGGATGGGAATGATTCGATCTTTTGTTCCGTGAAGGATGTAGGTATGGCATCGGACATTCTTCAGCCATCGGTCGGTACGAAGATGAAAGCGCAGTACCCAGCGAACCGGTAGCATCGGTAAAAAGCGTTCGATGACTTTGATGAAGTTCTGGTAGGGGGCATCGAGGATCAGGTAGCGAGGCTGGTTATCGGCTGCGAGCTTGGTAGCAAATCCACTGCCTAAACTCCTACCGTATACGATCAGGTGATCCTCCCGGTATTTTTCTTTTAGCCGGTCATAAACAAATTGCATGTCACTGAGCATGTCGGATTCATTTCGTTTTCCGGTGCTTTTCCCGAAACCGCGATAGTCTACGAGCACTACATCATAGTTGAATCGGTAAAAGTCTTTCGCATATTTAGCCCATCCTTTGATGCTACGGGAATTGCCGTGAAAATATAGAACCAGTCCTTTGGGGTTATCTCGGAAAAAATGAAGGCCATTGATGCGGACGCCGGGTGCGACATCAAAAAAATACTCTTGGAAGGGGGCGTCGTATTTGAATACAAAATCTTCCCGAAGTTTTTCCGGTTTAAAAAGAAATCTTTCTTGGAACAGGTAGGCCAGCACAGAGAGTCCGGCGATAATCGCCAATGTGTATAACAGGATCTCCATGGCGGGAAATTACGAAATACAAAGGCTGGCGTAGGACTTATTCGACCCGCGTGAGTTTCAAGTTGGTGACAGGTGCCACGACTAGTGGGAATTTCTCAACCGTCACGTTTGCCAAGTCAAGTCCAAATCCTTTTTCCTCAGATAGGGAATGATCTTTGATCCAGAAATGAAATTTCATGATCACCCGCTCCATGAATGGTAGTTCATTGTCCTGGCTCAGGTATTTTTCCAATACGATAAACTGAAAATCCCCTACGGTCTGACTACTGGCCAAACTCTCATACCGACTGATGATATTCACTTCCTTATTGGCAACCAGATCCTCCACCACTTTACGGAACATCAGGTTGATGCGGGGTTGCATACGGAATCCCAGACGAAAATCGATGCGGATGATGTCGTTGGGGATGATGTGTTCAACTTTGTATTCGCAGGTATATGGGTTGTCGACGGTATCGATATGAACCAACCAATAGATGTCCGCGCGTTTGGGTTTCTTATTTAGGATCGAGTAGATGACCTTGTGTTCGATCTCTTTGGGATTGTTGGCACTGGTCATATATACCAGGTGCGTAGCGTATTTGGGAACGGTACGGTCGTTGCTGAGCTCCTGGATCTTGGTTATGTAATCCTCCAGCCGAACAAACTCAACGTAGCGGTTCTTGATCTTACGGGCCCTGAACCAAACATACATCACGGCAAAGACGCCCAGTCCGATGATCAGGGTGATGTATCCTCCGTGAAGGAACTTCACCATCAGGGCAATGAGAAATGAGATCTCTACTGCCAGGTAGGCGATCAGGAATAGGTAGATCCAACCAGATCGAACCCGGTGGAGGACAAGGTAGTTGGCAAAGAGGATGGTAGTAGCAATCATGGTGACGATGATCGCAAGCCCGTAGGCGGCCTCCATGTCGGATGACTTTCGGAAGTACAATACCACGGAAACACAGCCCAGGAACATCAAGAGGTTGATGGTGGGGATGAAAAGTTGTCCACGTGCCTCAGATGGATACTGAATCCGGAGTTTTGGCCATAGGTTCAATCGCATGGCTTCACTGATCAGCGTGAAGGCGCCGGATACCATTGCCTGGCTGGCGATGATGGCGGCACTGGTAGCGATCACAACACCCGGGATGATGAACCACTGGGGCATCATGTCATAGAAGGCGTTGATGGCAAGGCTGTTTTTTATCTCAGGGGTGATGGTCAAACCACTACGATGTGCAAGCAGATTCGCTCCCTGTCCGAAATAATGGATCAGCAGACAGATTTTTACATAGAACCAAGAATTTTGGATGTTGCCTTTTCCGCAATGCCCCAGGTCGCTATACAAGGCCTCTGCCCCGGTGGTACACAGAAAAACAGCGCCCAATAACCAGTATCCGCCCGGATAAGTATTCAGAAAATGAATGGCATAATAGGGGCTGATGGCACGAAAAATCGACAGATCATCAAACACATGCACCACGCCAAGGATCAACAACATGGTGAACCAAGCGAACATGATCGGACCGAATAGGCTTCCAATGGAAGCGGTACCGAATTGCTGAAAAAAGAAAAATGCAGTCAGGATCGAAAGCACAATGATCACCACCGTGTTGCTACCATCTTGTATGCCGAGCGTGGGAAGTTCTTTTAGCCCCTCCACCGCGGAGGTAATGGAGATCGGGGGGGTGATGATGCCATCTGCGAGCAGGGAGGCGCCTCCCACCATGGCGGGTACGACCAGCCATTTTTTTCGGCGCCGGACCAAGGCATATAAGGCAAAGGTTCCGCCTTCCCCCCGGTTGTCGGCCTGTAGCACCAAGATCACGTACTTCAGGGTGGTCTGTAGTGTGAGTGTCCAAATGATACAGGAAAGGGTGCCAAGGATCAGGTCCTCGGTAATTACCCGATCGGAAATGATCGCGTTGAAAACATAAAGAGGTGACGTTCCGATGTCGCCATAGATGATGCCGAGTGCGATGAGCAGTCCGGCGGCTGAAACTTTCTGCGTAGTAGATTTCACAAAAGGGGACTTGATGCTTTGCCGCCCAGACAAATGATGATCCGTGTCATGAACATTAAATCGGAAACAAAGTTATATACAAAACAACCATACCAACCAAAATCAAACCAGTCTGATTTTAACCGGGGATTCACAAACAAGCATTCGGGTTTGATTAAATTTGAGGTCAATGAGCCATTCACTTTTTCTTCGTTCGTTCAAATTGTTGGGGTTGCTATACGCCACCCTGGGGTCGCTGTACGCACAGAAACTCGTCTATGCCGAACCCGACCGGGCCGACAACCGGCGCATGAATTTCGAGATCATCGGAAAAGTGGGGCCCCATTTTCTTATTTACAAGAATGTTCGGAATCAACACTGGATCTCGGTACTGAATAACGACATGGAGCAGGTGGGTAAGGTGCCACAGGATTATCTGCCCGTCAACGATCAGCTGATAAACATCGATTTTGTTGCCTACCCACAGTCGGCCTGGATGATCTATCAGCATCAAAAAAAGAACATAGTATACTGCCTGGCTGCTAAAGTGGATGCTTCCGGTAATCGGATCGGTGAACCGCTTGAATTGGATACCAGCCTGGTCCGGACCTCCTCTCCGCAAACCGTTTATACGACGTTGGTCAGTGAGGACCGTAAACGCATCCTGGTCTTTAAGGTCAATAGCCGAAATCGGCAATTGTTCAAGTTGACCACCTTTTTATATGATGATCAGCTGCAGTTGCTGCGCCGGTCAGATATGGCCATTCCCATGGAGGAGCGAGTCGAAACACTGGGCAACTTCACGATCGACAATGCCGGGAACCTGGCTTTTTTAAAAGTCCACCGGGCTGCCAATGAAAATGTCGATCACGTGGTTCTTTTTCATAAGCCCTGCGCGTCAGACGACCTTCAACTTTCTCCGTTGATGCTTAATCAGGTCTGGCTGGATGAGCCGCAATTACGCGTCGATAATACCAATAATCGGCTGTTGCTTTCCTCATTGGCCTATGTCGAGCGCAGGGGGCATGTAGATGGATTGTTTTTCTGCACCTGGGAACGATCACAACTCGAAGAACCGAGAACATCTTATTTCACCTTCCCTTCGAATTTGCGTCAGGAAGCCAAAGGGGAGGCGAGCGTACGAACCGCTTTCAACGATCATTTTCTCCGACAGGTATCCGTACGTAAAGACGGTGGATGGGTGATCGGTACAGAAAGTTATTATACCACCTCCCGTTTCAATAGCTGGAATCGGTGGGATTATCTCTCTGGTTCCCCCTATTTTTTCCCCAGCGTTTCTGATTTTTACTATTACTCTCCTTATTACAATCGTTATTTCTTTAATAACCGTCCTACCAGACAAGCCCCTGTTCGTCATCATGCCGATAACATCGCTGTACTCTCCTTCAGTCGGGAGGGGCAACATGAATGGAGCTCCGTGATCAACAAAACGCAGTTCAATGATGAAACGGACGACCTGCTTTCCTTTTATACATTCATTGTTGGCGGACAACTCCACTATCTGATGAACATGCCCGAGCGTCGATTGAACCTGATGCAGGACTTTACACTGGGAGCTGGTGGGGCACTGAATAAAAATCCCACGTTGCGAAATCTGGATAGGGGCTATGAGCTGATGCCCCGGTTTGCCAAGCAGGTAAGTGCCCGTCAGGTATTGTTGCCGTGTATCTATCGCAATTATCTTTGTTTCGCCAAGATCGATTACACACCCTAGTCGGTCTAGGTCTACTCCTTGATCGGAATTTTCAAAAAACGGAACCCGGGCAGTTTATTGCTGCTGTTGCTCTATGCGGTAGTGGTGAAATGGACGTATTTCTCCATGCCTCAGGTGGCTACCGAACCGTCAACCGGAGGTATACTGTTTCAGCCAATCTGGAAGATGCTGGCTGAGGGACAGGAAACATCCATTCGGCTTAGGTGGGTCGGACTGCTATTCAATTTTATCCATGCCTGGCAGTTGAACAGCATCATCAACCGGCACAAAATGATGGGTGCCGCCAATTTTCTGCCGGCTATCGCGTATCTGACGATCAGTGCGGCCTTCCCGCAGTGGAATGCATTCAGTTCCTGGTCGGTGGTAGGAGTGATCTTGTTGTGGATCTTTCAGGCTCAATTCTCACTTTATCAAACACCCCAGTCCAGAGGGGCTGTATACAACCGTTGCTTGGTATTGGGACTGCTACCATTGGTAGAGCCCTCCTCTTTTCCGTTTATCCTTTGGGGTATTGTGGGGATCTGGGTCATGCGACCTTTTCGTTGGGCGGAATGGTGGGTGATGGTCATCGGCCTGCTCACACCCTACTATTTTCTGTCTATTTGGAAATACTGGAATGGTACAGCGGGCTGGTACAAGGTTTTTCCCCGCGCGTCTTTTCAATTACCGGCCCTAGATGACCCGAGGGCACTTTTTGTGATATTGGCCTTACTCGCGATCCCAACCCTGATGGGTATGCTGCAGGTTCAATCCAACCTCCGCAAAATGTTGATACCGGTACGTAAAGGATGGACGCAGTGGACAGTATGGCTGTTCCTGGCTTTGGCCTTGCCATTTACTTTGGTACAAGACAATGACCCCGGCTACATTTTGGTATTGCTCCCGGTGGCAGCCTTTCAGGCTTGTTTTTATTTCTACGCACCCCTTCGTATTATTCCGCTTTTGTTTTTTTGGTTGGAGTTGGCGGCTGTATTATGGATCCAATACGGAGGGCGTTTCAGCTGATTCGAATGGGTTATCTTTGGACCCTAAATCTTTTCCATGAAATTCGGAGTGGTCGTTTTCCCTGGTTCCAATTGCGATCGCGATATGTTTGACGCCCTATCGGTCGATCTTCAGCAGGAAGTACATTGGCTTTGGCATAAGGATGACCGTTTAGCCGGCTTCACACCCGAAGATTGCATCGTTTTGCCGGGTGGATTTTCTTATGGCGACTATTTGCGTTGCGGTGCGATTGCTCGTTTCAGTCCTATGATGCAACGAGTCATCGAACATGCAGCCGCCGGCGGAAAAGTTTTTGGCGTTTGTAATGGTTTTCAGATCTTATGTGAATCTCAATTATTGCCAGGGGCCCTGCTCCGCAATGCTCAACAGCAGTTTGTCTGCCGCAATGTACACATCACCGACCCGGAAGGACAGGTTTACCGCATTCCCGTGGCACACGGTGAGGGTCGATATTATGCAGACGAAGCTACCCTCGATCAACTCGAATTGAATGGTCAAGTATTATTCCGCTATTGTGATGCTGACGGAATGATTACGGAATCTGCCAACCCGAACGGAGCGTGCAGAAACATTGCCGGCATTCGTAATGCTGCCGGTAACGTGATCGGTATGATGCCTCACCCCGAGCGAGCTTGTTCCTCGAGTCTTAGTAACCTGGATGGTAAAACGCTTTTTCGCAAGTGGATATTGGACGCTTCATTAGTAGGCTGACTTTAACAAACACATTGCAGCATAATCTAGAATTTTACAAAAAAACAGAATGCGACTGCTGATTTCTATTGCCATTGTATTGATCTCACAAGTTATTCATGCACAGAACCCAGTCAGCTGGCAGTTTCAGGCATTGAAAAAAGGGGAGCAAGAGTATGAGGTGATCTTACGGGCGACCATCCAGCCGGGCTGGCATCTTTACTCGCAACAACAACCGAAAGATGCGATCGCCATTCCCACTTCTTTCCAATTCAACAACAATCCGTTAGTGGTTCGGGTGAAAAATGTGAAAGAGGTCGGAAAGTTGCAGAAGTATACCGACAAAACATTGGGTGTGACGGCTCATCAATATTCCAATGAAGTGAGTTTTATTCAAGCTGTCAAACTCAAGGCAAAAGTGAAAACGGCTATCACCGGAGAGATCGAGTACCAGGTTTGTGATGATGAGAAATGCCTGCCGCCCAAAAAAATCCCTTTCACCATTGCACTTAATGGATGAGACAGCGATTCGTTTCGATCCTGCTGAAACTCACCTGTATTGGGTGTGTCATCTTCTCCTCAACGGCTTTATTTGGACAAGGAGCAGATTCACTTTTCAGCTGGACTGTTACCGGTAAAAAAACAGCGCAGGGGAAATATGATCTTAGTTTTTCCGTCGCCATCAAAGAAGGTTGGCAACTCTATGCACCCGATCAGCAGGTACTGGAGATTCCAACAACGGAATTGAGTTTTTCGGATTCGTCGATCAAAATAATTGGTCCATTCAAGGTTTCACCGGTACCGCAAGCGCAAAACAGTTCATTGTTTCAACAATCGGTCCGTTTTTGTGCCGGTTCATCGAAATGGACAATCCCGATCGAGATCGTTGGAGAGGCACCCGCTCAATTGTCCGGGCAAATACTTTATACCTACGGAAGAGGAGATGAGTTCTATCCCGGCACAACACTGCCATTCACTGTTCAATTAGAAGGCGGAAAAGCCAATCCCTCCATCAAATGGAGTCGTTTGGATATTAAGCATCCTGTAAAAGATTGTGGTGACCAGTCCACTTCCGATCAATCCAGCTGGCGCATTTTTTTGTTGGGGATCTTGGGTGGACTGATCGCCTTGCTCACACCCTGTGTGTTTCCCATGATGCCCGTGACCGTTACTTTTTTCACCAAGCGTTCCACCACCCGCAGACAGGGCATCATGAATGCTGTTCTATACGGTCTTTTTATTTTTCTGATTTACATCTCGATCTCGATACCTTTTCATTTGGCTGGCACTGCGGTAGATGAGAATGTCTTCAATAATCTCTCTACCAGTGTTTGGTTGAATCTAGTTTTTTTCGCCGTTTTTGTAGCCTTCGCGCTTTCGTTTTTTGGTTTGTATGAGATCGGTCTGCCGGCCGGACTCGCCAACAAAATGGATGCTCGTTCCGGCTTAGGCAACCTAGGCGGGATCTTTTTCATGGCACTTACGCTGGCCATCGTTTCATTCTCCTGCACAGGCCCAATTTTAGGTACTTTGTTGGTGGGTGTGGCAGATCAAGGAGCCTGGCCTTTAACCTACGGAGCTGCCGGATTCGGATTGGCACTCGGATTGCCCTTTGCCTTGTTTGCTTTATTTCCAGGATGGTTGCAGCGATTGCCTCGTTCAGGTGCCTGGATGACGGACGTGAAAGTGGTACTTGGACTAATTGAATTAGCGCTTGCGGTCAAGTTTCTTTCGAATGCCGATCTCGTTGAGCAATGGGGATTTTTGAAGCGGGAACTCTTTCTTGGAATTTGGGCCATGATCGGATTGTCTATCGTACTCTATTTGTTGTTCCCTATCAAGTCGCTTACGGTGGTCCGCGGCCTGTTCATTCTGTTTTTTGCTGGGGCAACCCTATACCTGGCGAGTGGATTGACTTGTGATCCTGATAAGGAGTTGGATCTGATCAGCGGATTTCCTCCTCCTCGCAGTTATAGTTATTGTCCTTCGAATAAGATCACACACGATCGGTTCGAGCCTATTCAAAATGATTTGGATTCAGCTCGTACGTTAGCACGTGCGCAAGGCAAACCGATCCTGATCGACTTCACGGGTTGGGCTTGTGTGAATTGCCGTCGAATGGAGGAAAAAGTTTGGATCGATCCGGAGGTGAGCCGGCTGATGCGAGAAGAGTTTATTGTTGTTTCGCTTTATGTGGATGATCGACGCAAGCTTCCTTTGACACGTCAACGGGTAGAGAAAGGGGACGATGGTCATGAACGAAAGATCATCACGGTCGGTGATGAATGGTCAGCCTTTCAGATCATCAATTTCGGAGCCACGGCTCAACCTCAATACGCCATCATCGATGCAGATGGCCTTGCGCTCACGCGCACCAAATTCTATACACCTGATTCAAAGGTCTTCAGCGACTGGCTTCAATGTGGTATTGAAGCATTCAAGGTAAAATAAAAGATAGGTTCAGAGCGAGATCTGTCGTTGGGTCATCATTTTACGCAGATTGATCAACCCATATCGCATGCGACCCAAGGCGGTGTTGATGCTGCAGCTCGTGAGTTCAGCGATCTCTTTGAAGCTCATATCGGCATAATGACGAAGAACGATGACTTCGCGCTGATCGGCAGGGAGTTGATCCAGCATTTCCCGTACGCGGTCGTGGCTCTGGTGACGAATCAGGCGCTCTTCCGTGGATTCATCTGAGAAATTCAACACTTCGAATAGGTCCTGGTTTTCGCCCGTTTTGATCGTGGGTGTTCGTTTCACTTTACGAAAATGATCCACGCAGAGGTTCCGGGCGATCCGCATGGCCCAGGGGAGAAACTTGCCTTCATCCGAATATCGTCCGCTGCGCAGCGTGTCAATGATCCGGATAAATGCATCCTGGAAGATATCCTCAGCCAGGTAGCGGTCTTTCACCAGCAACAGGATGGAGGTGAAGATGCGTTCCTTGTGTCGAAGGATCAGTGTTTCGAGTGCAACTGTATTCCCTTCCTGGAAGGAACGGATCAATTCAAAATCGGAGATAGTTGAAATGCCACGCATGATTTCTGCCTTTTTGGTTTTCCGTAAAATGAACAGGCGTAGAAATCGATCGATAGGCGCGTGGTGTTGATTAGGTGTTACTTCAAATGTAGTCATTTTTTCCGCCTGGCAAAACCATTGCCCATGTAGGCCGCCAAGAATTTGTTAAGAATCGGATTTTTCACTCGTATAACTCCGTGTACCTTTACCCTCTTCTCTATGGCCACCTCCAAAAAAATAGCGACCAAGCCTTCTGCCACACAGCAAGATAAACCCATTCAGATCCGGGGGGCTCGGGTGCACAATTTGCAGTCAGTGGATGTAGACATCCCTCGAAATAAATTGATCGTGGTCACCGGTGTTTCCGGTTCGGGCAAATCTTCACTGACCATGGATACTCTTTTTGCAGAAGGTCAGCGCAAATATGCAGAGAGTCTCAGTGCCTACGCCCGTCAGTTTCTTAATCGAATGAATAAGCCGGATGTGGATGATATCAAAGGACTTTGTCCGGCCATTGCCATCGAACAAAAGGTCATCACAAGAACCCCTCGAAGTACGGTAGGCAGTTCCACGGAGATCTATGATTACCTGCGTTTACTGTACGCTCGTATCGGAAAAACATATTCTCCTATTTCTGGTAAGGAAGTGCAGAAGCAGGATGTGGCATCGGTGGTTGATCGGCTAAGAAATTTACCCTCGGGTGCAAAGATTTTTCTGTTGGCTGAAATAAAACGGACCAAGGCCCGACCGCTTGCCGAGGAGCTGAACATTTTGATTCAAAAGGGGTTCGCACGCATCTGTATCCGGCCATCGGATGAAAATGCGCCGGCAACCGTTTTTAGCTTAGATACATTTTTAGAACTCGCTGCGGCGGAGCAAAAGAAAAAAACGGCCGGCTCAACGATCTACTTGCTGGTGGATCGACTGGTGGCGGGTGATTGGGATGAAGATGAATTGCACCGGGTCGCGGATTCAGTTGGTACGGCTTTTACTGAAGGGGAGGGTCGTATGTATGTGCGTATCGATGAGCAGCATTGGGAGTCTTTTCACAACCGGCTGGAAGCAGATGGAATGATCTTTGAAGATCCGGAACCCAATTTGTTCTCTTTCAATCATCCGTTCGGAGCCTGTCCTACCTGTGAAGGATATTCTCAAGTGCTTGGCATCGATCCGGAGAAAGTGATCCCGGACACTCGCATGAGTGTTTACGAGGGAGCTGTTGCCCCTTGGCGAGGTGAGAAACTTGATTGGTGGCGACAGCAATTTATCAAAAGAGCCAAACTGGTTGATTTTCCCATCCATCGGCCGGTTGCTGAGCTGAGTGAGAAACAGGTGAAGACCCTTTGGGAGGGAATCGATGGAATCGGTATTCATGATTTTTTTGCGGATGTCGAATCGCAGTTATACAAAGTTCAATTCCGTGTTTTACTGAGTCGCTACCGAGGTCGTACCACCTGCCTCGAATGCGAGGGAACACGGTTGCGGAAAGAGGCGGGTTATGTACGCATCGATGGTCATTCGATCGGATCGGTCTGCCGTTGGCCCGTAGATCAGGTAACTGAATGGATGGGTTCATTGGATCGAAAACTCAGCGAGGCAGAACGGGTGATCGCTAAAAGATTGTTGGTCGAATTGAACAACCGCTTGGGTACGTTACAAAAAGTTGGCTTGGGTTATCTGGCGCTTGACCGGCTCGCTAACTCACTGAGTGGTGGAGAAAGTCAGCGTATACAGCTGACCCGCAACCTGGGCAGCAACTTAACACGTTCTCTATACATATTGGATGAGCCTTCGATCGGCTTGCATCCCCGCGATACGGAGAATTTGATCAAGGTCTTGGAAGAGTTGCGTGCCTTGGGGAATACAGTGGTGGTGGTGGAGCACGATGAGCAAATGATGCGTCGAGCCGATCATATTATCGATATGGGTCCGTTGGCCGCCCACCTGGGCGGGCAGGTGATCGCCCAGGGATCGGCGGAAGTGATCATGCAGGATCCGGCGAGTTTGACAGGCCAATACCTCAGTGGGGCACTACAAATTGAACGGAAAGATGTCGCACGAACGTGGAGTCGTTCCATAAAAATACTTGGCGCGTCACAACACAATTTGAAAAATGTTGATGTAGAGATTCCGCTGAATGTGTTTACGGTGATCTGTGGGGTGAGCGGTAGTGGGAAAACAACGCTTGTTAAAAAGATCTTGTATCCGGCCATGATGAAGCGGATCGGGGAAGCAACGGAAAAGCCCGGCGAGCATCAATCACTTACCGGACAGCTGGATGACATTCAGCAAGTGGAATTGGTCGATCAAAATCCGATCGGTAAATCATCCCGAAGTAACCCCGTCACTTACATCAAAGCATACGATTCGATCCGGGATCTGTATGCCGATCAACCCGCTTCTGTTCGGCAAGGGTTTACTTCCAGGCATTTTTCATTTAATGTGGATGGAGGACGCTGTGACACCTGTCAGGGTGAAGGTGAGCAGATCGTGGAGATGCAATTTCTGGCGGATGTTCATTTGGTGTGTGAGTCCTGTGGCGGAAAACGATTCAAGCCGGAGGTGCTGGAAGTGACCTACAAAGAGAAAAACATTCATGAAGTCCTCGAGATGTCTGTTGATGAAGCGTTGGCGTTTTTTGCAACAGAAAAAAATATTGTGAAAGCGATACATCCCTTATCGGCTGTGGGACTTGGCTACATCAAACTGGGGCAATCTGCCAACACCCTCTCTGGAGGCGAAGCCCAGCGGGTGAAGTTGGCTTCGTTTTTAGCGAAGAACCGTTCACAACATCAGGGGCTGTTTATTTTCGATGAGCCGACTACCGGTTTGCATTTCCACGATATTGAAAAACTCTTGGGCGCCTTTCAGGCGCTTATCGAGCAAGGGCATACCGTGCTCGTCATTGAGCACAACACAGACGTGATCCGTTCAGCCGATTGGGTGATCGAGTTAGGACCGGAAGCCGGATCAGGTGGTGGCGAGTTGGTGTTTGCCGGATTACCCGCTGCCATGAAAAAAAACAAAAAGAGTCGAACGGCTCCGTTTCTATGAATAATTTCGTTTGCCGAGTTTTTTGAGCAACTTTTGGTCCTTGTCAATACCATACCAGGCCAATAATAAAAAGATGGGGTTGATGACTGGCAACAAGCTGGTTAATGTCAATTGCGCTTGGGGAACATTCCGCCATTCACGTAAAAAAGACATCAAAAGCGCTACATTCAAGATGATACCGATCCAGCAGAGTGTTTTTTGTCTGACAAGGTTTGTGTAGGAGAGGATCGTATAACCGGAAAGGGCCACTGAAAACGAGGTTAATAAAATGAGCAGCATGGAACTACCCGCATCGATCGAGCCAGATTCGTTGGGTAGTAAACCAGCAGGAAAACTGGCAAAAGGAAATTCAAAACTACTTACAGCAGTAATTATAGACAGCAGTATCCACAGGGTTTGTGGGCGTTGCAGCATACATTAGCATTTGTGCTAATTTATGGCAATTCTGCATACAATGGAAATTGTTTCATTAGATCCATCACAGAACTGCGCACATTTCCCAGCACGGTTTCATCATCCGGAGCCACAAGGACCTGGTCAATGAGGGCAGCGATCGTTTCCATGTCCGTATCTTTCAGTCCACGGGTGGTAATCGCCGGTAAACCGATACGGATCCCGGAAGTGACAAACGGTGATTTATCGTCAAAGGGAACGGCATTTTTATTCAGGGTGATATGTGCTTTATCGAGTGATTCCTGTGCCTTTTTACCTGTAATGCCTTTATTGCGCAGGTCGATCAGCATGAGGTGGTTGTCTGTTCCGCCACTGATCAGTTGATAACCCCGATCAACAAATGCTTTGGCCATGGCTTGGGCATTTGAAATAACCTGTTTTCCGTAAACCTTGAAATCATCGGTCAGGATCTCGCCGAAGGCGACTGCTTTGGCAGCGATCACATGTTCGAGCGGACCGCCCTGCATACCTGGAAAAACAGCCAAGTCCAACAAGGAGCTCATCATTCGGATATTTCCTTTGGGATCTTTATGCCCGAATGGATTTTCAAAATCATTTCGCATCGCGATGATTCCTCCACGGGGCCCACGTAATGTTTTGTGTGTGGTAGAGGTTACGATGTGGCAATGGTCGAATGGATCGCTTAACAGTCCGGCGGCAATGAGTCCGGCCGGATGCGCAATATCAGCCAGCACCAGCGCGCCGATCTCGTCAGCTACCGCGCGGATGCGCGCATAGTCCCAATCACGGCTGTACGCAGACGCTCCACAGATGATCATCTTGGGTTTTTCCCGGCGGGCTGTTTCTTCCAGGTGTGCGTAATCAATGAGTCCGGTTTCCTTATCAACTCCATAGAAGAATGCTTGATAATTTTTTCCGCTGAAGTTGGCCGGACTGCCGTGTGTGAGGTGTCCGCCCATACTGAGATCGAGACCTAGTATTTTATCACCGGGTTTCAGGCAAGCCAGAAATACAGCGGTGTTCGCTTGGGCACCACTGTGCGGTTGTACGTTAGCCCAGCTGCATTGGAAAACCTGTTTGAGCCGCTCGATCGCCAACGTTTCGATCTCATCGATCACTTCACATCCACCGTAATAACGTTTACCGGGATATCCCTCGGCATACTTGTTGGTGGCAACGGATCCCATGGCCTGCATAACGGCCAGGGAGGTGAAATTTTCAGAGGCGATCAGTTCGATCCCTTCGCGTTGACGTTTCAATTCTTTTTGAAGCAGCTCAAATACCAGATTGTCTTTTTGCATAGGGCAAAAATACGGCCTCAAGTCCTCGTTAAACGTGGTTGGAGGCGGATGTTAAAAAAACATAGCTTTGGGTGGATACAGTTACATGAAAGCGATCATTCCCGTTGCCGGGGCCGGCACCAAGCTTCGTCCCCACAGTTATACCCAACCCAAGGCCTTGATTCCCTTGGCCGGAAAAACAGTGCTCAGCATCATCGTCGACCAATTGCGGGAAGCCGGTATCACTGACTTTATTTTCATCGTCGGTTATTTTGGAAAGAAGATCGAAGATTATGTTCGGCAGCTTTACCCCGACCTTAAGATCTCCTTTGTTCACCAAGCCGATCGTCAAGGAGTCGGCCATGCTATACAGTTAACCCGTAGCCATGTCGGAGAGGAGGAGGTATTTGTTGTGTTGGGCGATACTATATGCGAATTCGACATACAGGCAGTCATGAGTAGTCCGCATTCCATGGTTGGATTACGTAAAGTGGACGATCCCCGTGAATTCGGCGTGGCGGAAGTGGATCCCGATGGAAAATTGATCCATGTGGTGGAAAAGCCTCAGATCCCAACTTCTAATCTGGCCTTGGTCGGTATTTATAAGATTCGGGAGACGAAACTACTTTTCGATTGTTTGCAACAGAATATGGAAGCCGGCGTACAGAGTCGGGGTGAGTTTAGCCTGACCGATGCGCTCGAGTGCATGATCGTCGCGGGTGCTGACCTGCGTTGGTTTCGGGTAGAGAACTGGTTCGATTGCGGCCGAAAGGAAACCCTGTTGGAATCCAATCAGGTGCTACTGAAAAAATTTGCACCCGCAGAGGCGGTAAACCCATACGAGAATTGTGTGTTGATTCCTCCTGTCAGCATCGGACAAGGATGCAATATTCGCAACTCGATCATCGGCCCAAATGTCGCCATTGGCGATCATAGTACGGTAGAGGAATCCATTGTGCGAAATTCCATTATCGGATCCTACGCAAAGCTCACAGATATCGTACTAACGGATTCTGTCATTGGCAGCGACACTCAATTGAAAGGAGAATCCCGCTCACTCAATATCGGAGACAATACCAGCATCGACTTGGGTTGAAACTATCTTGTATGCAAACTGATTTTTCCTCGAATCGGATCACTCAATTGTTCAGCATTCAATATCCGATCATCCAGGCCGGCATGATCTGGGCCAGCGGTTGGCGGCTTGCCAGTGCGGTCAGCCAGGCGGGCGGACTGGGCATTCTTGGAGCCGGTTCCATGTACCCGGAGGTGCTGAAAGAGCACATTCAAAAATGCCGAGCGGCTACTGACAAACCTTTCGGAGTGAATCTTCCACTCTTGTATCCGGATATCGATCAGCATATAAAGATCATTCTGGAAAATAAAGTGCCCGTCGTCTTTACATCGGCCGGTTCGCCTCGTACCTGGACATCCAAACTACAAGCAAACGGCATTAAGGTGGTGCATGTGGTTTCTTCCTCTGTATTTGCCCAAAAAGCCGAAGCGGCCGGATGCGATGCCGTGGTGGCCGAAGGCTTTGAAGCCGGTGGTCACAATGGTCGAGAGGAAACGACAACCATGGTATTGATTCCTCAAGTGGTGCAGTCCGTTTCCATCCCCGTGATTGCAGCAGGTGGTATTGCGAACGGTCATCAAATGTTAGCAGCACTGGCCCTGGGTGCTGAAGGGGTACAGATCGGCACCCGATTTTTGGCCAGTGAAGAATCATCTGCCCATCCGGATTTCAAAAAAATGGTGATCGAGGCGAAAGAGGGCGATACGCAACTGATGATGCACAAGCTGGTACCAGTTCGATTATTGAAAAACGAATTTTATCGTCGGATCGAAGCCGCGGAGAGTAGGGGCGCCGATGCCGAGGAACTGAAAGAGATACTCGGACGTGCAAGAGCCAAGAAAGGTATGTTCGAAGGAGACCTGAACGAAGGGGAGCTGGAGATCGGACAGGTTTCTTCCTTGCTAGATGATATACTGCCGGCTAAAACCATCGTACAAAACCTGCTTGCCGAATACACGGAACGGTTGAACGCGCTCAGCACCTAAGAGCATCAGCTTTTTCTGAATACCCATTTCAGCATTTCACCCCAACTCGGTTTCTTTCCATACATCAGGATCCCGGTGCGGTAGATTTTGGCGGCGAACCAAACAGTGCCGATGAATCCGAGGATCAATAGTAGCATGGACAGTCCCAATTGCCACCAGGGTACGGTGCCGGGGACGCCATAGGGAATACGGGCCATCATCACGATCGGTGAACTGAAGGGAATCAGGCTTCCCCAAACAGCGATCGGTCCGGTCGGATTGGCGATGGCAGTCGTCATCAAGGCAATGGAGATGATCACCAGCATCGTAACGGGAAAGCTGAGTGATTGGGCTTCTCGGAGGTCTTCGTTCACCGCACTTCCGATAGCAGCATAGAGTGATGAATAGAAGAAGAATCCTCCCAGAAAATAAAATCCGAAACAAAACAAGATCAGGGGCATGTTGATGCCGGTGATGACTTCTTGCATGGTGCCCACGATTTCCGAGGCGGCACTCATGTTGTTGCCCGATGCCTTAGTCACGTTATAGATTAAAAACACAAATCCGATCCACAATAAAAATTGAGTAAGGGCGACCGCACCGATACCGATGATCTTACCCATCATCATTTGAAAGGGACGAACCGAAGAGACCAATACCTCTGCGATGCGGTTTGTTTTCTCTTCCATCACGCCCATCATCACCTGAGAGCCGTAGATCAGCAAAATGAAATAGATCAGAAACCCCGCGATGTATCCGATCACCTCAGCCAGGTTGGCATTGGCGTTGGCATCTTCCATATTCTTGGGTCGGATGGAAAGTTGACTCATTTGTAGGATCGCCTGTTGCGATTCATCGATCGAGAGGCTATCATTTTTGATACGATTCCAGATCCGATTGAGTTTGGCTTGAACGGCCGAGGTGGTGCCGCTGCCGTAGGATTTTTTCGACTCCAAAAAAATGCTGTCGTTTCCTTTTTGCCAATCGAGAGCGGGCATGCGGATGAAACCATCGAACCCGGCAGCTTCCGGATCGCGCAGTACGTCTGTGGCTTTTGAACTCACCAGGCTGACTTTTGAGCTGGGGTCGATCGCATTTTCCTGATCCAATTCTGTTTGCTTGAAATAGCCGCTTTCATCGATCAGCGCGATGTTCAGTACCTGTTTACTATTCTCAGCCAGATAGCCCATGCCGAATATCAGACCGAAATAAAGCAGTGGGAACAGAAGGGTAGAAATGATGAAGGTCTTCTTTCGAACACGGGTGAGGTACTCGCGTTGTATAATGATGAATGTTTTGTACATGCTATGTTTTTATCAGGCGTTTTGAAATTGGCGGGCGGCGGGCGTATCTCCGACCAGTCGGATGAAGATCTCATTCAGACTGGGAAGCAATTCCTCAAAAGAATGAATGGGGATGGATTGATCAAGCAAATAACGCAGTACGTCGTTGGTGCTTTTGCCTTCCCGGATCTGTACGATCTGTTGCTGTTCGCTGGTGCGGATCAGATCGAATGGCGCGTGACGTAATAATTCCTCAGTAGGGGCAGGGATACCAATGCGGAAATGATTCTGTTTGAATTGTTGCTGGATGGCACCGACGGTTCCATCCAGAATCTTTTCTCCTTTATTGACCAGAATGATCTTTTCGCAGATCTCTTCTACTTGTTCCATTCGGTGGGTGCTGAACAGGATGGTGGATCCGTTTTTTGCCAGGCGGTGGATCTCGTCTTTGATGAGATTGCTGTTCACCGGATCGAGTCCGCTGAAGGGTTCATCCAGGATGATCAATTTGGGTTCATGCAAGACCGTACTCACGAACTGGAGTTTCTGGCTCATTCCCTTGGAGAGGTCTTCCACTTTTTTATTCCACCAGCTCTGCATCTCCAGTCGCTCGAACCATTGTTTTACCTGGTGCAGGGCATCGGTCCGTGATAAGCCTTTCAGCTGCGCGAGATAGAGTGCGTGTTCGCCGATCTTCATTTTTTTATAAAGACCCCTTTCTTCCGGCATATAGCCGATGTGTCGAACATCGTGGATCGGGTCGAATGGTTTTCCCTGAAAGGTGATGCTGCCGGCGTCGGGGTAGAAGATCCCGGTGATCATGCGGATCAGCGTTGTTTTACCGGCTCCATTGGGGCCGAGCAGTCCGAATATTTCTCCTTCGGATACGGAGAAGCTGATGTCGTCAACCGCTTTTTGGTTGGCGAAATATTTTTTAAGGTGTTCAACCCGGAGCAGTTCGCTCATTTGAAAAGAATTTCGGCAAAGGTATCTCTGCCGAGCAGACCCGTTGTTACGAATTCGTTAAACGCGTCGCTATAGCGAGTGCCACGCGTTCGCCATCCATGGCGGCACTGATGATGCCTCCGGCATAACCGGCTCCTTCCCCACAGGGAAATAGGTTTGATAGTTCGGGGTGCTGTAGGGTGTCTCGGTCGCGAGGGATTCGTACCGGAGAGGAAGTTCTTGATTCCGTGGCCACGACTACCGCTTCATGAGTGTAGTACCCTTTCATTTTTTTTCCGGTTCGTCGGAAAGCTTCCTGCAGGCGATCATGTACCAGTTTGGGCAATACTTGTTTGAGGTCGGCAGATACGATACCTGGTAGGTAGGAGCAGTCAGGCAGGTTGGCAGAGATCTTTCCGCTACAGAAATCGGTGAGTCTGGCTGCCGGAGCTTTCAGTTCTCCCCCGCCGGCAACAAAGGCTTTTCTCTCTACGTCTTCCTGAAAAGCGAGCGCTGATAATGGCCCAAGTTTTTTGAAGGCGATGCAATCAGCTGGGTCGATGCTGACCACGATCCCGCTATTGGCATATGGGTTGTTTCGTTTGGAGGGACTCCAGCCATTCACCACTATTTCGCCGGGGGCAGTGGAAGCAGGGGCAATGATACCGCCCGGGCACATACAGAAGGAGAACACGCCGCGTTGATCGACCTGCTCCACCCAACTATAGGCCGCGGGGGGGAGGAGTGGATCGCGATATTGTATGCAGTGATATTGAGCCTGGTCAATGATTTCTTGAGGATGCTCTACCCTCACCCCCAAGGCAAAGGGTTTGGATTCGATCCGAATTCCTTTTCTGTGAAAAAGATGGAATATATCCCGTGCAGAGTGACCTGTTGCGAGAATGAATGCATCGGCACGAAAACTTTTATTGTGCTCGCAGATGGCTTCTTTGATCTCCCCCTTTTCGATCAATAGGTCGTTCAGTCGGGTTTCAAAATGGACTTCACCGCCCGCCTCCAGGATGGCTTCTCGCATGGCGGATATAATGCCGGGCAGTTTATTGGTACCTATATGTGGGTGGGCATCGATCAATATGTCGGGCGAAGCACCGAATTGGACGAATAATGTGAGTATTCTTTCCAGGTTCCCTCTTTTTTGGCTACGGGTGTAGAGTTTACCGTCGCTGTACGTGCCCGCTCCGCCTTCTCCGAAGCAGTAGTTGCTATCTGGGTTCACCAGGCCTTCTTTATTCATGGCCGCCAGATCCCTGCGTCGGCTACGGACATCCTTTCCGCGTTCCAACAGAATGGGGCGAATGCCCAATTGGATGAGTTGCAGGGCTGCAAATAGTCCGGCCGGACCAGCTCCAACAATCACGACTCGGGGAGCTTTTGCAGGCAAGGCCTGAAATTCATATCGGCTGGTCTGATCCGGGGTTACCAGCTCATCGATATAGGCATCCAGTGTTATTACGACCCTTACGGAACGGTGTCTGGCATCCAGCGACCGCTTTCGGACCCGGTATCCGGAGATCTGTTGCGGGGTCGTACCTAATAGGGCGGCTATTTGTGTATGAATCAAGCCGGGTTGTAGCACCTCGGCAGGCAGTAAAGCTAATTTGACAGTGCGAATCATATAAGTCAGGTTTTTATCCTGAAAGGACAAAGTTCGTCATTTGTAGCGGACTGTTCCTTGGAGGGCTCAAACACTTGTTTGTCTCGGGAATATTATGGTTCCGGGCGTAGAGAAATGGTATATGGTGTAGGGCTCGAGTTTTCCAAATTTTTCGACTAAAAAATCAAAAAAAAATCTCTTTAGCGGAGGCTTCAAAAAACAAATCCGTAAAAGTTTTTTTTCTGGAAAAAATGTTGATATTCGCCGTCCCACTAATTTGTACTTGTGTCATTGTTATCGTGTGCTGGTGGGGATCAAAATCAACAATCGATAACTCGATATAAATCGTTTTTCGCTCGATGGAGAAGAATGTGGAAAAAGTCTGGTCGAATTGTCTGAAGATCATCAAGGACATCGTGGAATGGCAACATTTCAAGACTTGGTTCGAGCCGATCCAACCGGTTTCCCTTAAAGGCAACGTTCTCGTTATTCAAGTTCCCAGTCAGTTCTTTTATGAATACCTGGAAGAGCATTACGTGAACCTGATGTCCAAGTCCCTCAAACGAGAGTTGGGTAAAGAGGCGCGCTTGGAGTACCGGATCATGGTCGATAGTGGAAACAGCCGCAACAAGCCTGTCACCATGGATGTTGCCGGACAAGGTTTCAAAGCCTTTGGAAATAATGAAATGGATTTTCCGCTGGTGATCAACACCCCGGTACGCAATCCGTTCGTTATTCCCGGGCTGAAGAAGGTGCAGATCGACCCACAGCTGAATCCGAGCTATACCTTCGATACTTATGTGGAGGGTGATTGTAACCGAGTAGCCCGTCGGGCCGGTAAAACGGTAGCGGAAAAGCCGGGTGCTAATTCATTCAATCCGTTGGTCATATATGGTGGTGTCGGTTTGGGTAAGACCCATCTGGCCCAAGCCATCGGAAACGAAGTGAAGCGTCTTCATCCCAATAAGGTGGTGTTGTACGTGAGTGCGGAGAAGTTCATTCAGCAGTTCATGGACCATAGCCGCAACAATGCCATCAACGATTTCATTCATTTCTATCAGTTGATCGATGTGTTGATCGTGGATGATGTTCATTTCTTTGCCAAGGCGGAGAAAACACAGGACGCTTTCTTTGCGATCTTCAATCACCTGCACCAGTCGCAAAAGCAGCTGGTACTCACTTCTGATAAATCACCCAAAGACCTGGAAGGATTGAACGAGCGATTGCTCAGTCGTTTCCGCTGGGGACTCAGTGCCGATCTGCAGGTTCCGGAATACGAAACCCGCGTGGAGATCCTGGAGCTGAAGATGAAGAAGAACGGATTGGAGATGCCGAAGGAAGTGGTCAAGTATATTGCTTACAACATCAGTAATAATGTGCGCGAATTGGAAGGAGCACTGATATCGCTGTTGGCTCAATCATCCTTGAATCGTCGCGAGATCGATCTGGATCTGGCCAAGAAGGTATTGCGCAACTTTGTGAAATCCTCCAGCAAGGAGATCACCATCGATACGATCCAGAAAATGGTTTGTGAGTATTTCGATGTGGCGTACGATAAATTATTGCAGAAGACCCGCAAGCGGGAGATCGTGCAGGCTCGTCAGATCACCATGTATCTGGCCAAAGCGTTCACTAAAAATTCACTCAAGACGATCGGGGAGCATTTCGGGGGTCGCGACCATACAACCGTGATTCACTCTTGCCAGACGGTAAAGGACCTGATGGATACGGATGGGGTCTTCCGGGAGAATGTATTGGAGCTTCAGCAGAAAGTTCAGCTGGCGGCGATGTAATTGCAATATTATTAAAAGTGAAAGCCCCGATTCGGGGCTTTTTTATTTTCATATCTGAGGCATGCTGCATAGCCGCTCCCACAAACAAGCTTAGGTGGCCTTGAAAATAAAACCCCACACTTCGTGCGGGGTTTTGAAACGATTGCGGAGAGGGAGGGATTCGAACCCTCGGTACAGATTTAAGTCCGTACAACGGTTTAGCAAACCGGCCCTTTCGGCCACTCAGGCACCTCTCCGAAACGGGCGACAAAAATACAATTATCGTCCGAATTGTCAAGAGGTTTACAAGGTGTTTACGCTCCGACTTACGAAGGCCGTCAGATCGGCCCCCTTCAACAGGCCTTGACCCAACAGCGCCAGGTCATAAGCCTGTTTGGCGAGTACTGTTTGTTGCTCGGCATCCGCCTTTAATATCTTTTTTAATAAGGGGTGATTTCCGTTTATAGACACCTTAAATGTTTCGGGCATATTGCCGTAGAAACTCATGCCACCGCCCATCTTGCTCATTTCTTTCATGCGACGCATCCATTCTTCGCGGGTGATGATCACCGGCAGTTGTTCGGCCGGTAAGCTTTCCAGTTCCACGTGCATGGACGGATTGTTGATGGCGGTTTCAAAGATCTTTTTCAGGTCGGCTACCTCGGTTTCACTCAATGCGTGTGCTGGGATATCCGATTTTTCGATCAGCTTATCAAGAATATCCGCATCCACTCGCTTCATCGATGTCTTTTCCAGTTTCGATTCCAGGTGCTGAATGAAATGCAGGTCGATCGGAGAATCCATCACCAGCACATCGTAACCTTTTTGCTTAGCGGCCTCGATGAAACTATGTTGACCTTCGGCATCCTGAGTGTAAAGCCAAACAAGTTGACCGTTCTTATCCGTCTGGAAATCTTTCACCTTGGCTTGGTATTCATCCAGGGTATAAGTTTCGCCTGACGTATTGGTCAGCAGCGCGAAGGACTTTGCCTTTTCAAAGAATTTCTCGTCGGATATCGAACCGTATTTAACGAATAGTCCCAGGTCTTTCCATTTTTCTTGGAAACCGGCACGGTCTTTATTGAACAGCTCCTGTAATTTTTCAGCCACCTTACGACTGATGTAACCATTGATCTTTTTGACGTTGCTGTCGGCCTGCAAAAACGAACGGCTCACGTTCAGCGGAATATCGGGGGAGTCGATCACGCCGTGCAGGAGCAGTAAGAATTCCGGCACGATGTCCTTTACTTCATCGGTAATGAATACCTGACGGCTGAAGAGTTTGATCTTGTTGCGTTGCAATTCCAGATCATTCTTGACTTTCGGGAAATAGAGAACGCCTGTGAGGTTAAAGGGATAGTCGACGTTCAGGTGGATCCAGAACAGCGGATCATCCGACATCGGGTATAGCTCCCGATAGAAACTGAGATAGTCTTCGTCTTTTAATTCGCTGGGCGTGCGGGTCCAGATCGGGTTGGTGGTGTTGACGATGTTGTCGACCTCGACGGACTTGTAGTTGGGTTTCCCTTCTTTGTCTTCGCCGTCCTGCACGGATTCAGTTTTCGTACCGAATTGAATGGGCACGGGCAGAAACTTGCAGTACTTATTAAGGATCTCCTGGATGCGGTAGTTCTCGAGAAACTCTTTTGATTCTTCATTGATTTGCAGGATGATGTCGGTACCGCGGGACTTGCGTGTTCCCTTTCCGATCTCGAATTGGGTGGATCCGTCGCAGGTCCAGAAGGCGGGTTCAGATCCTTCCTGATAGGAGAGGGTTTGGATCTCTACTTTCTCGGCGACCATGAACGCGGAGTAGAAACCCAGTCCGAAGCGACCGATGATTTCATTGGCGTCTTGGGCTTCCTTGAACTTTTCCATGAATTCGGTGGCACCGGAAAAGGCTACCTGGTTGATGTATTTTTTGATCTCGTCGGCAGTCATACCGATACCGGCATCCGAGATCGTGAGTGTTTTTGCCTTTTCGTCGAGTTTGACGCTGATTCGTAGGTCGCCCAGCTCCTGATTCACATGCCCCAGGCTGCTGAGTCGTTTGAGTTTTTGGGTGGCGTCCACAGCGTTGCTGACCAACTCCCGAAGGAAGATCTCGTGGTCGGAATAAAGGAATTTCTTGATGATCGGGAATATGTTCTCCGTATTGATGGAGATGCTGCCTTTTTCAGTAGCCATATGACTAGATTGATTTTGGGTAATACTGGTCAATCTGTGTACCAGTCCGGGCCTCTTTGTCAGTTTGTCATCCGGTTGAGTTCTTATTGAGGGATTAATGACCGGTTTAACATTTTATATTACAGAATGTCAGGTTGGTCTGCGTCTCAAATATGCTTAGATTTATCCACCAAATCCCCTTACCATGAAGCGTATTTTCCTTTTGCTGGTCTGCATTGTCTCTGCCTTTATTACCCGCGCTCAGGAAAGAGCCCTGCAGCGGCCAGGATGTTCGGCCCCTGTGTCGAATACCTTATTTCAGGCAGTAGATACCACCAAATCACGAGGCGTGGCGGACAATTATCTTACCTGGGAGCCTGGCCAAACCATTCGGGTGAAATTTATGCCGGGCGGCGGTCCTGTTCTCAGAAACAAGGTGATCGCGCTAGCTAAGGAGTGGGAGAAATATGCAAGCATTAAGTTTCAGTTTCTGCCCGACAATGCCCCCAATACGAATATCCGAGTAAAGCTTGGTGCCGAACTGGGTCACAACTCAGCAGTCGGTATTTTAAGTAATGCCTTTGCAGCCGATGAGCATACGCTTCATTTGGATACGTTATACCTGGCTGATTTTGCCTATTACAAGTCTTTGTTTGTTCGTGATGGCATTCGTCCACCTTACTATGAATCGTTATACCGTACGTACATGGCTCGTTATCCCAATCATTGGGATGAGAAGGAGTTATACGCGACCGTGGTGCATGAGTTCGGTCATGCGCTGGGTTTGAAGCACGAACAGAGCTTTACTAGGGCGATTAAATGGAATAAAGCGGATTCTGTTTATGATTATTATGAGCGTACACAAGGTTGGGATCGTGATATGGTAGACCATAACGTTTTTAATATGGTCGATCAGTTTTACACCAACGGAACTACCTACGATCCCCGCTCGATCATGCACTATCCGATTGAGGCTTGGCAAACCACGAATGGTTTTACGGTAGGATACAACCATTCTTTGTCCGATGGAGATAAAAAACTCATCGCAGCCCTCTACCCCCGTAATGCATCCGAATTGAAACTAGTGGTTCCAAAGGTGCAGGTCGACAATTACAAAGGGATGAAGGTGCGATACGATGCTTCGAGAAGCGGACTAGTGATCACGCCGCAGATGGACCTTAAAACAAATGCACGACTGGGTGAAGTATGGGTGGTAGGTCGTTTGGTGTATGATGATGGCTATTATGTGCGCACCTCCGGCAGTTATTATAATTGGGGAGGCACTGTGGCAACTTATTATAAGTTGAACCTCGTGCCCAATACCACCTATAATGTGAACCAGGCAGGCAAGCAGAATTTTGAGATGTTCCTGCCAGCCAAGTATATTCCGGATCTCGGGGGCGATCCATTTTTTGTCGAGCTTTCCGTGGTGCTGGATGACCCGATCAACAAGCAACTCAACCGCTTGCTTTACTTCAAGAGCAGCGATGTGTTACGCATGCCAAAGCGGTGATTGGAGCGTTTTCAAGATCGTACAGGCCGATGAAGAACATATATCCATGTTTGAGTGTCAGATCGGATTTTGTTTTTCATCGGTCTTTCTTTTGTTAATGGAGCATCACGAAATTTTGACTCAATATAGAGTATGAAACTCGGTGAATATATCGCGTCGCAGATCAAATCGGCCTTTTTTGGTAGCAATTGGTGTGGAGTCTCCTTGAAGCAGGAATTGGACGGATTATCTGTAGCGCAAGCAATTCATGCACAGCCCCATTCACACAGCATCGCGGAGCTAGTGTTTCACATCGGGTATTATTTTCAGGGAGTAGGGGAGGTGTTGAAGGGAGGGGCATTGGAAATACGCGATAAATTCAGTTTTGACATGCCGGTTATTTCGACGGAATCAGAATGGCGGTCGTTGTTGGACCGAACCTGGCAGACCGCAGAAGATTTTATTCAGTGCGTTGAAAGTTTATCGGAGGAACAGCTATCGGGGACGTTTGTGGATGAGAAATACGGTGATTACTACCGAAACCTGACCGGCATCGTGGAGCATTTATATTATCACCTGGGACAGATCGTTTTGCTTAAAAAAGGCATGTCAACTCACTGAAGGGACACTTCTTTCACGACCCATTTTTCATTTTCGAGTGCCAGCATGGCTTGATGGTCCTCTGTTTGCCGCATGGGTTCTTCCGTTTGATATTCGGGCGCTAAACCGGATGTTGGATAGCGGGTGAAGTCGATCTGAAAATAGATCCGGGCGGTTTGAGGCTGGTTTCCCGCTTCAATTTGTTTTATATCCAATCGATGGATGTCGATCCGATTGCCACCGGGCATATCCCCGTTTTCGATAAGGAGAGCCTGAATGGTTTTGGACGCCAGGTCGGATTCCGGCAACGGGATCTTGTTGTGGCAGGCAAGGATCCCAAAGACCCAAAAAATCAAGGCGATTTTCGTTGACAGGGCGATTTTCATGTTTGAATATAGCCAGAAAGATCGTTTGCGCCCCCTCTTTTTTGACTACAATTCGTACATTTGCCACCGCTCGGGAAGTAGCGCAGGCCGGTAGCGCACCTGGTTTGGGACCAGGGGGTCGCAGGTTCGAATCCTGTCTTCCCGACCACAAGATCAAGCCTTGGCTTTCAGCCAGGGCTTTTTTATTTGAGGCGTTGCAAGCTCGCTTGCTTTAGACGAAAAATAAAAAGCCCTTAGCGGCCGTTGGCCGCAAGGCTTGATCTTGTGGGAGCCCCTCCGATGCCTTCGCGCAGCGAAGGCAATCCTTTTTCGTTTGTGTATTTTTGCTCCCCCATGCACCTCCTCGTTACCGGCGGCGCCGGATTCATCGGCCATCATTTGATCGAAGCGCTTTATCAGCGCTACCCCGGTGTGCGGATCACCTGCATCGATAATTTCGATCCCTTTTACGATCCCGCGGTAAAAGAGCGAAACATACAACCATCCCTGAGTCAACCCGGCTTTCGTCTGTTGCGAGTCGATCTTGGTCGAACGTCCGCCGCAGAAATTCAATCACTTATCCCCGAACCCATCGACGCCATCTTGCATCTGGCGGCTAAAGCCGGTGTTCGTCCCAGTATTGAAAATCCAACCGCCTATCAACAAGCTAATGTAGTTGGTACCCAAAACTTGCTTGAGTTTGCAGTCAGCAAAAACATCCAACAATTCATTTTCGCTTCGAGCAGCAGCGTATACGGCATCAACGATCATTTTCCGTGGAAAGAGGATGAGGAACTCATTCCGATCAGTCCTTATGCCAGCACCAAGCTGGAAGGAGAAAAATTAGGACGTCTTTTCAGCAAGCAGCACAACATACGTTTCATCGCACTTCGATTCTTCACCGTATATGGGCCCGGACAACGACCCGATCTGGCCATCCATAAATTCACCAAGGCGATCTTGAATGGAGATCCGCTGACAGTATATGGCGACGGATCCACTAGCCGCGATTATACTTTCGTCGGCGATATTGTAAATGGGATACTCGCCGCGCTGGAATACAAAGACAGTAACTACGAGATCATCAACTTGGGTAATCATTATTCGATCCCGCTCATCGATCTGATCCAGGCCATTGAAAAAGCGGTGGGTAAGGAAGCCGTATTACAATACGGACCAGAGCAGCCCGGTGATGTGCCTAAAACCTATGCCGATATCAGCAAGGCTAAGCAATTACTTGGATACGATCCTAAAACGTCCTTGGATAATGGGCTGAGAGCCTTCGTTGATTGGTATCTCAGTAAAAACTGAATCAGACTTTTGTTCCCTCACCGTTGAAAAGTCGACGAACGGTATACGTTTTCTTATTCTGTGATTCATAATAGGTGCGCATACCGATCTCGGCCACGATTCCGATGGTGATCAACTGAATACCGCCAAGCAGCAGCATCAGTCCCAGTATCAGCAGCGGTTTTCCACCGATATCCTGCCCGGTTATTTTCAATCCCAATAAGTAAAGATTGATCAGTGCGCCTAGCCCCAGTCCGATAAAACCGACGGTGCCGAACAGGTGCATCGGTTTTTGCATGTACTTGCGAAGAAAGACCATCAGGATAAGGTCGCTCATCACTTTGAATGTCCGGTTGATGCCATATTTACTGGTGCCGTGCAATCGAGCGTGATGCTTTACATCCACTTGTGTGATTCGGGCACCCTGTAGTTTGGCCAGGACGGGTATGAATCGATGTAATTCGCCATAAAGTCCCAGCTCTTCTGCGATCTCGCGTTTGAAAACTTTCAATGTGCAACCATAGTCGCGGATATAAACGCCGGTCATGCGACGGATCAGTGAATTGGCGATGTTACTGGGGATCTTCCGAAGAAACATGCCATCCTTTCGGTTACGACGGTTGCCGGCTACTACATCCCAATCCTCAGCTTTCAATAATTCCAGCATGGAGGGGATATCGGATGGATCGTTTTGCAGATCGCCATCCAGCAGGGCGATAAATCGTCCCGTCGAGTGGTCGATGCCGGCTGTCATGGCCGTACTCTGACCATAGTTTTTACGCAATTCGACCAAGTGGATCCGACTGTCGGCGTGTGTTTTGATCTCCGCGATGGTGCGGTCTGTAGAGCCGTCATCTACAAAGATCACTTCGTAGTCCAGTCCGCCTAAAGAAGCCCGTATCGCCGCCAGCAGGGGAGCGATGTTCGCCTCCTCGTTCATGACCGTTATGACGACCGATAATTCGCGCATGACGCAAAGATAGCAAGAAGAAGATTGTAGAAGGTAGAATGAACAATGTAGAAACAATTGGAATCGCACTTTGTTAGGGCTTAAACCATCTTCAATACACCTTCTACAAACTGCGTAATTTCGTCCCTCATGTCCACCACCCACCATACTGAATACATTGAGATCGAAGGGGCGCGGACACACAATCTGCAAAACCTCGACCTGAAGATCCCGGCCCAACAGTTGGTCGTGATCACCGGACTCAGTGGCAGCGGAAAGTCATCCCTGGCCTTCGATACGCTCTATGCCGAAGGCCAACGCCGATACCTGGAAACCTTCGGGGCCTATGCCCGTCAGTTCGTGGGCGATATGGAACGGCCCGATGTTGATAAGGTAACCGGACTTTCACCGGTCATCAGCATTGAGCAAAAAACGACTAATAAGAACCCGCGCTCTACCGTGGGCACCGTCACCGAGATCTACGATTTTCTTCGTTTGCTGTACGCCCGGATCGGTACGGCCTATTCCTACAACTCCGGAAAGCCCATGGTGAAATGGAGTGAAGAAGAGATCGTGGCTGACATCAAAGAGAAATTTAGCGGTAAGAAAATAGAACTCCTGGCACCGTTAGTTCGTGGACGAAAAGGTCATTATCGCGAGTTATTCGAAGAATGGCGAAAAAAAGGTTTTTTGAAAATGCGGGTGGATGGAGAGGTGAAAGATCTGGTGCCGAAGATGCAGGTCGATCGGTACTCCATACACGATATCGAATTGGTGGTAGACCGGCTGAAACTGAGTGATGATCTCATCGGGCGCGTCAGTCAGAGTGTACAACAGACGATGAAGTTGGGTAAGGGACTGATGTTTTTACTGGTTGACGAAAAGCAACTGGTTCAGTATTCAAAGAGTCTGATGTGTGCCGAAACAGGGATCAGTTACGAGGAGCCTTCTCCCAATGCCTTTTCATTCAATTCGCCCTATGGTGCCTGTCCGCTTTGCAAGGGACTTGGTACGCAGCACCGCGTCAACCTGGAGCTGGTGATCCCGGATAAAAATCTCAGTATTCAGGATGGTGGCATTGCGCCATTGGGAGAGGAGCGTGAAGCTTGGGTGTACCGGCAGGCGCAGGAGCTGGCAAAAAAGAATAAGATCTCGTTGAAGATGCCGGTCGGTGAACTCTCTCAAAAGCAGGTCAATATTCTGCTCTATGGAAATGAGGAGGGAGAAATGAAGGAAGAGGAAGTGGTGGATATGAAATTCGATCCCAATGCACCCTTCGAGGGCGTCATCAATTTATTACATCGTTGGTATGTGAATCCGTATAGCGAGAATATCCGGGAATGGGCGGAAGGTTATATGACGGAGCAGCCTTGCCCCGATTGCAATGGCACGCGTCTGCGAAAGGAGAGTAATTGGTTTCGCGTGAATGGGACAAGCATTGCTGAGCTGTCGGTGATGAATCTCGATAACCTGGCAGCCTGGTTCGACGGTATCGAATTGTATCTCGATAAAAAACAACAGGCGATCGCAAAGGATATTCTGAAGGAGATCCGGGATCGATTGCAGTTCATGCTCAATGTGGGATTGTCGTATCTGAGCTTGAGTAGACCCACACGTACCTTGAGCGGGGGTGAGTCGCAACGCATACGATTGGCCACACAGATCGGTTCGCAGTTACAGGGTATCACGTATATATTGGATGAGCCTTCGATCGGATTGCATCAGCGCGATAACCAGCGATTGATCGAAGCCCTGAAGCATTTACGGGATCTGGGTAACACGGTACTGGTGGTGGAGCATGATAAGGATATTATGATGGCAGCCGATTACCTGATCGATATGGGTCCGGGTGCCGGTGTGCATGGTGGCCGTGTGGTGTCGCAAGGTTCACCGAAGGATTTACTCAAGGGCAAGTCGAATACCGCGGCTTTTTTGAGTGGGAAACGTAAGATCGAGGTGCCGAAAGAACGTCGGCCCGGCAACGGACAGTTTCTGGAACTGAAGGGTGCTACGGGAAATAATCTTCAGTCGGTGAATTTGAAACTGCCGCTGGGATGTTTTGTGGTGGTGACCGGAGTCAGTGGTAGCGGTAAATCAACATTGATCAACGAAACCTTGTATCCGATCCTATCGGCACATGCGTTTGGTTCGCGTAAGCAACCGCTGGCCTACAAGTCGATCATGGGGTTGGAGCAAGTCGATAAGGTCATTGATATCGATCAGGCACCCATCGGTCGTACGCCGCGAAGCAATCCGGCTACTTATTGCGGATTCTTTACCGAGATCCGAAATCTTTTTGCGGCTTTACCTGAATCAAAGATCCGCGGATACAATGCCGGCCGTTTTTCATTCAATGTGAAAACAGGTCGTTGTTCGGTTTGTGAGGGTGGGGGTATGCGCGTGATTGAAATGAATTTTTTGCCTGATGTATATGTGCATTGTGAAAAATGCAATGGTCGTCGCTACAACCGCGAAACACTCGAGATCCGCTACAAGGGTAAATCGATTTCCGATGTGTTGGATATGACCGTCGATGAAGCAGTTGATTTTTTTCAAGCCGTGCCATTTATATACCGAAAGATTAAAGTGTTGCAGGATGTGGGATTGGGGTACATCACACTCGGACAATCAGCCGTTACGTTGAGTGGGGGAGAGGCACAGCGCATCAAGCTCTCGACGGAGTTGGCAAAACGTGATACGGGTCGGACGATCTATATTCTCGATGAGCCGACAACCGGCTTGCATTTCGAGGATATCAAAAAACTATTGGAGGTGTTGGGCCGTTTGGTTGACAGAGGGAATTCGGTACTAGTGATCGAGCACAACATGGATGTCATCAAAGTGGCGGATCATATCATCGATATCGGACCCGAAGGGGGTGATGGGGGTGGAACCATTGTTGCACAGGGAACACCCGAAGAGGTTCAACACGTAACGAAAAGTCTGACCGCGCCGTTCCTGCGTGTGGAGTTGAAATAAAAAGGCCCGCCAGAGGCGGGCCGTAGCTTGATTCGGAGCGTATACGTTATTAGAGTAGGGTAGGGAACGGATCAGGCTTGTTAACCAAGTACCGTTTTCCGGACCAAGCAAATCGTTAGAAGATCGGGCATCTTTGTCCACGGGGTGTTCTTCCTCTTCCTTCACCACCCAGGCGAAATCCAAAACGAATGGTGGTGCTGAAATAGCTGTCATTCTGTTTGGGGTCGCCCCGTTGTTGATACTCACTATAAGGGCGAGTAGTGGGATAGGAATATGTGCCACGATAGAAAAGTCTGCGTGCTTGTTCTGCTTGTGGGGCAGGCAAGTATTGATCGAAATGAATTGGATCGATGTAATGATCCTGGCTCACATCATCAAGATAATCGGTCATTAACTTACGGTAGAGCACTTCGGTGCCGATGTACATGGTGTTGCTGAGGTAATATTTTACACCGATTCCACCGATCAAATTCACTTGAGTTAGTTCGTAGGGTTTGCTGTTGGGGTATTCCGCGAATCCTTGTCCTTCCAAGCGAAGGGGTTGCGTTTTTACCCAGCTGCCATCAACATCTTGAACTTCTGGATTGAAATTGTATACACCAATACCGGCTACTCCGTAGGGTCGAATTTTTTTAGCCAGGTCTGCATATTGCTCAAAAAAGACCGTGGGGTAAAACTCTACCGCAGCGTAAGCCTCTCGTATCGTAGAACGGAAGTGAAGGTTTCGCTCCAGTCGGTCAACTTCCGCACCGCCTTTGTTGGGCGCGTCGGCATCATTTGCGCCTACACTCCCTATAGAGGCAGCTACTCGGAATCCAAGCCACTCAGCAGGATGAGCGGTCAGGTATACTCCATAACTGGCTTTGGTTTGCGGAAAGTCGAGGTCTTTCAGAAAGCCCCGCCCGATGCCGGCGGAGCCGCCGAGGTCGGTTAAAGCAAACATGGGGCCAACGCCCAGACCGAATTCGATCTTGCCGTTGCCCCCATAGTATTGTGCTTGGACTGGGAGGAAGTGGATGAGCAAACCAAGAAGAAGGCTCATCAGCCGTCCCATTGTGGTTTGATTTTTCATTGGATTGGATTTGGTTTTCTAGGTATAGGATGACGACCCAAAACTAGAACCACACCAACCCGTGGACGAATTTTAGAGGGAAAAACAGCTGAAAATCAGACCAAAAAAGCGGTTGTACGTAGGAGATCTACGAAACGACTTATCGTAAAATCATGTGGATGTGCGGAATTCCGTCTTCGAGATAGGGTGAACCACTTATTTCAAATCCGAGCGACTGATAGAATGATTCCAGATATCGTTGTGCACCGATCTGGATCGGACCCTTTCCAAACAAATGATAACAATTTTCTATGCTTTTCTGCATGAGTATTCTGCCCGTTCCACTTCTTCTGATGGAAGGGGATGTGACCACTCGCCCAATGGAAGTTTCTTCAAACGAGAGTCCGGGTGGCAATAACCGTGTATACGCAACCAGTGATCCATCTTTCCAACCCATGAAGTGCCAGGATTGTTGGTCCTTATCATCCATATCGGGATACGCACAAGCTTGCTCTACCACAAACACGATACTTCTCAGTTGTAGGATCGCATATAATTCCTCCACGCTGAGCTCCGTAAATTTTTTCAATTCCCATTTCATCTTCAATAGTTGTATTTGTCCTTCCATCGATTTTTCAGCCACACTCTTATCTCTTCTTCGCGGGGATTTTTCCCGGGATCGAAGAACTTGGTACCGGATAAAACATCGGGTAGGAACTCCTGCTCAATGAAATTTCCCGGGAATTGGTGCGCGTACTGATAGTCCTTACCATATCCTTCTTTTTTCATTAGCGAAGTCGGTGCATTTCGCAAATGAAGCGGCACAGGTTGATCGCCGTTTTTTCGTAGAAGATCCAATGCTTGATCGATCGCCAAGTATGAGGCATTGCTTTTAGCAGAGGAGGCCAAATAGATCGCGCATTGAGAAAGTAGGATACGCGCTTCCGGATAGCCGATCTTTTCAGCTGCTTCGAAGGTGTTGTTCGCCAAGATCAGTGCCGTCGGATTGGCATTGCCGATATCCTCGCTGGCGAGAATGATCATACGCCGTGCAATGAAAGAGATCGATTCTCCTCCTTCGATCATCCGGGCCAGCCAGTAAACTGCTGCGTTGGGATCACTGCCTCGAATGGATTTGATGAATGCCGAGATGATATCATAATGTTGCTCCCCATCTTTATCATATCGGGCGAAGAATTGTCGGGCCGTATCCATCACCACCTGATCGGTGAGTTCGCCTCCTGGTTGAATTTGTTCTACGCATAGTTCGAATAGGTTCAGCAGTTTCCGTGCGTCTCCTCCGCTTAGCCGCAATAAGGCCTGATCTTCTTTTAGGATTACTTTTCGGGAGGCCGTCCATTCATCGTGTTGTTGCGCATGTTCCAACAGCTTTCGGAGTGAATCGGGTTCAAGTGATTTCAATGTATAGACCTGACATCTGCTGAGTAAGGCAGCGTTTACCTCGAAGGATGGGTTTTCAGTAGTGGCGCCGATCAGGGTGATCCATCCTTTTTCAACCGCACCGAGCAGGGCATCCTGTTGTGATTTATTGAATCGGTGAATCTCGTCGATGAATAAAATGGAACCGGGCATACCCTTGGATCGGTCGATCACTTCTCGTATGTCTTTCACACCGGCAGAAATCGCGCTCAGTGTGTAGAAGGGTCTTTTCAGGGATTGACTGAGGGCGGTGGCGAGGGTTGTCTTTCCCGTGCCGGGTGGTCCCCAGAGGATTATGGAGGGGATCCTTCCTGCTTCCAGACTGATACGAAGCACCTTGCCGGGGCCGGTCAGGTGTTCCTGTCCAACGACATCCTCGATGCGTTGTGGACGCATTCGCTCTGCTAAGGGAGCCAAGTGATTCATCGGACCAAGTTAAGAAGAAGTCGAGCTGCTTGTTACTGCGTGCAGATCATGGCGCGTCGATGCAGGCTCCAATTAGTCGGTGTTTGTGTGTTCGATCGGGTGTTGCCTTCCATACCGGTCATCAGGACAGATTTCAAGGAGAAGGGGGAATTCACGGACCGTACCCCTTCCTGATTGAATACTTGTGAGTAATTGGGGATGCCTTCATCCGTGGCGAGAATGAAATAGGTGTCGGTACCGATCGGACCTTCTACTTTTCCTCCGACTAGGTAGGTGGAGCGGATCAGCTCATTGTTGAGATAGCGGGGAAATTGATTGTCGACATTGCCGACTGACGATTGGGGGTAGAGCAGTTGCATTTGTCCGTTTCGGTCGATCATGAACAGGTATACATATCTTTTTTTCACAGAACTTTTCTTGAAGGATTCATTGGCTTCTAAAAAGAGCTGAATGGATTCCCCCATTTTATATTGATCACCGGTGATCACTTGACCGTTTGATCGGTTTCGTAATACGAGGCTGAAAGGGAATTCGTTGGATTCATTAACAGGTGCTGCCAATTGAAGCCAGCCCCGGATCTTGCTGATGGCCTTAGCATGCTCATATAAGGCATCTACTGTTTTTTTTATATCGCTTGTGTCCTTACGAACGGAACCATTCGTCGCTGTAGAAAGTGGATAGGCCCGCGTGAGCAATGGCAAGCTGCCTAAGCTATCACTCGCGGCGATCTCTGCCCGACGAAGTCGGTAGGAGAGCTGGTTCTTGTCATCGATGATGCCGACCAGCCAATAGTGGGCAAGGGACGGATCGGTTACAAATTTTATGTTGGGGTTGTTCCGGGAGCGGATTTCTTCTTCGAATGCCTTCACCAAGGAGACGGTCGGAGGGAATTCAATGTAGGTCAACCCGTCTTTCGCCATGTTTTTTTGGATCAAGGTATTGGATGCTGTACTGCCTAATGCAATTCGCTTGCCGTTTGCATTCAATTGCCAACCATTTTGATCGGTGTAGATGGATTGATCAGGTTCGCCTTTGTCGAGTTCGGTCACCCATTTTGCTCCAACTGATTTTTTCAATTGTATGCCTGCGGTTACCCACTCGGCGAGTTGTTTGTCTGAAAGGGCTGGTGGTGTGTAGATCTGAAGAAGGGGTGATTGCGAGGAGATCCAGTTGGAGACGGTGAGATATTCACCGGATTTCAAATTTTTGAGATCGCCTTTCACCAGTCGTGCATGCGAACGATTGGGCCCGTAAACAGAATCAACTATCAGATATGCCAAGGTGTCTGATCCGTTCAATTTCAGAAGGGTGTTTTCTTTTCGTAGTCCGATCGCAAATCCCCCTTGCAGAAATACTTTTCGTCGTGTCATTGGATTTTTCGGATCGTCCATCACGGCGACTTTGGTCTGATCGGAGACTTCTCCTTTCCCGAGTCCGAATAAAGTTTTATCCAGCCGGGCAGGGGTACCACCCAGTACCGGTTCTTGTTTTTTTCCGTTTCCTTTCAGAATGGCGCGGGCGGTGGAGAATAACTGAAGGGTGGAAGCGTTTGGTCCGATTTGTTCGAGCGCTTGGGTGAGGGCGAGGGTGAAGGCGCCATGGGAGATCTGGTCTGGAGAAGGTTGTTCTTGTGCAAGCTCGTCGGATTGGGCGGCGGAAATGATCAGGAAGTTTTTGTCGCTTCGTGTTTCGGGTGGTGTCGGATCGCTATCGTCTTTTGCGTCGTAGCTCGCATCCTCTGTAAAGCGATATACAGGTGGAGGTTGTGGTCCGCGTGACAACGATCCGCTATGGCAACAATCATTGATGACCGTCAGGTTCACCCCTTTATCCAGAAATGCATTATAGAGAACGGCCAATTCTTTGTCGCGAATATCTTTAGAGCCGGGTTTCCAAGCATCGGCAGGAACGATGGTTTCATCTTTTTGATCGGGTTCTTTGGATAGGCTGTTCCTGACCTGACTGCCATGACCCGCATAGAAAAATACGGCCACATCATTAGCCTCGGAATCGTTCAAAAGTTTTTGCAATGCATTCAATATCCCTTCCCGTGTTGCTTTCTGATCGAAGAGAGTATCGATTTGGTCGGGTTGAAACTGAAAGCGATTGATGAGAATGGTCTGCATCGCTCTTGCATCGTTCACCGCTCCTTTGAGATCTCTGATCAAACCTCTTGGGTTGGCAGTTGTGCTGGTCGGACCCGCATAGGAATTGATGCCAACGATCAGGGCTCTTCTCTGTTGACTCAACAATAATGATGCGCTGAGGAAAAAAGAGAGGAACAGCAACGACACGCGAGGGATGAAGGGGACTTTCATGTTGGTTATGTGATGTTGACGGCTGTTTATTCAATACGGTCCAAGCTCGTGCCTACAAATGTTAACTATTTTTTGCGAATTGGGCGGTCGCCTCGATTAAACCAATAAGCATCATCATCATCCCAAGGACAAATCAATTTATATGAAACCATTTATCCTCTTCTTAGCTGGATTCATCTGCGTGCAATCAGTCGCAACGGCACAACACATACGGATACGATTGGATTTTCCGGTAGGGGCTAGTGTACGGCCGGGTGGAAATGGGCCTTTTCGTGGAGCCGTGTGGATCGGGCCGGAATGGAGATGGCAGCGGGGTCAGTATGTATATGTTCCTGGATACTGGGCAAAGCCTAAACGCCGGGGAGCGATCTGGACACCGGGTTACTGGAATAATACCCGCAGAGGCTATGTATGGATCCCAGGAAGGTGGCGGTGAGGTTAAAAAAAAGCCTTGCAGTGAAACTGCAAGGCTTTGTAGCCCGTACGGGATTCGAACCCGTATCACCACCGTGAAAGGGTGGTGTCCTAGCCCTTAGACGAACGGGCCGTTTAGGGGGTGCAAAGATAAGAGTGGGTCGATTTTAGTCCAAAAGTTTTTAGCGAACCATCTGGCACGGTTCTTGTTCTTATTGGAACATGCAAAAAGAAGCCTTTGACTGGGTCATCAATCGGAGACGTTCCAATAGGAGCTTTGATCCAGCTGTAGCCGTACCCGATGAAGTGATCGAAAGAAGCCTGCAACGGTCTATCTTATCTCCTAACAGCAGCAACATGCAGTTGTGGGAGTTTCATTGGATACAGTCGGATGCACTCAAATCCAAACTGACAGACTACTGTCTAGGTCAGGGTGCGGCCAGAACTGCCAAACAGCTCGTTGTTTTTGTCACCCGACAGGATCTTTGGCAAAAGCGAGCCCGGTGGAATTATGAGCAGATCCGACAAGCGATCGGTGATCGGTCCCCCAACAAAATGGAGAAGAGGGGGTTGGATTATTACGGAAAGTTGATGCCGCTGATCTATCGAAAGGATTGGTTGGGTTTGGCCACCTTGGGTCGGAGAACCATCAGTTTTATCCTGGGATTACGAAAACCATTTTACCGGGCCAGCGGAACGGCCGACCAACGGATCATGGTGCATAAATCCTGTGGGTTGGCGGCGCAGACGTTCATGTTATCGATCGCAGCGGAAGGATACGATAGTTGCCCCATGGAAGGATTCGACCGTGTACGCGTACGAAAAGCGTTGGGTCTTCCCCGCGGCGCAGAGATCAATATGATCATCGGCGTTGGCATGGGTACACCGGCGGGTACCTGGGGCGAGCGTAAACGAGTACCTTTCGAAGAGGTGGTTATCACGCACAACTGATCGTTCCCATCTCTTTGCCTCATCTTTTTAATCTCATCCTTCCTCCCTCATCCCTCAACTTTTCCGTAGTTTTGCCCCGCAAAAATCAAGCAGTATGAGTACTATCAAAGTCGCCATCAATGGGTTCGGTCGCATCGGCCGCCTGGTCTATCGCCAGATCTTCAATATGCCCGGCATCGATGTGGTTGCCATTAATGATCTGACCAGTCCCAAAGTATTGGGTCATCTTCTGAAATACGACAGTGCCCAAGGACGTTTTGAGGCGGAGGTAAAGTCCACAGAGGATTCAATAGTGGTCAATGGCGATGTACTGAAGATCTATGCACAAAAAGACCCGGCTCAAATTCCCTGGGGATCACATGATGTTGATGTAGTCATCGAGTGTACGGGTTTCTTTACCGATAAGGACAAAGCGGCTGCGCACCTCACGGCAGGAGCCAAGCGCGTGGTGATCTCTGCCCCTGCTACCGGCGATCTCAAAACAGTTGTATTCAATGTGAACCATTCGATCTTGGATGGCAGTGAAACGATCATCTCTTGCGCCTCTTGTACGACAAACTGTCTGGCACCCATGGCCAAAGTGCTGAATGATCAATATGGCATTCAGACGGGTATCATGACCACGATCCATGCCTACACCAACGATCAGAATACCTTAGATGCCCCGCATCCTAAAGGCGACCTTCGTCGTGCGCGTGCCGCTGCAGCGAATATCGTTCCTAACTCAACCGGCGCCGCCAAGGCAATCGGCTTGGTGCTGCCCGAACTGAAAGGAAAGCTGGACGGTGGTGCTCAGCGCGTGCCAACCATCACGGGTTCGCTCACGGAACTGACGTGTATCTTGTCTAAAAAGGTGACCGCTGAAGAAATAAACGTAGCGATGAAGGCTGCCTCAAACGAATCTTTCGGTTATACCGAGGATGAGCTGGTCAGCACCGATATCATTGGTATACATTACGGCTCCTTGTTTGATGCTACCCAAACCAAGGTGATGACGGTAGGGGATGCGCAACTGGTCAAAACCGTCAGTTGGTATGACAATGAAATGAGTTACGTCAGTCAGCTGGTGCGTACGGTCAACTACTTCGCCAAACTGATCCAGAAATAAGAATCTTTTCGCCCGACTTTGGTCGGGCTTTTTTTTACGAATCAATGTTAGTTTTTATGAGTCGTTTTCAGGAGCATGCTTTCAACGGACAAAAAGCACTGGTGCGTGTCGATTTCAATGTACCGCTCGATGATCAATTCAATATCACCGACGACACGCGTATGCGTGCTGCCGTGCCCACCATCCAAAAGATTCTGAGCGATGGCGGGTCGGTGATTCTCCTGAGTCATTTGGGTAGGCCCAAGGATGGTCCTACAAACAAATATTCACTGGTTCATCTGGTAGCTCATTTGAGCGAGCTGCTCGCCCGTCCGGTGCAGTTCGCGGCAGATTGCATCGGTTCAGCTGCAACCGAGGCGGCAACGAGGCTCTTGCCGGGTGAGGTATTGCTGTTGGAGAATCTTCGTTTTTACAAGGAAGAAGAGAAGGGTGACGCAGGCTTCGCTGAGAAACTTTCAACCCTGGGGGATGTGTGGGTGAACGATGCCTTCGGCACGGCACACCGGGCGCATGCCTCTACGGCAGTGATTGCGCAGTATTATCCGAAGGAGGCACGTTTTTTTGGTTTGCTGATGGAAGGGGAGGTTATCAGTGCGGAGCGTGTTTTGCATCAGTCAGAAAAACCATTCGTCGCCATCATCGGTGGGGCGAAAGTGAGCGACAAGATCCTGATCATTGAGAATTTATTGGACCGTGCCACGGACATTATCATCGGCGGCGGAATGGCATATACATTTTGGAAAGCGCAGGGGAAGATGATCGGAAACTCACTCTGTGAAGAGGATCGCTTAGCCCTTGCTTTGGAAATTCTAAAGAAAGCTGCTGAGAAAGGCGTCAAGATCCATTTGCCGATGGACAGTACGATCGCGGATGCTTTTTCGGCGGAGGCCATGACTACCAATTGCGAAAGTTTCGGGATCCCTGCGGGCTGGATGGGATTGGATATCGGTGAGAAAGCACGTGCGGATTTCAAGGAAGTGATCTTAAGAAGCAAGACGATCCTTTGGAATGGTCCCATGGGTGTGTTTGAGATGGAGAAATTTCAAGCCGGTACGAAAGCGATCGCAGAAGCAGTGGCGGAGGCGACGCAGCAGGGTGCCTTTTCACTGGTGGGCGGAGGGGATTCGGTGGCCGCCGTGAACCAGTTCGGATTTACGGATAAGGTCAGTTATGTATCGACGGGCGGGGGCGCTATGCTGGAATACTTTGAAGGGAAGATTTTGCCCGGTATTGCTGCGGTGAATGCCTGACCCGGTTTGTTAATTTTCACAAAGGTTGAGTCGGACCTGTTGTAGCAGGTCGGGAATCATCTAATTTTATACTCTAAATTTTTAAAAATGAATCTGGGAAATCGTACCGGTTTGATCATTGCCGGAGTGTTGGCGCTTCTGTTCTTCTGGGGTTGTAATGCCTATAACGGTATGGCAACAGCGGAGAAAAAGATCCAGGGCAAGTGGGGTGAAGTGGAAGTGCAATTCAACCGTAAGGCTAAAATGTATACCGATATCGTCAATGCGATCAAGGGAGCTGCTAAGAATGAGGATACGACATTGATCCGCATTGTTCAGATGCGTTCACGGATTCCGGATATCAAACCAGACCCCAACAACCCCGGTCAGTTGGCTGAGGTTGGGCAGCAGTATGCGAATCTGGGTCGCTCCATCATGAATATCAATTTTGAGAACTACCCCGTATTGAAAACACAGGATATGTTCCGCGACCTGCAGGCGCAGATCGAGGGTACGGAGAACCGTATTTCCACAGCTATTCGGGATTGGAACAAAGAGATCACGGATTTCAATACGATGATCGTCCGGTTCCCGACAAAAATCCTGGCCTCTTTATTCGGCTTTAAAGAGAAGGAAAACTATAAGGCTCCGGCAGGTTCCAATGATGTCAAGATCGATTTTGGTAGCTGATCGTGATCTTCAATCTATTTAAACGATCAAGCAACTGGTTGGACCCACAGGTCTCCGACCGTGTTGCTGCTGCCATTGGTTCAGCTGAAAAAATGACCAGCGGAGAGATCCGTGTGTTCACCGAGCGCCGTTGTTCGTATATGGATGCAGTTGACCGTGCAGCTGAGTTATTTGCGGAACTGGGCATGCATCGCACGGAACAGCGCAATGCGGTCTTGATCTATTGGGCGGTGCTCGATCGGCAGGTTGCGATCTATGCAGATCAGGGCATACATGAGAAATTGGGGCAATCGTACTGGAACGAATCGGTACATCGCATGTTGACTCATTTTCGGTCAAACGATCCTGCGACAGCGCTGGAAGGGTGTATTCAGGAGGTTGGAGTTTCCTTGAAACAATATTTTCCATTTGATCCGACCACTGACCGCAATGAGTTGTCGGATACTATGCTGATAGGACGGTGATGCGTTTATTTATAATATAAATTTTAATGAGCCTGGGCGTTTATGCCAGTGCACAAGTGGAGGATTATATCCCCAAACGGCCGAGTCCATCTCGTTTGGTCAATGATCTCACGAAGCAAGGTTTTCTGACGGAATCGCAGCAGTCGGCCCTGGAGCAAAAATTGGTCGCCTTTGATGATTCTACGTCCAACCAGATTGCCGTGGTGATCGTGGAGACGTTGGATGGCTATTCAGCCAATGAATATGCAACGGCGCTGGGACGTGCCTGGGGCGTGGGAGGTAAAGAAAAGAATAATGGAGTAGTGATACTGATTTCTACTGGTGGGGGCGATGGTCAGCGTGATGCCTATATCGCTACCGGTTATGGTTTGGAGGGAGCGATCCCTGATGCCACGGCTCGTGCTATTACCGATATTGAGCTGATCGCCTACTTAAAGAAAGGGGAACATTTTCAGGCCTTGGATCGCACCACCAATGCACTTATGAAGGCGGCCGCTGGTGAATATAAAATTTCTAGGTCCTACAAACGGAAGCAAAAACTTTCCAATTGGGCTTCGATTGCGGTAGTTATTTTTTTTCTGATCACCTTGCTTTTGGGTAGAAGAGGCAGAGGAGGAATGGGAGGAGGAATGATGTGGGGCGGTCCGATGACCTGGGGTGGCGGAGGTTGGTCGGGCGGTGGCGGCTGGTCGGGTGGCAGTGGTGGCGGATTTGGCGGATTCGGAGGAGGTAGTTTCGGAGGAGGCGGTGCCGGCGGCAAGTGGTAACTTACCTAAACATGTTATTTCGCGCAACGATACTTATTGGCTATTTGATCTTCTTTTCACAACCCTTGTTTGCGCAGGAGGGAAATCGTTTCGTTTATTTTCAATCGGATCCACCACAGTCTTTTTCAGTATTATCAAACAGGGGTTTTCATTCTTCATCTTCTGTTGGATATTTAATCCTCTCGGGTTTGCCGGCCACGGAATGGTCCTTCACGATACGCATAGGTGTTTCAGACATCCGTTATCAAGTCGATCTAAGTAAAGGAGATAAAGGATTGTCGATCCGTCAGCAGGAAGGGAAATGGAATATTTGGGACTTACGAACTGAACGCTGGCTGGTGGCGGTAGAGTCGGCGGCTGACACCATTGTCATTGATACGATGAAAGCTTCTCCATTTGCCCGGATGCTGTCAAAGGCGGCACAAGATCCTTCCTTGTTATTCAATCAGAAGAAGAGTTTACTGGCATCAACAATACCCATATCAACTGCTACGGGAATATCCCAGGGGGATGATCCGGGTTTGGTACAACCCGTGGTGGTATCGTCAGGTAATGAGTCACCTGAGATGCAGGCAGTTCCGGTTGTGGCAACCGATTCATCGGCTGGACTCGTGGTTGAATCTGAGGTGGTTTTACCAGGCGTTTGGCGTTCGGTTTATTTTGTTCCCGAGCAGCATGTGGTGGATACGATTCGTATTTACATAGAGGAGGCAAAGCGTATGGAGGGGGTGAAGCCGGCAGTAAACCCGACAAGTCCGGTTTCTGCTCCAGTTGTGTTGCCATCCGGTTGTACGTCGGAGTTGGCGGAAGCAGCTTTTTTGCAGTTGAGGGCTCGGATGGCGGGGGCGCAGGATGAGGATGAGATGTTGCTGATGGTGCGTAGGGTAGTTCGAAGTCAGTGTTTTTCCGTTTCCCAAGCCCGCAGGCTTTCCAATATCTTTTTATATGAGGAAAGTCGGTATCGTTTTTTTGATTCGATCTATGGACATGTGACAGATCCGGAACATTTTTCGGACCTGGGTAGTTTTCTTTCTGACCCGGTATACAAAAAGCGTTTTGAAGCCTTGTTGCAGCGCTGATCGCATCGACTACCTTTGATACATGGCGCGTTATTTTTTGGAGCTGGCATATCGGGGCACTTCATTCAGTGGCTTTCAGTCGCAGGAGAATGCGGTGACGATTCAGTCGGAGTTGGAGCGCGGACTGGAGGTCTTGCATCGTGCACCCTTCTCGTTGACCGGGTCCTCCCGTACGGATTCGGGGGTACATGCCCTGCAGAATTTTTTTCATTTCGACCGGGATGAGCCATTGCACCCACAGGCTATTTACAAGCTCAATGCGATCCTGCCAGCTGATATCGTGGTGAAGAATTTCTATGCGGTGGGGGCAGATTCACATTGTCGGTTTGATGCCTTGTCGAGGTCGTACGGATACCGCATCTATCGGAATAAGAATCCTTTTCTTTCGGATCGGTCCTTTTATTATCCCTATGCGTTGGATATGGATCGCATGCAGGAAGCGGCTTCAATCCTGAAACGGTATGCCGATTTCACTTCCTTTTCGAAGCGAAATACGCAGGTCAAGACATTTGTTTGTCAACTAGAAGAAAGCGGATGGATCCAAGAAGGGGAGGAGTGGGTTTACCGGGTGCGGAGTAATCGGTTTTTGCGCGGCATGGTAAGGGCACTCACCTCGACTATGTTATTGGTGGGAAGAGGGAAGATCGGTTTAAGAGAATTCGAAGCAATCATCGAAGCCCGCAATTGTGAACGGGCCAGTTTCGCGGCGCCGGCACACGGCCTTTTCCTGGAAGCGATTCATTATCCGCCCGATCTGCTGACGAATGGATTTTCAGCCGCTGAGGGTTAAGGCATCCCCATTCAGGGATCTCACTTGAAATGCCCACCAGCCCGTACTTCCAGCATCTTTTTTCTCATCCCTCATCCCTCATCCCTCAACATTCATCTCTCTTACGCCTTGATTTTGAACATTTTTTGGAAAAATTCTTGGCGAGTAAAAGCTGCGCCCCTATCTTTGCGACCCGCTGTTGAGAAACGGCGGTAGTTCTTCGAAAGCCGATAAAAAAATCACGCAAAGATGTTGGGTTTCAAATAACTCCCCTATCTTTGCCGTCCGCCTGAAAAAATGGCAACAGTTCTTCGGCAAGAAATTGATTTTCAGTACCTCTTTTTCGAAAATGTTGAAAATTCAACCTCGAAAAATTTGGTAGGAAATAAATAGCGCTTACTTTTGCACTCCCGTTCAAAAAACGGGTGCGCCGAAAAGCGTAAAAGATCTTTGAAAGTTAGGGAAACAATAGCACTCTGTTCCGATGCGAATCGGAATGGAACTAAAGGTAAGTCAAGCGAATACAATTTCGATTTGACACGTTAATTTTTGAGAATTATACATGTCAGTATCAAACAACATTTACAATGGAGAGTTTGATCCTGGCTCAGGATGAACGCTAGCGGCAGGCTTAATACATGCAAGTCGAGGGGCAGCATGGTGTAGCAATACACTGATGGCGACCGGCAAACGGGTGCGGAACACGTACAGAACCTTCCTTCGAGCGGGGAATAGCCCAGAGAAATTTGGATTAATACCCCATAGTA
>JBKCMR010000004.1:0-1119 GCA_046300055.1 Bacteroidota bacterium
TTTATTTGATGTTGATCGGCGAGTTGCCGACCGAAGAGGAAGCCAATCATGTGACCGATGTATTGCAACGCCGCAGCCACGTGCCTACACACGTATTTGAAGCCATCGATGCGCTTCCGATCACGGCTCATCCGATGACCATGTTCGTAGTGGGCGTGATGGCCTTGCAGACCGAAAGTTATTTCCAGCAGAAATATGCGGAAGGCATCAATAAGAAAGAATACTGGCTGCCCATTTTTGATGACAGTATCATTTTATTGTCGCGCTTGCCTCGCATCGCCGCCTATATCTATCGCCGTAAATACAAGAACAGCGAACACATCCAGCCCAATGGTATGCTCGATTGGGCCGGCAACTTTGCGCATATGTTGGGATACAACGATGAGAGCTTTAAAGAACTGATGCGTTTGTACATGACGATCCATGCCGACCATGAAGGCGGAAACGTTTCGGCGCATACCACGCATCTGGTGGGGTCTGCCTTGAGCGATCCTTACTTGAGCTACGCTGCGGGCATGAATGGTTTGGCGGGGCCGTTGCACGGACTGGCTAATCAGGAAGTGATCAAGTGGATATTTGAGATGCAGGAGTCGCTGAAGACCGATCTGCCTTCAAAAGCACAGATCGAAGAATACGTAAAAAAGACCTTGAGTGAAGGGAAAGTGGTGACGGGTTACGGTCATGCCGTACTGCGCAAAACCGATCCGCGTTTCACCGCGCAGATGGAATTTGGTAAGAATCACATGCCGGATGATAAATTGGTGAATACGGTTTGGAACATCTACGAAACCGTTCCGCCCATCTTGCAATCGCTCGGGAAGATCAAAAACCCCTGGCCGAACGTGGATGCGCACAGCGGTGCGTTGCTGGTGCATTATGGCATGGTCGAGTATGAATTCTATACCGTGCTTTTTGCGGTGAGCCGGGCGATGGGTGTGTTGGCCAGTTTGTGCTGGGATCGTGCCCTGGGCTTCCCGCTGGAGCGTCCGAAGTCTGTCACCACTGAGAACGTGAAACAGTGGTTGGATGGCAAGGAGAATATCTGGGGAGAGTAACTTGTTCGGGTTAGCGGCTCGGCGTATATTCGCACCCCCACGGGGAATTAGCTCAGTTGGCTAG
>JBKCMR010000005.1:0-5611 GCA_046300055.1 Bacteroidota bacterium
TCTGGAGAGACCGTGTATTTTCCAACTGTTTCCTCCTTTGTATGGATCTGAAAGCGTTTCTCGACCGGAAAATTCGGCAGCAGAATATCTCTTGTCAAGTTCAATAACTCGATCTTATCAACTACTTCATTCGTTTTGTCGATCGCTTCCGGCATGTCATGAAAGGCCTTCATCATCTCCTGCGTATTCTTGAAGTAGAACTGATCGTTCGGAAAAGCAAATCGTTTGTCTTTGCTGTGCACATCATCATCCGCGAAGTCGCGCAGGGCAGGGGTTGATTGCTTTTCACCGGTATTAATGCAAAGCAGGATGTCATGGGCATTGAAATCGTCCTGTTCTACATAATGAGAATCGTTACTCGCAATGATCTTAACGTTATACTTACGGGCGAGGCGGATCAGCTCAGCGTTAACCTTTTCCTGCTCGGCCATTCCGTGACGCTGCAACTCTACATAGTAATCGTCTTGAAATATATTCAGCCACCACTTGAATTCATTTTCTCCTTCTTCAACACCTTTGGTTAGGATCGCTTGTGGTACTGCAGCTCCCAAGCAGCAGGTGGTAGCGATGAGTCCCTGATGATATTTTTTGATGAGTTCTTTATCAATCCGTGGGTATTTTCCATACATCCCTTCGATAAAACCGAGGGATGTGAGTTTGATCAGATTTTTATAGCCTTCTTCGTTTTTAGCGAGCAGGATTTGATGGAACCTTTTGTCTTTTTGATCTTTGGTATAGGTTTTCTGAAGCCTGGTTTCAGACACATAGAATTCACAACCGACGATGGGCTTGACTTTGGGTTTGCCATTTTCATCTTTGTGCCTGTAGGCTTCTGCTACAAACTCGAATACCCCGAACATATTTCCGTGGTCACTGATCGCCAGCGCAGGCATCCCATCGGCAGCTGCTTTTTTGTAAAGGCTGGGGATCGGCGCCGCGCCATCCAACAAGGAGTATTGCGTATGAACGTGTAGGTGAGAAAATTTCATGAATGACTGGCCTTGAAACTGAGGCAGGGCGTAAAATAATCCAAAAGGCTTTTCACCTGTTTATTGTGGATATTTCCCTTGCGCAGCTGACTGCATTTAGTTGGCTTATCACTTGGTTATCAAGGTGAAACAATCCTTAACATATTCTTTTTGGTTTCCGCCGCCGATTCTAACGGGCATTGACTAGTTTCGTGATCCTTTTTCCGACCCCTTTTTCATCTCATGCGTTACCCTGCTTTCATATTGTTTTTACCTTTTTTGGCCTCCTGCAGTTTGCTGCGGCCCAGCACGGTGCAATCCAGTGCAGGCACGGTTTCCATGGCCCAGGCCATCGAGCATAACCGAAAGCCCCAAAAGTTTCTTGAAGACATCTCGGTGACACCACAAAAGACCCGCGTAACGTTTGTGGCGCAGGTCGATCAACAAACGGGAATGGGTAGGGGGCCGGCAGCTGCTTCCGGAAATGCTGAGAACAGCGCCATCACAGCTGCGGCTTTTCGCTCTGATGGGCTTGATGTTACCGGACTGACGGGGATTCAGCTCAAATATGCACAGTTGATGAATGTGAACAGTCAGTCTTTACCGGCCTTGTCTATTTTGTTGGCACTGGAAGAATGGTATGGTACGCCTTATCTATGGGGCGGTACAACACATCGGGGTATCGATTGCTCTGCCTTTACGCAGGCCATGTATCAATCCGTTTACGGAGTCACGTTGCCACGTGTATCTAAAGAGCAACACCGGGTCATGGAGCGGATTTCCTTGACGGATCTCCGGGAGGGCGATCTGGTTTTCTTCAATACCAGGGGTAGAGGTGTTTCTCATGTTGGTATGTTTCTCGGAAATAACAAATTTGCGCATGCCTCCACGGAGCGTGGTGTCATCATCACGGATCTGTACGAACCTTATTATATCAAACGGTTTTTGGGTGCGGGCCGGTGGAAATCCAATACAGAATAGATTGACTATTCGGCGAACCCTATTTTTTTCTTGATTGTTCTCCATACTGGTTTTACATCGGGTGAAAGATCGAGGTAGTAGGTGCTTGCTGCATACAAGATGATGAAGAGGACGCTTTGTATAACCAGGGCAGTCCATCCGCTTAACGGGTCAGTTGCCAGCCTTGTAAGGGCATATGATCCGATCCCGAGCAGCAGGGGGATGGGGGTTTGCCGGGTGAATGGAAATAGTGAAAAGTACTTCCAGAGAAAAATAATACGGATCAGGTTATACGTAGTAATGGAGATCAATTGCGCTATGGCGGTACCTTGTATGCCATGCGATTTTGTGAGCCAGTAGCTGGTGGGTAAGGTAATGATCAATAGCGTGATGCCGCTCCAGAGCTCAAATCGCCAACGGGTGGAAGTTTGTATGATCTGGGTATTGAGACCCGTACCCATGTCAACGAGTTTAGCCGTTCCGAGTATCAAGATCACCGGGAAGGCAGCTTGGTAGGAGGGTTGTAGTCCTACTGACTCTATCCCCTCCTGAAAGTCGAGCATAAAAAGGAATAGGAGCCCGGTTGCAAAAATCAATTGATTGATGGATGATCGTTGATAGATGCGTTGTATCTCGTGAATTTTTTTTTCTTTCCAAGCTTTTGCCAGGGGTGGGATGGAGGCACTGACCAATCCGCGTTGCGGCGCCTGTATGACAGCAGCCACATTTTGTGCCAATGAGTAGACCGCTAATTGAGCTAACGCCCCTTGTAAAAGGGACGAGATCACCAACGAATCAAAGACAAGTGCTAGTTGTAAGACTGTCATGCCGAAGAAAATAAATACACAAAGGCTGATGATCGATCGCTTCAACCGTTTGGTAAGGGGGCTAATTCGAAAATAGAAGGTTAGCTTACCGGTTGCCACCAAATAAAATAAAAGAGACAAGGCGATCAGCAAGTAGCTCATCGAAAATGCTTTGATAAAAGCTGGGAAATCGATCCATTTGGTGCTGTAGGCAAGAATGAGTCCGGTGATATACAAACGCCAAATCAGCTCTTTCAACAGGTTGGTCAATATAGACCGTTGGTAATTCCAAGCCCAAACTTCCAAAAGAGCAAAAAGGGTCATTCCCAGTCCCAGCGGAAATAGCCACCCGTAATAAGTGATCAGGCCAGGCGCATTCGTCCCGTACTTGCGTATGACCAAGTCTTTTCCGAACCAGCCCAGTAGTGCGATCAAGGCAAATCCAGTCAAGCTGATCAGTAGTGCCAGCGAAAATTGTTCATTTTGTTTTTCCGGGCGATGAGATCGGTAGTAGGGAAAAAATTTATATAGATAAGCCGGCATGCCCAGACCGGAAAAGGCCATCATCATCAGCGCAACGGCGATGAATGCATTGTATAGTCCAAACTGTTCCTTATCAAAAATCCCATCCTTCGTGAAAAGATAAACGTTCAGCAAGCCGATGGCAAAACCGACATAAATGACGGCTGAGGAGATCAGACTTTGTCGGCGTATGCCACTCATGATCAATTATTCTACGTAAAGGTTTGCGGGGATTTTACCGGGCTCGACCGGTTGATCGATTACGGTCCATTCAGATCCGACCCATTCCCAACGAGCCGCGCGATCCGATCGGATCGGTAAGCGAAATGTAGGTAGGCAGTTAGTCCACCGACATTGTTTTTTTCCATTTTCAGCCTTGAACTCCAATTTAGGTATCTGCTTGGTTCGAAGATATTGGTCGAATATCGGTTGAAGATCCAATTCGGTTCGCTTGATCCAGTATTGTTCCACGAGTTGACTGGTAGTGGGCGTTCGTGCGAATTCACGGTTCATGCCACGTAAGATATCTCTAAACAAGGAATCGTTGTCTATGATCTCGCGAAGCGTGTGAATGAGATTCGCCCCTTTGTTGTACATGTCGCCGCTGCCTTCCGCGTTTACGCCATAGGGGGCGATGAGTGGACGGTCGTTGCGGATTGATTTTCGAAGGCCTTTTGCATAGGCGTTCGCCGCCTCGCGTCCAAAGTGATAGTCTACAAAAAGGACCTCTGAGTACATAGTGAATCCTTCATGTATCCACATGTCAGCGATGTCTCGCGTAGTGATGTTATTCGCAAACCATTCGTGGCCACTTTCGTGGATGATGATGTAATCCCAACCCATTCCCCATCCGCTGCCGGAAAGATCACGACCCAAATAGCCGTTTTTGAATTGATTCCCATAGGCGATGGCAGATTGATGTTCCATACCTAAATGTGGAGATTGGACCAATTTGAATCCATCGTCATAGAACGGGTAGGGGCCGAACCAGTACTCAAATGCCCGGATCATTCGTTTTACGTCTCGTTTGAAATGGGTTTTCGCTTTTTCAAGGTCTTCCGTCAGTACCCAATAGTCGAGGTCGAGTTTTTGCTTGTTCTCACCCATCAGGGTATCACTGAAGCGGGTGTATCGTCCGATATACGGAACAAGATTGTAGTTGTTGATGGGTGAAATGACATTCCAGCTCCATTGTTCCTTGCCCATGCCGGCGGGTTTCTTTCCGATCAGTCTTCCATTCGCGACGGCACTGAGTGTATCGGGAATGATGATGTTCATGCGAGCTCCGTTGTCGGGTTCATCGCTTTGATGATCCTTGCATGGATACCATACACTAGCGCCCAAACCTTGACAGGCAACCGACATCCAGGGGTTCCCGGATCGATCTTTCTTATAGATCCAGCCACCGTCCCAGGGCGGGTTCACAGCCACTCTAGGCGTTCCGCTGAATCGAATTTCCATCTGAGCCGATACCTTTTTGCTTTTGGGGATCAGCCCTCGATGAGCACGCAGGTCGATCCAGTAAACATTGCCCTCCCGCTCAAAAGGAAGGGATTGTTGTGCCAGTGTGATCTGATCGATCTGCATGGGTGTTTGCAGGTCGATCTGCATGCGGTCCGTCACAGGAGCACCGGTGAGATTGAATTCGATCTTGTTCTTTCCTTTCAGCTGTCGCGATGAATAGTCAGGTTCAACAGTGAGTTCATAATGTAATACGTTCCACCAGGCGCGATCGACACCGATACTGCCTCGAAGGGTATCTTGTCGATCGAAGGCAGGTGTTTTTCCTTGCCCATAAACGGAACCAACCGAAAGTAGAAGAAGGGCGATTGCAGGTGCTGATAGCCGGATCATGTTGGCGATTATTTATGTTGTTGTACCGATCAGTCTTTCTTCAGCTTATCCTTGAATACTTTTCGAAATTTTTCCACCTTGGGTCGAACCACGAGTTGGCAATAGGGATTGCTGTCGCCGTTCATTTCGAAATACTGTTGGTGATAATCTTCGGCCGGATAAAATAGGTCGAATGCCGTGATCTCGGTTACGATCGGCTTATCGAAAGCGCCACTCTTGTTCAGTTCCTCTTTGAATCGGATCGATTTTTCTTTTTGTTCCTCCGTATGATAAAATATCGCGCTTCGGTATTGTGTACCTACGTCGTTTCCTTGTCGGTTCAGTGTGGTGGGGTCGTGTGTTTCCCAAAAAACTTCCAATAGTTCTTCGAACCGGATCTTAGAGGGATCGTAAACGATCTGCAGGCATTCGGCATGACCGGTGAGTCCGCTGCAGACTTCTTTGTAGGTTGGGTTCTTCACTTTTCCGCCGGTATAGCCGGAGGTAACTTGAATCACGCCT
>JBKCMR010000006.1:0-2631 GCA_046300055.1 Bacteroidota bacterium
CGCTTGTCCGATCCTCCTACCATAGCGAAAAACATGTGATCCCCAACTATGGTCGGGATCAATGGTTGGCACAAAAACACTCTTAGTTGAAGTCATTACTATTTATTTTATTGGTGCCTTTTGCTGGCCTGGCACAATGGAATTGGCAATCTGTCGATACTACCTACGGAATTTTGCCTTCCTCCGTCAGGGTGTTCAAAACGATTGACCCGGTAGGCGGCAAACCCAATGTAGCTTTTTATGTGGAGGCAGATCTCCGTGATGCATCGATCGAATTCCGTTCCGATACCAGCTATAAAAGAAGATTGACGCCTGATCAGTTCAAACAGAAGCTTTCATCTCCGTTGGTAATTGTCAACACCAGTTTTTTTTCTTTCTCCACCCATCAAAATTTGAATATGATGATGGATCAGGGTCGTATGACGGCTTTTAACGTGCACAGCTTGCCTGCTAAGGGAAAAGACACGCTGAAATATCGTCATCCATTGGTCGCGACCTTGGGTATTACAGCGAAGCGTACGGCAGACCTTGCCTGGACGTACACCGATTCATCTGCATCGATTCCATGGGCCAGTCAACTCGCAATGCCCTATTTGTTGGATAGCCAGGCTGTATTTGCAAGAAGCGCAGTTGCTGTGCCGTTGAAGAAATGGAAAATGCAGACGGCTGTTTCTGGCGGACCGGTGCTTGTTCAAAACGGTAAAGTGATGGTGACGAACAACGAGGAATGGAAATTCGCCGGGAAGGCAATTAATGATAAACATCCCCGAACAGCAATGGGTTATACAGCAGATGGTCGTCTGATCATTCTTGTTGTGGAAGGACGTGCTCCAGGCAGGGCGGAGGGAACTACCCTTACGCAAACGGCTGAGATGTTGGTTTCGATCGGATGCGTGGAAGCGTTGAACCTGGATGGGGGAGGCAGCAGCTGTTTACTTGTGAATGGAAAAGAAACAATTCGCCCCTCCGACAAGGAAGGTCAGCGCGCCATACCCGGTATTTTCTACATCTCAAATAAGAAGTAGCCGATCAGGCTTCCCAGATCAAAGCACTGGCGCCAAGAATCGCAGCATCCGCTTCTTTTAGTTCGCTAAACATCAATTTAACCTTGTTCTTGAACACCTGTACCAGGTTTGCTTCCATGGCTTTACGCGTTGGATTCAGGATCATGTCTCCGGCTTTTGTTACGCCGCCGAATAATACGATGGCTTCTGGAGAGGAAAACATGATGAAGTTTGCCAATGCTTCTCCGAGTAATTGTCCGGTGAAAGCAAACACCTCTTGTGCTACTGCATCTCCCTTCAACGCGGCTTCATAAACAGATTGACTGGTAATCTCATCTGGTTTCAGGTCACGCATCGTACTGGGTGTGTCAGGCTTTGTTGAAAGCATCTCCAGTGCAGTCTCCCGCATACCGGTGGCAGAGGCATAGGCTTCCAACGGACCATGAATGCCGGTTCCTTTATGCAGTCTGCCTCCCGGACGGATGATGGTGTGTCCGAGTTCTCCGGCAAAACCATCATGACCGAGCACGATCTTGCCGTCGATCACGATACCACTACCCACACCGGTTCCTAAGGTGATGGTGATGAAATGTTTCATGCCTCTGGCCGCACCATACATCATTTCGCCCATGGCAGCTGCATTGGCATCGTTGGTCAGTTTGACTCGCATGTCGAATTTTGTCGACATCATACTGGCGAATGGAATGATCCCTTGCCATTTGAGGTTGGCGGCGTACTCAATGTTTCCGGTGTAATAATTTCCATTCGGCGCGCCGATACCGATGCCGGCGAACTTATCTTTTCCGCCAGCCCGTTCGATCATGGGCTGGATCTTGTCGTACAGGTCCTCGATGAAATCCTGTGCCGTAGAGCGGTCATTCGTCAGTGTTCTGCCTTGTTCCAAGATATGCCCGTTACGGTCAACCACTCCGAATTTGGTGTTCGTTCCTCCGATATCGATACCGATTGCAAGATCAGCCATAGGAATGCTTAAAATGTTTAGTATAAAATTCAATTAATGTCCGCCTCCGGTAGAAGCATTCTCATAATCGATTCCCTGTTTTTGTAAGATGCCTTTTACTAAGTAGGCGAACAAGGCGAGGTAGGCGAAACAGAGTATGGCCACAAAGAACGATTGATGGATGCCGATGATGTCTGCCAGTTTTCCCTGTACAGGCGGAATCACCGCCCCGCCCAGGATCATCATGATCAAGAAGGCTGAGCCTTGGGTTGTGTACTTGCCTAATCCGGCTACGGAAAGTGAAAAGATCGATGGCCACATGATAGAGCAGGCCAGTCCGCCACTCAGGAAGGCATAGATCGCCACTTTCCCGGTTGTTAGAATACCAACGGTCATGGCAACCACGCCGAATAAACTGAAAAGAAGTAGGGTTCTGGCCGGATTGTTACGGCTCAAGAAAAACGTTCCGATCTGAAGTAATACGCAGACGATATACCAATAAAGTATTTGAATATCATGCCCAGCAAGTTTGGTCAACAGAAGTACCACGCCAAAAGCAACAATTGGTGTTATGAACGTGAATAATTTTTTTCGGCTATCGCTCAAATTAAAGGCACCAACCGCACCTGCCAAGCGGCCGATCATCAAGCTACCCCAGTACATCGC
>JBKCMR010000007.1:0-18648 GCA_046300055.1 Bacteroidota bacterium
GATGGATTTTGAACCATGTTGGCCTTTATCGATCAGTCCGTGAACGATCCGCTCCGGTTTCGACGGATCGACCAGATTCATGTCTTTATCCAATGCATACCGGAAAACAGCCTTGTTGGAGGAAGCATAGAGAAATCCATTCCCGAGTGCGATGCCCGTACCTGTGTAGTCACCGAAAAGCAAAGTGTCGTCATACAAACCATCCCGATCCTTATCACGCAACCGTACGATCCCATAACCTTGTTTGAGACGGTCAAGTTTCATATAGAGATCACCATTTTGATTCACGGCAATGTGCCTGACTCGTCCCCAATCAGCCGCCACTTGCTTGGCTTCAAAACCAGCGGGCAATTGCAGAGTGACGGTAGTTTGTGCGAATGCGATAGTGGCGTATAAAAAACCAACAGCCAGAAATACAATAGATCTCATGTCTTTAAGATTTTGAGCTACTTACAATTTTTACGCCGGGTGTCGATCAGGTACTGGATCATCCACTTACCGTTCAAACGAACCAATTGAAAGGAATTCACGCCACAGTGACTATAGCGACCGTTATAATAAAATTCATAGGGCGTCCAAACAATGGCAAGCGGACCATCCACTTTTACTACCTCAAATCGGATGCGCTCATCTAACATCCCGGCCGGCGTGCGGGCAACCGAAGCGAAAAAATTTGATACAGACTCCTGCACCAACGTAGGCTCCGAATCCGGACGGGGCTGTGTGCCTTCAAAATGTACGATGGGACTAAGCGTTGCACGCATTCGAGCCGTATCAGCCGTCTTCATGCCCAAAAAGAAATCCGATATAACCTGCTGGACGGAGTCAGCAGGTGTCTGAGCACACAAGGAAACAGAATAAAAAAGGGTGATGAGCAACAGAGCGATGCGCATGAGTGAATTATTGATAACCCAAAATTTTGAGCATGCTCTGAGCTGTTTGCTGCTTGGCATAAACCCAATCGACCAATTTCCCGTTTCGATCATAACCGACGATCACGTGTTTGGGAGACGGGATCAAGCAATGTTTGATACCGCCGTATCCACTGATCTGATCTTGGTAGGCGCCCGTATGGAAGAATCCCACATAGAGCGGCTCCACGCCGTCATTGGTCTTTGGCAGGAACACCTCATTGATATGTTCCTCCGAATCGTAATAGTCATGACTGTCGCAGGTGATTCCGCCCAGAACAACACGCTGATACTCTGAATTCCACTTATTCACCGGCAACATGAGAAACTTTTCTCCGATACCCCAGGTATCAGGCAAGGTGGTTATGAAAGATGAGTCAATCATGTACCAGGTTTCGCGGTCATTTTGCACTTTCTCTGCGATCACACTGTAAATATGCGCCATACTCTCCCCTACAGTGTAACTGCCGAACTCGGTATAAATGTTCGGCATGGTAACTTTTGCTTTCTTACAGGCATTTTTGATGGTGGCCACGATTTCATTGATCATGAACTGGTAGTCATACTCAAATCCAAGGTTATGCTTGATCGGAAATCCTCCACCGATATTGATGGAATCCAGTTCCGGACAGATCTTTTTGAGTTGGCAATAAAGGTTAACAACCTTATTCAATTCGCTCCAGTAATAGATATCGTCTTTGATCCCTTTATTCAGAAAGATGTGAAGCATCTTGAGCTGAAACTTGGACTCATACCCCTCAATGCGATCTACATAGAACTCCAAAATATCCTTTGCCCGAATACCCAGCCTTGAGGTATAGAAAGGAAAGTTCGGCTCTTCCTCGGCGGCCACGCGAATACCCAACTTAAATGGAACTTTTACAGATTGAGCATAGTCCTTCAACTCTTCCTTGTTATCAAGCACCGGAATAACATTGTGAAAACCACTGTTGAGCAGGTTGGCAATCCGTCGGGTATAGCCTTTTTGTTTGAACCCGTTACAAATGATATGTATGTCTTTATTGATCTTCTTTTTTGCGTACAGTTTTTTGATGATCTCAATATCGTAGGCGTAGGATGTTTCGAGGTGTACCTCATTTTTAAGGGCCTCCTCCACTACGAAACTGAAATGAGAGCTTTTGGTGCAATAGCAATAGAAGTACTTGCCCTCGTATTTATGTCGCTTGAATGCGGCCGCAAACATTTGTTTCGCCTTTTTTATCTGCATTCCGATCTTGGGTAGATATGTCAGCTTCAAGGGCGTGCCATGCTTTGCGATCAGTTCTTTCAGGTCTAGGCCGTTAAAGATCAGATTCCCATCTTCCACTTCGATTCCCTCTTGCGGGAAATTGAAAGTTTGTTTGACCAGGTCGAAATAAGAGTTCGTCATGTATGCTGTTTTGGGGCGAGAGAAGACGCAAAAATATCTTTTTTGCAAGCATGAGGGCATAAAAAAGTCCCCGTGCTTGAAGCAGGGGGACTTTCAACTTGTTACAACCGGTTATTTAACCTCTTCGTACGGAACATCTGTGACGTCATCCGTAGCCGCTGATCCGCCAGCTGCGCCATCGGACTGTGCTTCAGGTCCACCAGCGCCTTGTGTGGCTTTATACATATCCTCGCTGGCAGCTGTCCAGGCCGTGTTCAGGGTGGCCATGGCCGCATCGATGGCCGCGATATCTTTTGATTCATGAGCGGCCTTCAACTGTGCTGCGGCAGTTTCAATGGCAGCTTTTTTATCAGCCGGAATCTTGTCGCCGTATTCTTTCAGTTGTTTCTCGGTTTGGAACACCAGACTATCTGCCTGATTGAGCTTCTCAATCTTTTCCTTTTCTGCTTTATCGGCTGACTCGTTGGCTTTCGCCTCAGCCTTCATGCGCTCCACTTCTTCTTTGCTGAGGCCTGAACCCGCTTCGATGTGGATCTTTTGCTCCTTGCCAGTGCCTTTGTCTTTAGCCGTCACATGCAAAATGCCATTTGCATCGATATCGAATATTACCTCGATCTGGGGTACACCTCTTGGTGCGGGCGGAATGCCGTCAAGATTGAAGATACCCAAGCTCTTATTGTCCTTAGACATGGCGCGCTCCCCTTGCAGTACATGAATCTGTACACCGGGTTGGTTGTCGCTAGCAGTCGAAAAGACCTCGGATTTTTTGGTCGGAATGGTAGTATTTGAAGGAATCAGCGTTGTCATCACACCGCCCATGGTCTCAATTCCGAGAGAAAGCGGTGTTACATCCAAGAGCAATACATCCTTGACTTCGCCTGTGAGTACTGCACCCTGAATACCGGCGCCGATGGCTACCACCTCATCAGGATTCACACCCCGGTTGGGTTTTTTACCAAAGAACTTCTCAACGATCTCCTGCACTTTGGGAATACGAGTAGATCCTCCAACCAAAATGATCTCATCGATCTGCGAGGCGGAGAGTCCGGCATCCTTCAAAGCGGCCTCACATGGTTTCAGACAGCGGGCGAACAGCGTATCAGCCAGTTGCTCAAATTTGGCACGGCTGAGTTTTTTTACCAAGTGTTTGGGAACACCATCAACCGCCGTGATATATGGAAGATTGATCTCTGTCTCTGAAGAAGAGGACAATTCGATCTTGGCTTTTTCAGCAGCTTCTTTCAGACGCTGTAAGGCCATGGGGTCTTTGCGCAGATCGATCGACTCATCACTTTTGAATTCTTCTGCCAGCCAATCCATCACCACTTTATCGAAATCATCCCCACCAAGGTGAGTATCACCATTGGTCGACTTCACTTCAAACACACCGTCACCCAGCTCGAGTACAGAGATGTCGAAGGTTCCGCCACCCAAGTCAAAAACAGCGATCTTCTGATCGTTTTTGGCTTTATCCAGGCCATAGGCCAAGGCGGCTGCAGTAGGTTCGTTCACGATACGACGCACCGTGAGACCGGCGATCTCACCGGCTTCTTTGGTCGCCTGACGCTGGGCATCGTTGAAATAGGCAGGTACAGTGATCACCGCTTCGGTCACTTCCTGACCTAGATAATCTTCAGCGGTTTTCTTCATTTTTTGTAACACCATGGCAGAGATTTCCTGCGGGGTGTAGAGACGTCCGTCGATATCGATGCGGACTGTATTGTTGTCGCCCTGCGCAACCTTGTAGCTCCAGTGGCTGATCTCCTCGGTCACTTCATCGAAGCGGCGACCCATGAAACGCTTTACGGAAGCAATGGTATTCTGCGGATTGGTAATGGCCTGACGCTTGGCCGGATCACCCACTTTACGTTCACCATTCTTCAGAAAGGCAACTACTGAGGGGGTAGTACGACGACCTTCATCGTTGGCGATGACCACCGGCTCGTTTCCTTCCATGACAGAAACACAGCTATTGGTGGTACCCAGGTCAATTCCGATAATTTTTCCCATGATTTTGAATTTTTACAGCATGATTCAGGCAATTGCCATGCCGAGTGTCGGGCGGATGAAAAAATGTCAGTAATGGGCCAAATCAAGCACAAAAGCCCGACAAGTTGTTCCTCATATGGTTAAAACAGGGCAATTTGTCAACCTGTCCAACGGTCCGTATGAACGAACTAGATTTGGGGGATGTTATCAAAGTGGATCCCTCTTTTTGTTTTACTGCAACTCATCGGTTACCGGGTATGGTCACAAACTGCTGACCAGTATGACTCTGAAATCAACTTGCCCATGCGGATCGGTCTGCGGCCCCTTTTCAATATGGCTGAGCGATCTGTTGACACCACATTTACTTCTATCGGTTATCCGGAGGGGTGGGAACAGCCCAACTGCGGTGTCCGATATCGATATAAGTTTACTCGTGGCCCCTTAAAGCTTCGAGCCCAAGGGCAGACACTGGAGCTTGGTTTTACCGGTAATTATCAAATCGAGGGATCAACAAGGGCTTGCGTGAGTGGTGTGGTTATCAGCCCCTGGACACCTCCCTGTCGCTGTGGTTTCGGAGAAGCGCCCAGAAAGGTGGAAGTGAATTTTATCAGTTCCCTATCGATCCAACCCAATTACCTGATCAAGCTCCAAGTCAACCCACAAAAACCTAAACCGACAGATGCCTGCAAGGTGTGTTTTTGGGAACAAGACATCACGGAGAATGTTATGCAGGGTTTAGAGGCGGAAATGCTCTCCTCGAAACTATCCATAGAAAAGCAATACGGAAAGATCGATCTGAGATCGCATATCATTTCCTATTGGTCACGCATGAATCAACCCATTCCGATTGCAGATTACGGATGGCTAATGATTCGTCCGCTTGGGTTTCGGGTAAACCGGTTGATGGCGCAGGGCGACAGCATCGATCTTTCGGTTGGACTTCGCGCCCGGCCCCTGGTAGTCAGCCGTGTTCCACAGGCGTATATGACCCAAGTGCCGGCGGACTGGGATGGCCCCTACCAAACGGAAGGCTTTCAACTCCGCATAGGCATTGAACTGGATTTTGACTCTTTAAGTCAAATACTAAACCGGAGTTTCATGCCCGTAGATATCAAGCCAGATAAGGGACCATTTCGAAAAAATATCAGGATCGATTCCGTACAACTGGCCGGAACAGATGCTCAACGGCTGCAATGCCGACTGTTCCTTTCTGGGAAATACGCCGGAAAACTAGACCTCTCCGGTGTACCAACCTGGGATTCAACTACTGGGAAGATCCGGCTGCGAGAAACTGATTTTGATTTAAATACCCGCCACCGAATACTCGGTAAGGCAGCAGATTGGTTCGATAAGCCAATCCGCAAATGGCTGGAGCAAAAAATTGATTTTGACGTAGCCAGTATGCTGGAGGATAAACGCCAATCCATCGAAAAGCAATTAAACAAAATCGAAAACGGTCCGATCTCCTGCCGGGGGGAATTGAATCATATTGGTTGGCAAGGCCTGGAAGTCCGTCGTGATGGACTTAACATGAGATTCAACTTGCAAGGAAAAATGCAATGTAAAGCCGACCTGTCGAAGTTCAGTCTTTGATCGGAACAGATCGGAACGAAAAATAGCGTTGTGCGAGGTAACTCACCATAACCACGATCACGATCGTCAATAATTGGGCAGGCAAGGCATGAATACCAAGCGACTCCACTCCTATCTTCAACAATATCCAGTTCAAAAAGAGGTTGAACTGACAGATTAAAAAATAACGAAACAGTTGCACGCGTCCTTTTAATCTAGAGTCGGAAAAGACGACGTATTTGGACATGAAAAATCCGATGGGAAAGGTTACGCAAAAGGAAAGAAACAGGGCGGCTGAATGGGGCTTGATAGCATAGCTACCCAATTCCCACAGCTTTCCATTGAAGAGATATTCGAAGCTCAGCGAATAGACCAAGAAACCCAACACAACATTTCCGCCACCGCTCGCGGCATATCGAAACATTTGCCGTGAAAATATCTTACGAAAGGGGGGATAGAAAAAATCTATCACCGGAAGGATCCAGTCCCGAATATGATGCATCCGCTTTCGCATGCTGGCAAAGTAATTGAATGAGCCAACAAATGCCAAATCGCTTCGTAAATTCGCGCTCATGCACCTCAACCCGATCACCCAGGAAGTAAAACAGGCTATTAGCAACGTTTTGGCAATTGAATTCGCCTGGAACGGGGAATCAGACTCATTGGTCATCAACCAAACCAAGCCGGAGTTTGAAGGAGACCTAACCTTAGTGCTATTTGGCCTGGCAAAGTCCCTTGGTAAATCACCAGACCAGATCGGGCATTCACTCGGAGCAACATTGATCGAACGATTTACAGGTCTATTCTCCGGCTTTCAAGTAGTAAAAGGTTTTCTGAACCTTTCCATACAGGATAGTAAATGGGCCGAGGGTTTCAACCTACAGTGTAAAGCACTGAACACCGTTCCCAGTGTGGAACGGGCTGAACGGATCATGGTTGAATATTCCTCGCCGAACACGAACAAACCCCTTCACCTGGGGCACCTGCGAAATATTTTTCTGGGTTGGAGTATTGCCGCCATCCTTAAAAAAACCGGAAATGAATTGGTAAAGAGCTGTGTGGTGAATGACAGGGGTATCCATATATGCAAGAGCATGATCGCCTGGCAACGCTTCGGCAATGGCGAGACGCCAACCAGCACCGGCATGAAAGGCGATCATTTCGTTGGCCACTACTACGTTCGTTTCAACGATGCCTATAAAAAAGAGGTGGATGAGTTAATGTCTACCGGCTTATCTAAGGAAAAAGCAGAACAAGAAGCCCCCATCATGAAAGCCACCCAACAGATGTTATTGGATTGGGAGAAAGGCGACCCGGACACTCTTTCGTTATGGCGTACCATGAATGAATGGGTATACGATGGATTCGATCAAACGTACAACCGAATCGGTGCCGATTTTCAGAAAACCTATTACGAAAGCGAAACCTATTTGCTGGGGAAGAAATTTGTTGAAGAGGGACTCGCCTCCGGTGTTTTCTTTCGAAAACCGGATGGCAGTGTCTGGATCGATCTGACCGAAGATGGACTCGATGAAAAATTGGTATTGCGCAAAGACGGAACATCTGTATACATCACCCAAGACCTGGGACTAGCCCAACAGAAATTTGACGAATTCAACTACGATCAAAGTATCTACGTGATCGCCGATGAGCAGAATTATCACATGAAAGTGCTTCGTCTAATCTTGAAAAAGCTGGGCAAATCATATGCAGATGGGATACATCATTTGAGCTACGGGATGGTAGAACTGCCGTCCGGGCGCATGAAAAGTCGGGAAGGAACAGTTGTGGATGCCGATGACATTACGGAAGAGATGGTGACGGTTGCCAGAACGAAAACAGAGGAGCTAGGAAAAGTCAAGGATTTTTCTGCGGAAGAATTGAAAGAGCTATATGAAACATTGGCATTAGGCGCCTTGAAATTCTATCTGCTCCGGGTAGATCCAAAGAAGAAAATGGTTTTCAATCCGGAAGAGTCGATCGATTTTCAGGGGTTCACCGGTCCGTTCATCCAATATACGCATGCCCGCATACGCTCCATTTTGCGAAAAGTAGGGACTGCATCGGACGAATTCAGCATCAACGAACCTCTACATCCAAAAGAAAAGGAGATCATGGTTCTGTTGGGTCAGTATGCTGAGCAGGTCCATCAGGCAGCCTCGGAACATAATCCGGCAGTGGTTGCGAACTACGCCTATCACCTAGCTAAATCATTTAACGGCTTCTATGCTGAATTGTCCGTTATGCAGGCCGAATCAGAAGAAAAAAAAGCATTGAGAGTACAACTTTGCAACCGAACCGCGATCATTCTAAAAGATGCAATGGCCTTACTCGGAATCCGGGTGCCTGAGCGCATGTAATAAAAAAGCGGCTCTGGGCCGCTTTTCAATTCGTTGCTGGATTATTACAACCCTGCCATCATTTTCTTCTGTTTGAGGCTTTGCAAACTTGGATCCATCTCAATGGCTTTGTCGCAAAGAGCGATACCGCGGTCTGCATTCTGCTTACCACCCATTTTCTGGTAGCTCATGCCGATCATGTATAGCGCACTGGCATTGCCTTTGTCGTACTCCAATACTCTATCCCAATATTCGATCGCTTCGGTGAACTTAGCTTTACCATAAAAAGCTTCTGCTAACATATTCAATAAGTTGAAATCGCTGGGGCGTCGTCCCAGTGCTTCTTTCAAAATAGCAACACCGGGTTCGAACTGGCCCACATTCAAATAGGCAATGGCTAGATTCTCGAGATAATCATTGTCTTTTTTATATCCTACTTCAGCCGCCAATTGGATGTATTTAAGCGCATTGGCATCGTCATGGATCGCATAATAACTAAGCCCGAGTTCATAAGTCCAGTTTGGCTGTTTGGGATCCAAAGCCAATGCTTTTAGGAAAAATGGGATCGCACCTTTGAAGTTGGTCATATCAGCATAACTCTTTGCCAGCAAATAAGGCACCTCCGCCAGTGTGGGATTTTCCTTTCCGGCCTGTGTCAGGTACTGAATGGCTTTTCCGTAGTCCTCCGTTTCATAATAAACTTTAGCCAGATAAAGGGCCACATCAGCTTTTGGGTTTGCTTTTTTACTTAACTCCGCTAACCGGATGACTTGCTCGTGTTGTCTGAGTTGATAGGCTAGCTCCAAGCTTTGACGGAGCAGATTGGTATCTGTTGGATTCAATTCGATCGCCTTATTGAAATGCTCCAGCGCCGGACCGAATTTTCGCTGATCTGCCAAAATCGTTCCGAGACCTTTCAAAACAATGGGGTCTTGAGATTGAAAAGAAATCGCCTTATCTAATTTTTTCAGCAAGTCGAGTCGACGACCGTTTTGCTTATCGACTAATGCCAGACTCAAATAATGAGCAGCACTGTCATTGTTGGGGGCCGTTTGGGCGAGCAACTGAGTATCGGTAAGCAATAAAAAGGCTACTAAGTAACCAAGTCCGATTTGTAAAAATTTGTTTTTCATTGGATGGATAGGATTGGATTATGAAGTAAAACTACATCGATCTGATGGGATCAGGCCAAGAGTATAGTTTGAATTACCACCTGAATAGGGAAAAAACAAGTACTACTTTAGTACTATTCCGCTGAGGGCTGGTAGATTTACGATGATTCGGGATCGTTTAGCCTTTTTATCTACCCATTGGTGGGCTATAGATTGATTCTGAATCCGTCCCGTTCCCCAGAACTCCTTGGCATCACTATTGAATATTTCTTTCTGGAAGGCCTTTCCCGTGTATTCAATCGGCCAATCCAATCTCTCTACAGGGGTCATATTGAGAATCACAAGTACGTCATCTTGAGGCCGTCTCCCTTTTCGCTTGTACACCATGACCGACTCGAAGCGATGCTGCAGATCGACCCACTCAAACCCATCCGTATTGAATTGATTGAAATAGAGTGCCGGCTCAGCGCGCAACAGCTGATTCAACCTCGATACACAATGGCGAAGGTCTCTATGGCAATCGTATTGGAGTAATCCCCAAGACAACTCACTGTGATAATCCCATTCCCCAGTTTGACCGAACTCTCCTCCCATGAATAGTAATTTTGCACCCGGGTGTGTCCACATATAGGTGTACAAAAGCCTTAGGTTAGCAAATTTCTGCCATTCATCTCCGGGCATTTTGTAAAGCATAGGACTTTTACCGTGCACCACTTCATCATGGCTGAATGGCAATAGGAAATTCTCATCATAGAAATACATCATACTGAATGAGAATTTATCCTGATGATCCTTCCTGAATAAAGGATCAATCTTAAAATAATCGAGCGTGTCATGCATCCATCCCATCATCCATTTCATACCAAAACCCAGTCCGCCCTGAAATGTAGGTTTGGAAACCCCTGGCCAATCGGTCGCTTCCTCCGCCATGGTTTGCACATCCGGAAAATCCCGATAAATCGTTTCATTAAGATCACGTAAAAAGGCAATGGCCTCCAGGTTTCCATCTCCCCCGAACTCGTTCGGTTCCCATTGCCCATCCTCTCTGGAATAATTCAGTTTTAACATCGAGGAAACAGCATCCACCCGGATGCCATCGATGTGAAACTTATCAAACCAAAAACGGGCGCTACTGATCAGAAAGGACTTAACCTCTCCCCTTTTGTAATTGAAAACATAACTATTCCAGTCAGGATGATATCCCTTGCGCATGTCTGCATATTCGTAGGTATGTGTTCCGTCGAACATGAAAAGTCCATGTGCATCATACGGAAAATGAGAAGGCACCCAATCCAAGATCACGCCGATACCGGCTTGATGAAGTGCATCAATGAGTCGCATGAACCCTTGGGGATCCCCAAATCGGGAGGTTGGCGCAAAAAAACCGGTACACTGATAACCCCAACTCCCATCATACGGATGCTCCATGACCGGCATGAACTCAACATGCGTGAAAGCCATCTCCAATAAGTAGGGAATCAGACGTTCGCCAATTTGATCATAGCTGTTGTAGCTCTCTTCATCGGTTGGCACAGGACGTTGCCAACTGGCCAAATGGAGCTCATAGATACTCCAGGGCGCATCCAGCGCATTGTTCTTTTTTCGGTGACGCATCCACCGTTGATCATTCCAATTGTACGCTAACGACCAGGTGATGGAAGCTGTTTGGGGACGTTTCTCCCAGAAATGAGCGAAGGGATCTCCTTTATCAAGCCGGCGACCCTTATATCCGACAATGTGATATTTATAGGCCTCTCCCCGCTTAAGGCCGGGAATGAAGCCCTCCCAGATACCACTTTTATCCCATCGGGGATATAGCTGGTATTCATCATCCTGCCAATTGTTGAAATGGCCTTTAACAGAAACCTGTGTAGCATTGGGAGCCCATAAACTGAATTGCACGCCAGGCGTGTTCTCCAAGATTACCTCGTGGCTACCGAAGCACTCATAGAGACTGTAATGGGTGCCGTTCTGAAAATTACGAACGTCATCATCAGTCAGTAAAGAATGATTCCAAACCCGATTCTTGTCGTTCACGTTCGGTATGAAATTATTTTATTAACTCCAGCACCCGACTTTCTTTTGAACCGATTGTAAATCCATCCAAGGGGAAAGTCTCACCGGTGATCACATCGCGCCCTTTCGTAAACCCATTGGTCCGTTCCCGATAAATCGACCAATCCGGCTTCGCAGATTTTTCCGAGCTGTTTGCAATCACAAGTACGGTCTGCTGGTCGGTATATCGAAAATACAGATAAGTACCGTCGCGAGGAATGAATTGCATCAGCTTGCCATTACCCAATGCGGATGAAGATCGACGAAATTGTGCGAGCTTACTGATGCGGGAAAAAGCCTTGGATTGAGCTTCGGTCCGACCGGAGGCCTGAAAACGGTTTAGGGCAGGGTCATCAGATATCCATCCGCCCGGGAAATCCTCCCGAACTGTTGCATCGGTGTTGACCTTGAAATTTTTCATCAGCACCTCCGTTCCGTAATAAAGTTGCGGCATCCCACGAAGGGTGAACAGCCAGTTCATACACATGTTGAACTTAGCCTCGTCTTCCCCTAGGACAGAGAAAATCCTGTCCATATCATGGTTGTCAAGGAACACGCAATTTTTCATCGGGTCCTTGTAGAGCGCATCCTGTGCCAGCGCGAAATACAACTTGATGACCCCGTTGCTCCAGCCGTTCTCCTCTTTGGCCGCTGCGATCATGGCAAAGCAGGTTTGAAAATCAAGCATGCCTTCAGCGTTATGCCGAAAAGGCGTTTGCATATTGTTTCTGGTGAAGTAAGCATTGGCGATCGTGGAAGTAACCCAAGATTCACCGAAAACAGTGAGTTTCGGAAATTCACGGGTCAACGCATCATTCATTTCATTTAGAAATTTCTCCTCGTTGTACTTGTAGGTATCAACACGCCATCCGTCAACTCCATACTCTTCCGTTGCCCAGATATGATATTGAATCAGGTAGCAAGCGACGTCCGCATTTCGCTGATTCAGATCGGGCAAATGCGGTACGAACCATCCGTCGAGCATTTGTCTTTTATCCTGCGCTGAGGCATATGGATCATAAAAAACCTCCTCCCGATGGTGCGGGGGATTCTTACCCTGTGAACTGTTGAGCCAATCGGCTGAAGGCGGATCCAATGCGAGCCAGTGATAACTACCGATGTGGTTGTACACTGCGTCCTGTATCAGTTTCATACCGTTCTGATGAAGACGATCTGACAGCTGACGATAGGCAGCATTCCCGCCAAATCGCTTATCCACCTGATAATGGTCGGTGAACCAATAGCCATGATACCCAGCCACCGAATTTCCCCATTCATTCATTCGGGGCATATCATTCTCGTTAACCGGTGTCAGCCATACGGTGCTGACCCCTAATTCTTTTAGATAACTAATTCGATCATCTACTCCCTTGAAATCACCCCCGTGACGAGAGAATTTATTCGAACGATCGCATACGGTGTCTCTATATCCTTTGATGATGTCATTGGAGGGATCGCCATTGGCAAATCGATCCGTCATGATCAGGTAAATGAAATCACTGGCATGAACCCCTTGAATGCGGGTCTGGCCATTTTGGCTGGATCTTTGTTTCAGCTCATAGGCTAACGTACGTGCATCAAGGCCCGGACCGGTCAACCGGATCTCGAACTTCCCCGCTTTTGTTGACGGAGCGATCCGAAGATCCAGTAGCAGGTAATTGGGGCTTTCGGCTCTTCTAAGTTTGACCACCGTTACGCCCGGGTAATTGACCGTGGCATTTGTATATTTTGTGATGGCTGGTTCCTGAATGATCAGATTCAAATCAGCACGCTTGAATCCCACGAACCAATGAGAGGGAAAAAGCTTTGTCTGAGCCTGAGTGGTCAGTACCAGGATTGAAAACAGTAGGGAAAAAAGAAAGCTGCGCATATTCAGTTATTTCAGATGAATGATAAGAATCAAGATCGTTTATCGCGTACGATAAGGGCACATAATAAACCGGCGGCACAAAGTAGAACCCCTCCGATGAGCACAGCCATCAGTCGATCATCTCCGAGATAATTTTTCATGATCTTGCCAAAACTGAGGGCTGCGATGATTTCAGGTAGCACAATGAAAAAATTGAAAATCCCCATGTATATACCGGTCTTTTCTTTGGGTATGGAACCTGCTAACAGCGAATAAGGCATAGATAGGATCGAGGCCCAGGCGATGCCAACTAAACTCATAGAGACGTACAGCATCCAGGGCTCTTGAATGAAGTTCACAGAAATAAGACCTGCACCGCCCAGAAGCAGGCAAACAGAATGTGTCCATTTTTTTCCAAGTCTTACAACCCAGAACGGGATCGTAAAGGAAAAAGCAAAGGTTACCAGATTCAAAATGGCAGAAGTTGCATTGGCATGCTCCAATCCTTCGGTATATCGGTCGCTGTTGGTGATGGCATCACCACCAAAAATATCGGCAGCCACACCGGTGCTGTAGTAAAACCACATCAAGAAAAGTCCGGGCCAGGTCAAGAACTGAACCATAGCCAAGCGTTTCATGGCTGAAGGCATATTACCGATCGCCTCCAGGATCTCACGAAACCCTGCACTCAGGCTGCCGCGGTTCTGGGATCTTTTTTGTTTCCAGTCCGGATCTGAGGGTGGATATTCTTGACTCTTGAAGACCGTATAGAGAACAGCTACCAGAAATACGGCTGATCCGATATAAAACGACCACATGATGTTCTGAGGGATTCCTCCAGCACCTTTCTCGCGGGAAATACCGAACCAATTGACCAGTAATCCGGGTAGAAATCCGGCTATAAAAGAGGCCGCACCAATGAACATGCTTTGCATGGCATATCCAAATGATTGCTGCTCCTCGTCTAAATTATCTGCTACAAAAGCCCGGAAAGGTTCCATTGTGATATTGATGCAGGAATCTAAAATCCATAGCGTTCCAGCTGCCATCCAAACAGCAGAGGAATTAGGCATGATGAAAAGGGCTAGCGAACTCAAGATGGCACCCACCAAGAAGAACGGACGACGTCTCCCCAAGGTTGGATGCCAGGTACGGTCGCTCAAGTATCCAACGATGGGCTGTACCAGCAAACCCGTCATGGGAGCGGCCAGCCATAACCCTGGGATCTGATCAGCTTCAGCACCGAGAAATTCATAGATGGCACTCATGTTGCCCATCTGCAGACTCCAACCAAATTGGATGCCGAAAAATCCGAAACACATGTTCCAGATCTGCCAAAAACTCAAGCGCGGTTTAGGGCCGGTGTAAGCGGTAGACATAGCAATCGATTTGCCCTAAGATAGCAAGAATATGTATTCGATACACAATGCTTGGCACCCGTCTCAGAGTACAAATCCACTGGGAATAATCGCTCCCTTTTTCACGACGACGATGCCATCCTTGACGGTGTATAAATCATGATCGAAATTGTCGAGATGTGTGCCGCCGTTGATGCGAACATCGTTTCCGATGCGTACGTTTTTGTCGAGAATGGCATTACGGATATAGCACCGCTCTCCTATCCCCAAGGCCGGTATACCCTCACGGGAAGTCTGCTCGATCTCTTCCAGTGTTTCATAAAAATCACTTCCCATGAGATATGAATCCACTACCGTAGATCCGTGTCCGATCCGGCTTCGTATACCGATCACGGAATGTTCGATCCGGGAGGCATGGATGATAGACCCCTCTGCTACCAGTGTTTTTTCCAAGGTCGTTCCGCTGATCTTGGCTGGCGGAAGCATGCGAGGTCTTGTATAGATCGTACGGTCTGTGTCAAAAAGATCGAATGCCGGCAACTCTTTGGTGAGTTCGAGATTGGCTTCAAAAAAAGATCGGATGTTACCGATATCCGTCCAATAACCGGAGTATTGATAACTGGCCACCTTGAATTGTTCGATCGACTGAGGAATGATCTCTTTACCAAAATCGGTTGCATTGGCAAACTCATGCTGCAGCAGATCAAATAGCAATTTGCGGTTGAAGATGTAGATGCCCATGGAGGCCAGGTAATGTCTGCCTGCCGCTTTCATTTCATCACCTGTATCACTGACCCAATCAGGCAGCAACTCTTTTTTGGGCTTTTCAACGAAGGATGTGATGAGCCCATCCCGGCTCTTCAGAATTCCGAACTCAGGCGCCTCCTTTTCATGAACGGGAATGGTAGCTACAGAAATATCTGCCCCCAGCCGCTTGTGGTTCTCCAGCATTTCCACAAAGTCCATTTGATAAAGCTGATCTCCTGAAAGGATCAAAACGTAATCGCTTTCGAAGGGCTCGATGTGACGAAGTCCCTGCCTGACGGCATCGGCTGTACCTTGGTACCAGGTTGGATTGTCGGGGGTCTGCTCCGCCGCCAAAATATCTACGAAAGCCTTACTGAAGGCGCTGAAGTGATAGGTATTCTTGATATGTCTGTTCAGGGAGGCGGAGTTGAACTGTGTCAACACAAACATCCGGCCGATCCCGTTATTCAGGCAATTCGAGATGGGAATGTCAACCAAACGATATTTCCCGGCAATGGGAACAGCGGGTTTGGAGCGAGTGGTCGTCAGCGGATAAAGACGTGAACCGGCCCCACCGCCCAAGATAACGCTGAGGATTTCGGTTGCGTGGGTAATCGTGCGAATGGCCATAGACTATAGGATAGATTGATATAATTGCAAATATTGTAAAGCCGAACGATCCCAGGAATGATCAAACCCCATCATGTATGCTTGCATTCCGTGGAGCTGAACCGGGTCGGATTCATAAAGTTCCAATGCCCTTCCAACGGCATGAACAATATCCTCAACAGAGGCCTGATCAAAACAAATTCCAAATCCACCCGGATCACCCATATCGGTGACTGTATCTCGTAGCCCGCCCGTCTTACGCACCATCGGCACCGTTCCATATCGAAGTGCATACAGTTGATTCAACCCGCAGGGCTCTACCCGGCTTGGCATCAAAAGGAAATCGGCGCCGGCATACATACGATGACTCAGCTCCTCATAATAACCGATATGGGCATTGAATGTGCCTACAAACCGGTGCGACATCTCCTTGAAGGTGGATTGCAAACCCAAATCACCAGAGCCCAACAAAAGAATATTGAGCCGGCCAGCATAACGCTGCAAGCATTGGTAAAACGCTTCCGGCAGCAGATCGGCAGCTTTCTCATGTACCAATCTTCCGATATACACGATCAGTGGCCTGCTTACATCTAGTCCGAACTGTTTGCATAGAGCCAGCTTATTCGCCATTTTCCCGGCGGTAATGGTCTCTTTATCATAATTCGCAACGAGTAAAGGATCGGTGACTGGATCCCATACATACGCATCAATTCCATTTAGGATGCCCAGACATTTTCCTTTTTCGTACTCAAATAATTTCTCCAGCCCGTTCGAACGTTGACGGATTTCATCCAAGTAACTCGGACTGACGGTAGTCACCCGCCAGGCAGACTTGACCGCCGCGGCAAGTGGATTGATCTGATCGTTCCATTCGATCAAACCGGATTTCCACTCATCATGAGCCGGGAGCCACTCGTGGTGTTGCCACCCAAGCCAACCCTGGTATTGAGCATTGTGTATAGTGAAGACAGAAGGGATAAGCTGGAGCCGATCAAGAAAGGCATAAGCATATTTCATCATAAAGGGAATCAAACCCGTGTGGTGGTCGTGTGCATGTATCACATCGGGTTGATGACTCCACCGACTGACCCAATCAAGTACACTGACCTGAAAGGCTAAAAATCGTTGTGGGTCGTCTTCATATCCGTAAATCTCTTGCCTATCTAGTAAACCGTTTATATCAAGCAGATAAAGATCGAACCCCAACTCACGTGAACGTTCGCGAATAACACTATAGGAGAATGAGTAAAATCCTACTTGTTGCTGTCCCTCATGCACGAGCTCCCATTCCTTTCGGTACAGGTAACGTGTCCTGTACATCGGTATGATGACTTTTACGGTATGGCCCGCTTGTTCTTGATATTTTGGCAATGCGCCCAAAACATCCCCCAATCCACCGGCTTTCGCCATCGGATAACATTCAGCCGATACATGCAAGATTTCCATACGAGTTGTCTAAATATATACAAACTTCCATTTTTTCAGTATTTTGTCTCCGTCCAAATCAAAACAACGTTTCATGAGCCAATCCAAGCAACCGACTAACTACGGTGCACTCAGCACACTAGTAACTGTTTTTTTCTTTTGGGGATTTATTGCTGCCGGTAATTCCGTCTTCATCCCCTTCTGTAAGAACTACTTTCATCTCGATCAATTCCAAAGCCAGCTGATCGATTTTGCCTTCTACCTGGCCTACTATATCGGAGCCTTGTTTCTTTTCGCATACGGGATCTTCGGCGGACAAGATCTGGTCGGGAAATGGGGCTATAAAAAAAGTATCATTTACGGCTTATTGTTCTCGGCCCTGGGAGCCGGAGCCATGATCCTGGCCGTGAATGGAAATACATTCACAGGCATGCTGATCGGATTGTTCATTGTGGCCCTGGGGTTTTCTATTCAACAAACCGGTGCACAACCTTTTGCCATTTCACTGGGTGATCCTTCCACGGGGGATACGCGTGTTAACTTAGGAGGTGGCGTGAATTCGCTGGGCACAACGATTGGTCCGCTGGTGGTAGCGCTAGCCCTGTTCGGAAGCGCCAGCTCAGTCTGTGATTACGAGATCCAGCACCTGCCGCTGAGCAAGGTGATCGGTCTATACATATTCGTGGGTATCCTATTCCTTGCTGCCGCTACACTTTTTGGAACCAGCAAGAAAGTTCCGGCCGGCATAAATCCAGATAAACCGGAGAAAGCCGGACGTGCTTTCAGTGCCATGTTACTGATCACCGGATTACTGATTATCACATTTATTCCGGTTTTCTCTTCCTATCGCTCCGAGGGGGTACAACAGATCGCCCAAATTGAATCGACCATCAAAGAACAAAAAGGACAGATCGATCAGTTGGAGTGTGAAGCATTGAAACAAACCGGTGAAGAGAGAAAAGCGGTCTATGCAAAGATCGAGGACGTTAAAAAAAGTTTCAGTAAACAAAACGACGAAATAGCTGCGATTAAAGGTCCGCTCGAACGCCAACGGTTGACCTGGCTCTTGCTGGCGCTGGCGGTGATCGTGATCGGTTTGCCTCTCTGCAACCAAATCGCCTCCAAACAAAAAGAAGGATGGGGTGCCATGCAATACCCACAATTGGTCTTAGGTATGCTCGGAATCTTTGTATACGTAGGCGTGGAAGTAGCTATCGGAAGTAACCTCGGTGAGTTATTGAAACAGCCTGAATTTGGCGGATACAAGTCATCGGAGATCGCCCCTTTTATAG
>JBKCMR010000008.1:0-1534 GCA_046300055.1 Bacteroidota bacterium
CCTTAATTGTGTTTCCTACGATGTAATGCCCTTTCGGGGTACGGGTTATCTGGTCATATTTGAAGGGGATCACAATTTCTGCCTGATTGTTCATTACCCCTCTCTTCATATTAAGCGTTACCTGGTATAAGCCCGGCCCGATCTGACTGATCTCGTCATAATTTGAGGGAAGAATGGCTTTACCCTCTTTGTCAATGATCCCCTTTTTCTGGTCGCGGCAAACAATGAATCGATTTGGAGCCGCCGGTGAAATAAAGTCATATTCAATCTCATTAACAAATTCGCGTTTCTCAGTATTGTACAATCTGTATTTACGGTCCTGGGTGAGCCAGGGCAATACATTAACCACGCGTTCTTCTAAAAAGGCTTTTGCTAATTCTATACTGTCTGACTTCGGAAAAGTTTCGATGAACTGTTTCATTTTCCGATCGTCGGATGAATTTTTTGCATCCTTCCAAGCGATCTCTTCCCCCTTTTTCAATGCGGAAATCCGATGTTTCGATTCGGGGTACTTATTTGCGTAGCTTAAAAATCCTTGGGTAGAGGGATTTTGATTCGCTCGTATCCAACCCAACTCCTCCGCTTTTCTCAATCCGATTAGGGATTGAGGGGACTTCGGGTAATTTTTTATGAAGGCAAGGTATCCTTCTTCTGAATCGATTTTTTCCGCTTCTTTCCATGCAAGCTCTTCGATTTTTGCTGTTGCTTGCTCTCGCTGGCTAGCTTGCGGATATTTGCTCAGAAAAGATTGATATCCTTTTATGGTGTTTTCTTGTATCGTTTTTTCCCATCCAATTTTCCACATAAGTTGTTTCGCCATCGGGGCATCTTCATGTTCCGGATATGTCGAGATAAATGTTGAAAATGCCTCCTCGGTATAGGCAGCCTTCGCTTCCAAAAATAAAAGGTGAATCTTCCAGTTTTTGGCTTTGATCGTGTTTGTGTTGTTCGGATATCTATTCAAATACCAATTGATATCACTCAGACTATTTGTTTTCTTTACACTTTCGAAGACAAGACTATCTACTTTCAGAAGCAGCACTGGAATTAGTTCCTTACAGAAATCGATGTCTTTACACCACTCTTCTTGATTTTTTACAGAAAGGGTATTGAATCCAGCAACTGCCAATTCCAACAATTGCTTGGCCGTATCAAATGCGGCAGGATTTGTTGCGGTCCTAACAAGTATCTGATGTCGCAAAAAGTACAATTCAGGTTTTTTACCCTCTTTCGATTCATACGATCCGAGATTGCTCTCCGCAAGGCTCCAATTTTCTTTTTGTATAGCATCGTATGCACGTTTGATAAATCTTTCCTGCCCGAATGATTTCAATCCGATACCAACGAGGAGAATAAATAAAATAAGAGGGCGCATCTGTAAAGATTTATATAGGAATGATAAAAGTATTACATTCTTTTAATTGCATGCATTCAGTCTTATGGCACTGGCTTTCCAAGCGGTACCACAAAGGAAACATTCTATTGTACTTGTTTTATTGTTTTGCTTCCTTATTTATTCAGTGAACTTATAGTC
>JBKCMR010000009.1:0-1447 GCA_046300055.1 Bacteroidota bacterium
TAACGACGCATATCAACCCATGTTTCCTGCAATCCCCATCCGTACATGGCAATGTATTTCTGCAGCATGATATGGGAGCGTGTCAGGCTACCGGCAGCAGGGACGACGGCAGGGTTGGAGAGGTAGGCAGCACGAGTGGCAGAGGTGATCTGCATAGCCACAGGAACGTTGTTGTGGTAATCTGGGGTATTCATCAGCATATCGAAACTGGCATTGATGCCATCGATATAAGACTGACGGGCCTGCGTTGCGAAGGCGGCACCTTTACGGAGATACGCTTCAGCTTTCATGAAATGGTTTTCTGCAGCTGTTAGGATTGGGAAAGGGGATCCGTTTCTAAAGATGTAACGGCAGGTAGCATCCGTTCCAGGTGCAGCTGTTGAACTGAAAGCACCACCCCAGAAATTTTGAGGCTGGTCGTTTGTTGCTAATCCGTCAGTTCCCTTATTCGGACGGACACCACGGTAGGTACCGTTGGTATTTTCTCTGAGCAAGTAGGGCGTACGAGGATCTGTAACACCAGTGAACATGGTGCTCAATCCGGTCATGAGGTCAACCACAAAACGAGATTGACGAAGGGCACCCACATTGGAACGGAATGGTCCGTAGAAGTTGAACGTTCCTGAAAGACCAGATGCTTGAAATTTAGCGGTTGCATCATCAGCCGTGCTATTGATACCGAGGTTTGCATAGGCAATCACAGAATCCGGCTGGTAGATGCTTTTGTTGGTCAGGTGGTTGAAGCTACGTGCTAATACAGAGTAGGCAAATTTCTTCCACTTTTCACGGTCGCCGTTGTAGAAGTAAGCATCTCCACGAGCCAAATTGGCTTGGCTTACATTGTCAGCCGTGCTGTTCAGGTAATTCAGTGCGATATGCGCTTGCTTGCGGCACTCCGCATACATTTCCTCTTGGGTATCGTAGTTGAAAACAAGCAGATTGGCATCAAATGCTTGTTTGAGGATCGCCTCGCCATAGGTGGTGGTGAGCGTCAGCCAACTCCAGGAAAGGAGGGCATGACCTACACCTACATAGTCCCATTTCTTCTCTTCCTTACCCCATTCGATCATGCGCTGCAGGTTCTGTCCCATACCATAGTAGTGCATGGCCCAGATGGAGCCCAAGATATCAGAGGCACCGGTAGCGCCCCCCATTTGATCGTATTGATTACCTGAGGCGCTATTCGCCCAGAATTGGACATAACGACCGATATAAAGACCATCATTGGCAGTACCGTAGGCGCTACCTTGGGCTGATGAACTGCCGACTAAATTACCAATGATACCGGGTAACATGGTTTCAATCGGAACGCGTACATCAGCGTTGGGATTTTTATAGGCCTCATCGATTTTTTTGCTGCAAGAGGATACGCCTAAGGCGAGCATCGCAGCAATGGGCCAAAAAAGTGATTTATAAGTATGTTTCATATTTCTGAATATTTATTGAT
>JBKCMR010000010.1:0-3133 GCA_046300055.1 Bacteroidota bacterium
TACCCGCACTCAGGAAGGCATCAATATCGCCTGCCGCTAACGAACGAAAGCCGATTGCAATAGAGGAATTCGGTTTCTCCTTGAGCGCGCGTGTTGGATGCTCGTGCATGCCGATCACCTCGGTGGTGGCATGGAGTTGTATTCGGTCGGAGGGGATGTTCTGTTGCTCTAGTAAGGGCTCAACAACATCGCTGTTGCCAAACAGATGCAACAGCGAAGGATCTTCGGTCTGGTCGAGGTAACGACGGATTCCGGCGATCACTTCGGCAGGGGCTTTATCGCCCCCCATCAAGTCAATTCCAATACGCAAGGGCATAAATGCAAAAATCCCGTTGCAGCCGATAGCCGTTCGCGGGATTCAAGTAGTTTGTTGGAATCAGAGTGCGCGCAGCGGAGCTTTCTCAGCCACCAGCTTGCCTTTGTAATAAAGTTTACCCTCATTTACGTGTGCACGATGGCGACGGTGTGTTTCACCGGTGGTACCGTCTGTGCTCAGGGTAACCTCGCTGGCTTTATAATGCGTGCGGCGCTTGGCACTGCGTTGCTGACTGTGGCGTCGTTTAGGATTAGGCATACAATGGGTATTTCAAATTTTTATAATCAGTCGTCCAGACCTTTTTCTTTAAAACGTTCCAAACCTTTCCAGATGGGATTTTCAACAGGCGCGGGTGGGGGTGTTTCCTCGCGGTTCAACCACTCACGAGCCTGCGGATTGCAATAAGGACCATCCATCTCCTCCAGTCCGCAAGATTTTTGAATCGGCAGACTCAAGTTGATGAATTCGTAGATCCAGGCACTGACATCGATGTGACTTTCTGTGCGGCTGATGTAATACACATCCGGATCCTCTTCCTGTTCATTCATCGCCTCTGGCTCTTCAACCATTTTCACGGTTATGGGAAATTCATCCCATAATTCGAGCGGCAGATTGCTGTTGCACCGATCGCAGGTGACTTCGAGCTGGCCCCCGATCTCAAAGATGAGTCGGAGAAAACCATTCTGCTTGTCGAGCGAAAGCTTGACCTTGGACCGGCATTTTCGAAAATCCGGTGTTTGGAATGCTTCAAAGAACGAGTCGTCTATCTCAAATTCAAATACATGAACTCCGGGTTTCAGACCCACAAATGCGATCTGGAAATCTCTCCTTCGGCTCATGACTCTTCAAATGAGTGTGCAAAGGTAGTGAATAGTTTCAAAAGAATCGCTAGTCTTTTCGGTTATTTTTGGCAACAAACCATTCTGTATCTTGTTGATAATGAATACTTTTCGTTGATGAAGACCTGGCTGTCCCGTTTCTATGCACACCTGATGAGGCAATGGAGTTGGTGGGTGTTGATTCCACTGGCGCTTTTAATCCGGGCACTTGTTTATTTCCCGGATCAGGTGGAGGTCTATTACAGCACTCGTTTCTTCCCGGCTTTTTCAGCGGTTCAGCGATTCCTCTTTGGTTGGTTGCCCATCAGTGTCGGAGATATCCTGTATGCTTTTTTGCTCTTGGCCTTGATCTATCAAATCGCTCAATTGGTATACGGATTGATTCGTAAAAGGTCTACTCGAAAAGTACTCGCTGAGTTGTCGCAACGGATCATATTCCTGCTTTTGTTAGCCTATGTCGGGTTTAATATTTGTTGGGGATTGAATTACAGCCGTCCCTCGCTTTCAACAAAAATGGGTTTGACCATCCAAACTCCAGAAGCGGCTGAATTGGATACACTGGCGGTAGATTTATTGGCTCGTTTGGAGGAGTATGCTCCGCTTTCAACACCCGCTCAACGCGACTCATTCAATCTTAAAAAGCGCTTATTTCAGACTGCGGCAGATGGGTACAGAAACTACAAGGGAGGCAAAATCGCTGTTTCTTATACTCGATCATCCATCAAGCCCTCGCTCTATAGCTATCCGGGTAATTACCTGGGCTTTCAAGGATATTACAACCCCTTTAGTGGGGAGGCGCAAGTCAATACTACGATTCCTCGTTTTTTAGAGCCCTTTGTGACGGCGCATGAGATCGCTCACCAGCTTGGATACGCACGGGAACAGGAGGCCAATTTTATTGCAGTTCTGGTATGTGATCAGTCGGCCGAGCCCGCTTTTCGTTATTCCATGTATCTCGATCTGTTCCTATACACGTTGGGTGAGATTGCCATCCAAGATACAGCTCAGGCCAAGCGATACAAACAGCAGGCCCCTCAACAGGTGCAGGATGATATCGCTGCTTATGGAAAATTCATCCGACAGCACCGAAATCCGATTGAGCGTGGCATCATGTGGCTTTATGGTGAGTTTTTGCGTGCCAATAATCAGCCCAATGGCAAATTCACTTACAACGAGGTTGTTTCCTGGGTGATCGCGTATCGACGTACTTTCGGGAGAACTTCGTTGATATGACGACCCCTCAAAAGATCGGAGCATTCCTGTTATCGTTGATCATTCCCTTGGCCGTGGGAGGCATCAGCGGTTATTTTACGGTATCGGCCATTCCCGGTTGGTATCAGACCATTCAAAAGCCTTCGTGGAATCCGCCGAACTGGGTTTTCGGTCCGGTGTGGACAACCCTCTATGCACTGATGGGCATTGCCATGTATTTGATCTGGACACAACCCCGTTCCGAACAACGTCAGCGAGCGTTGCATTTAAATGCGGCGCAACTGATCTTAAACTTTTTCTGGTCGCTGATCTTTTTCAATCTGCATGCCATCGGCTGGGCGTTGATCGAGATCTTTATTCTTTGGGTGCTGATCGTGCGGACCATGTTCGCGTTTGACCGCGTTTATAAGCCCGCGGCTTGGTTGCTGCTGCCCTATATCGTATGGGTCACCTTCGCTACAATCCTGAACGGTACGATCTGGTGGTTGAACTGATCAGAATTTATTCTTCCACATCATAGACTCGATGGGTCGGTCGGGCTGGTTGCTGTATTTGGCATTTCCCTTATTCTGGTAGGGTGTCAGGATCTCTCCCTCGACGGGGAAATAGATCAATTGTCCAATGGGCATCCCCTTGTATACCCGAACGGGCTTTTTGACGGAGATCTCCAAGGTCCAATTTCCGCAAAATCCCACATCGCCCTTCCCGGCCGTAGCGTGGATGTCAATGCCCAGCCGACCGGTGGAGGATTTACCTTCCAGGAAAG
>JBKCMR010000011.1:0-43878 GCA_046300055.1 Bacteroidota bacterium
GGCAACGCCCAGCCCCGCATCGAACTTGAAACGATTCTCTGCATTCCCCAGTGCCGGATCAGCACCTAACGTGGCACTGAGCTTAGCGCGATCGATCCCGAACTGAAGTGCACGGGCCTCGATACCTACAGACCATACAGATCCGTCTTTCATTTTCAGGTGCTTGGCGAAAGAAGCTGAGAGGCCGGTTCTGGACGTGGGACCGGTTTTGTCGGTGAAAAGATAACCGCTGATACCGGCGTTCTCTTTTTTCAGGTTATAGCTGCCGAAGACCATGGCGGTACGCGGACTACCACTGATACCCGACCACTGGCTGCGATAACTCGCACCGATCATATTGTCCTGAAACAACCCGGCTGTGCCCGGATTATGTAAAAGACTTTGCATCTCGTAAAGCGATGATGTTTGAAGCTGTTGGCTATTGCTAACAATGAACACCATCAGATTTAAGCCAACTAATAAAAGTCTTTTCATATAAGATCTTAATTGATCGGATTAACGAAGAATAGTAACATCACCTTTCAGTTTCAAATAGGATCCAGTTAGTAATTGATAGGTGACTACATAATAATATGTTCCGTCCGGCAAAGGCTTACCCTTATACAAGCCGGTCCAATCATTATTGTAATTATCATTATTATAAACAAGATTGCCGTATCGATTATATACTCCAACGGATATCTGTCGTGCGCAGACGCCGCCGTTATTGACGACTAACCAGCGATCGTTCACCCCATCTCCATTCGGCGTGAATGCATCCATGACCTTGATGCAGTAGGGCAATACGGTGACCAGTGCGTTGTCGGTTGACACACAATTATTGTTTCCCCGCACGCTTAAAAAATACCGGGTGGTAGTCGGAGGACTAACTCTTGGTGTATAGGTGTTCGCGCCCGTGATGTTGGTATTGGGTGACCAAGAGATCAACGTTGGATCGGTGATGCCGCTTCCATCCAGCGTCACCTCATCACCACTGATGATGGTTTTATCTGGACCAGCGTTAACGAATGGTCCGGGGATGACCGTTATCGAGGTGCTTTTAGAAAATGTACAGCTTACGGGATGCGTCATGGAAATATCGTCGATCGCAAAATCATTTCCAAAGGAAGACAGATTGCGGCCTATGATCGCGATCTCAACGGATGTGTTCGCCCCGCTGTTCCAACTATAGTTCGCTTGTTGCCAAAGACAGGAAGTAGCTGAAGCTGTACTGGTGCTCGTCACTGCATTTCCGGTGATCGGTGCTCCATTCATTTGTAACTCGAGTTGAGCGGGACTATTCGGATCGATCGATTGCAGCCAATACTGTACCGTGTAGGTTGTATTGGGCAGCACCGATACTTTTTGAGACCAGATCTTTACGTTGGGTGCAGTGGCTCCGTCAATAGCCATCATTCTTCCATTGCCGCTTGTGTGATCGGTACAGGGTTGGAATTGGGGCTCGAATTGGCGACCATTGAATACAATGCTATAGGCTCGTTGGGCAAAACTGGGATTGGCAGGATTCGGTGGATACGGATAACTCGTGTATTGACTTTCAAACGCAACATCACCCTTTTCAAAATCGCCATTGTCGATCAGGTTTCTGTTTCGAGGAACCGAGCTGACCACGGTATAAATAGTGTTTTGAGTTGGGGAGGCGGTAGTGTTTTGGGCATTAGGATTTGAGATACTTGGATCGTTCGGGGTGGACGTCCAGGAATATGTACTTCCTCCACTAGCATAAAGCGGCAAAGTAGACCCGGTACAAAAGAGCGAATCGGGCCGAATAATCAAGGAGTTGGTCGGTGCCGAAAGCGCAATGTTCGGCTCTGAAATCATAGCACCGGCAGCATCCCTCACCGACACTGATATGGTTGAATTGGCACCCAATCCGGCAAACAAGTTGTTACTTGAATAGGGTCCGCCATTGTAACTGTAGGTATAGGGTCGTAAACCACCGGACCCATAAACGGCGATAAATCCATCAGTCGCACCGGCACAAGAAGGTCCAACAGCGCTATATCGAATGTTCAGGGGTTGTGAAATACTACTCCAGGAAAGAATTAGGAGCGGAAAGAACAGGAATACAAATCGACAAAATTTGGGATTGATTTTTATTCTCATAGAATGGCAGGCAACTGTTTAGCCAATGTTGGCGGCGAAAAATCAGAGACGCCATGAAAATAAAAGCCGTGGAAGATGCATGTGGAACCATCAATCCCTCAATACTACATCACTATATCTAAGTGATTAATTATCAATTGCTGAATAGTACATCAGGACTACGTCAACCGGACCGATCAAACACAACAAGAGATAATTTAATATTTACCGGTGGTTTGATGTTTAACCCCGGTATAGAGTCTGATCTCAATCCAGGTTCTTATTATAAAAGATCAGATTTTCCCAGCGCGTCTCACATTCGAAGTCGTATTTGGAGACTGCTTCGAAGAGCGCTTTGGAGCAACCGGGCACCATTCGGTCGTGCAGCTCTACGATCAGTAATCTGGTTTTGGGCAACCAGGACTCAAAACCTGTTCGGAAAAGTTCCTTTTCGGCCCCTTCTATGTCAAGTTTGAGTATATCGATCGTTTGTTGACCGCTTTTTTGCAATAGCTCCGCAATGGATACCGCCGGCATGGAATCGGAGGTGGGTGATTCGCTCCATTCTACCTGAAAGGCATTGGCGTCAGCCGATTTGTCTTTGATCCGGAGATGTCCGGAACTCGGCCAGAGTCCGCCTTGTATGGCTTCTACCCGTTTTTGATCTCTTGTGTTGTGTTGTAACAGGGCGCAATTCGCGGGGTCGGGTTCAACAGCAAGGATGGTTGCCTCGGGAAATCGCCTGGCGAAATAAAGGGCGGACAGCCCGATGTTGGCTCCGCCGTCGATGATGAGCCTGGGTTCAAAGGGAATGGGGAAGTCGTATTCTTTTAATACAAAAACATGTTCATAGGTGTCGTAGTCGGTCGAATCCGGTCTTAACCGAAAACTGGTATTCCACCTGGAAGCACGGATCTCTCCGAAGGTTTTCCGTTTGGCTTTCCACCAAAACGACAGTCCGTCGGCCAAGCCGAGGGTGCGGGTCATGTTTTTGAGTCTAGACACTTAAAAGTTCAGCATTTCGATTTAGAGATTCGGGTTCAAAGTTCGGACTTTAGTTAGTCGCTTAGTTCGTTATTTTGGGAGATGCATTTGGGGTTTGTCTCTTACGAATATCCGCCCGATACCGGTCAAGGTGGGATCGCTACCTACATACAACAGGTCAGTGCCGCACTGGCCGGCTTGAATGTGGAGGTGGATGTGTTCGTGGGCAGTCCCAAACGCTTTGGCGTGGAACGCCTTCGCCCCAATTATCGCATCCATTACATTCAATGCAACTCTCGGGAGGAATTTATCAACCTTTCTCCCGAACAAATTCGGATCGTGCATGGCATCATGCCCTTCGATGGGGTTGAATGTCCGGAATATGGAGCTGAGGCAACTTTTATGCGAACGGTTCTTCCTGAAGTTCGGATCTGGGTCAAATTGCACACGCCGGCGTACTTGGTAAAAAAGCTCAACGATCATTATTACGATCTTCGGATCTGGCGTCGGATCAAGCATCTGCTCAAGCCTTATCAAAAAGAAAAAGATCCTGAATATCTCGCCCTTCGAAATGCCGATCGAGTGATCGCGCCTTGTGAATCGATGCGTACCATCGCCATCCGCGATTGGAAATTGGAGCCGGATCGGGTGTGGACCGTCCCCAACCCTTATCAGCCGGCAGCTGCATTCACGGAGATCGATCTGCCTACTGGCTCTCCTACGTCGATCTATGTAGGCCGACTCGAAACGCGTAAAGGAGTTTGGAACCTGGCAAAAGCCATTCCGCTCGTGCTGCGTGAAATACCGAATGCTCGATTCCTGTTTTTGGGAAAAGACAGTCAGGGTCCGCATCGCGAACGTTCCATGAAAAAATGCATGTTGCGTGCATTGGGCAGTACCGCCAAATCAGTTGAATTCATCGATGCCGTTCCCCTTGAACAAGTACCACGGATGCTGGAACGAGCCTCTGTAGCTGTTTTCCCTAGCCTATGGGAGAACTTCCCGAACGTATGTCTGGAAGCCATGGCAAGTGGAAGGGCCATCGTCGCCTCGAAGGAGGGCGGAATGGTAGACATGATATCTACCCCACAAGGAGGCGTCTTCATCGATCCGAACGACCCAAAAGACATCGCGAATGCCCTGATCGAACTATTCAAGCATCCCGATCGAATCCGGCAAATGGGCGAGCGCAATCGTCATCGGGCTACTCATTATTACGGAAAGGAACTGGTTCGCGAACTGTTCGACACCTATCGAAAGTTGTGTTTTCATTGAGGACGAGTATTCAAGTCAATCAGGTAAGGGGGTGTATTTGAATCAGAGGCTCCAGCTGACTGGCCTTTTCCCAGTTATGCAATAATGATGCTCGATGAATGGCACACCACTCAGAAATTAAACCGACTACTCTCGCTGGTAAATTTCCTGATAGTAAAACACCACGATGTATATCAATGGTGGCATGAAAGCCTGAATAGGTTGCATGGAAATGAGGGGGCGGATGGTCTCTGTAATAAATCCGGATCGAGATGCCCAGAAAATTACTAATCTGTGGCATGAGCCTTATCAGTTAGCTCCATATAGATCCGATTCGAATCGATTTCCATGTCATCTGACCAAGCAATTGAATGTCCGGTTGAGTATGCCTTGGAAAATATTGTTCGATCTTTTAGTGCTGCAAATACACCTTTACCTACTAGCTCTTCTAATGAAACAGTGCCTTCAGTTCCGTCCGAAAAACTAACGTGTAAGGTGTAGTCTGAAATGTATTTTACAGCAGAAAGTTGCATATCCAAATATAGTAATGATGCCTCTCCCGGGTCAATAGTAGCTCGTTTCATTTTTTGTTTTTAGCAAAATACATTTTAGGAATGCCTTATTCAATACGCAAAAGCGGGGTTTTTATAAAATCTTTCACACCTCGGTAAGCGCACTCAGACTAGTTTCAGCGTTAGTTTTAAAACTGACTATGCGATCGCTCTTCCTTTTTTTACTGGCATTACCGACCATGGCCTTTCACCCGATCGAATCATCGGAGCAAACGGAGTATGTTTCCCCTTTAGCGGTTTTTTCTTCGGAGTGGAATAAGCCTCAATATCTAGTCTGCAATACTGCGGCAAATACGGACTATCTATCCGAGAATGAAAAGACCGTTATTTATATTTTGAATCTGGCTCGTATGAATCCGCCACTTTTCGCACAAACGGTGGTGAAGGCCTATCCAGATTACTCGGGCAACTCTAGGCTCTTGCAGTCAGATTATTACATCGGGCTATTGGCATTTCTGAAAAATAAAATCTCTTTGCCGCGTCTGTATCCGGAGCGAAGTCTTTTTGAAAGTGCTCGTTGTCATGCCGAAACATCCGGTAAAACCGGATACATCGGACACAATCGACGAACCAAAGACTGTAAGGACATTGAAACATTCATGGGTGAGTGTTGTCAATATGGCTATCAGGATCCACTTTCGATTGTGATGGACCTACTGATCGATGACGGCGTGCCTTCGCTCGGCCATCGCATCATCTTATTCAAGCCGCATACACAGATCGGGGTTTCTATTCAACCGCATAAAAAATACAGGTGGAATGCCGTGTTGGATCTGGGCTAGATGAAGGGGGAGACCACGAGCTAAAAAGACCAAAGAAAAATGACCAGAAGACAGAGAGTCTATTAGAAGGGAAGATCGTCTTCGTGGTGTGGGGCATCGATCGGTCCGGGTACAGCTGACGGTCCAGATGAAGTACCTTCCAACTCTACGCGCCAGGCTTTTACATCCGTGTACCAACGGCCGTTGTATTCGCGGCTCTCCACATCGAAATCGATCTTGAGTCGGTTTCCGGGAATCAGCTTGCTTTCCTCGATCTTATCTCCCCAAATGGAGATGCAAACTTTTTTCGGGTACTGTCCGTCTGTTTCTACAATGACGTCCTGTTTTTTCCAGGTTCCGTTTTTGCCATTTCCGGTTTGCAGGGGGAGAAGAGAGAGAAGCTTTACACTAAGTTGCATGTTACTGAATTTGGAGGGCCGTGAAGGTCGGGAAATATATTCAGTCAGAACGTGATGAATACTCCGCTATACCAATTTTTAGTTGAAGACTGGCTGGTAGGTTGCCCTTGTTATTGTATCCGAATGGGTTTACCCGGCATGAGTTTGGTCTCTTTTTGTCGGGGATTCAATTTCTTCAATGTGGCGATCGACACACCCGTTTTTTTTGCGACGGAGGTGTAGGTATCTCCTTTTTTGATCACATAGGTGCGTGCCGGTTTTTTAGCTGGACTGTTTTTCTTTTTAGCCGCGGGCGCAGTAGGTCTCCCTGTCGCTTCGGTCGCCGTCTCTTTTTTAGCCGCTGCGCTCGATTCGGTTTGAATTGAATGCAGTGTGTCTATTTTATCATGGGACACAAGAATAGAGTCGGTGACGGATGAAGCCGGAACCACATTGATATCTCCTCCGTATCGGGAACTTTTGATGTTGGGTCGTACAAAACGAATCGTATCAACTTTTACTTCCAAGGTATTATAGTCGATAACGGTTTCCGGATCGATCGAGAAATCTTTGTATCGTATTTCAAAATGAAGGTGTGCTCCGAAAGATCGACCTGTGTTTCCGCCCAGTCCGATCACCTCTCCGCTGTTCACGTACTGGTTGGGGCTGACCTGTATCTTACTCATATGGGCATAAAGTGTTTCCAATCCGTTCCGATGGCGGATGATTACACAATTGCCGTATCCTGATTTATTCCATTGTGCATATCGAACAACGCCCTCCCAGGCAGCGAATACGGTGTCGCCGGTCTTCAACGCAAGATCGACACCATGATGTTGTCTGCCCCAGCGCCATTTGTAACCGGAAGTCAGTTTTCCGTACCAGGTGGGAGAGAATTTATCGCCAGAAGGAGAAACGGGAATCGAGGTGAGTTCCGGTAGATCTGCTGCCTTTATATTTTCATAGGGAAAGGTCATGTCATTGATCCAGTTTTCCATGAAGACTGTTTCCGAGGAAAGCATTTTCAGCGCCCGGTCATCTGTCACGATCGAGAGATCAGGACTGAGCGTATCTACCGAATTCGAAATGGCGAGTGCTCGCGTGGTACTCAATACACTGAAACAAATCAAACAAAAAAAGAAAATTCGATGCTTCATGAAAGCGAGAGACTTGAAGGTGACCCGTAAAATTACCGAATCTATTTCATGGCAGGACTCATAAGCGGCAAGAGATTGTTAAAGCACCTGCCGCTGTTCAAAATCGAAAGCGTCCGGTCGAGTCCATCATAAAATTTCTTTCCGGCAGATCAGCTTTTGTGAGTGATTCAATGAGTTTTTGAGCTGCGCGTTCTTTGTCAATGCGCGGACCGCCTTCTCCTACCTGCTTAATGGAAACGATTTTCCCTTCGAGGAAGCTGCCGTCTCGTCGGATCTTCAACTCAAACATTGGTGCAACACCTGCAGCTCCGCTCAAACCAAATTGCTTGTAGGTGCAAAAATTACCCATGGAATAGGTGATGAATCGGCCTTTATACTGATCGATGGCGCGGGGCACATGCGGACCATGTCCCAATACCACATCGGCTCCGGCATCGATCGCCGTACGGGCAAAAGCGTATACATTTCCACGCCTTTCACCGACAAACGTTTCCATTTTCCGATCAACATGTGTGTAACTGTTTCCCTCCGCACCTCCGTGAAACGAAACAATCACGATATCGCAACGGCTCTTCAGTTCACGAACGGTTCGTTCGATCGTTTCATTCTCATTTATGGATAAACAACCACTATTCGGGGCAAAGGCGGTAAATCCGATCTGCAATCCTTTCACCGTTATTGTATCCCAGGGATGTGTCAATTGTCCGGCAATCCGAAACCCCTTTTCTTTCAGCACCCGACACGTGTTCGAGCGTCCTTCTTCTCCGAAATCGCTTAAATGATTATTGGCTACCGATAACAGATCGATGCCCGCTGCTTTCATTTGATCGGTGAAATATTCGGGCTGTCGGAACGCATAACAGACGGATGGGTCATGACACTTCTTCATTTTACCCCCTTTGTCTAACACAGGTCCTTCTAAATTGGCAAAACTCAGATCGGCCGCCTGTAAGTAAGTAGCGACCGGATCGAGGAGGCGAATGTCTTTCGGCGGACAATTGATTGCTGACGGATAATTCGATCCCATCATGATATCACCAACGGCTACGAGTGTGATGGTACTGTCAGCGATCTTTTTATTTCGCTCGGCTTTTTCTTCGGCCTCTTTTCTTGCTCTTTCGCTTGCCTGATTATCTAAATACCGGATCAATAAGCGCATACCAGCCAACAATAGCAGCAGAAGAACCGCCCATAAAATATATCGTTTGCAAGAAGTCAATTAGAAAACAATGTAAAATTATGGATATGTTGCCGTGGGGGTATCGACTAACTTGAACACTATCTGTTTGTGGTCTACTTGCTCATACAATATGCGGAAACTGGTGTATCCAGCTATTTCGGACTGAAAAACAGGCGTTTGAGCTCATCCCAATGTCGCTAATCCCAGCAGTTGGAACTATATGCTCCATTTCATTTTCTAAAATTGGGATGAATTCATCATATATCCGTTAAACGTTTTCGCTTTTCAATAATTATCTGTTACTACCTTTAAGGAACATTTTTGATAAATGAAAAATACCCACACCTTACTTCTCCTTTCCGGTCTGCTAGTAGTTGGATTTTCTTGCAGTAAGAACGATCCGCCTCCGGCTGACCCTTGTGTAGGGGTTACGGTCACAGTAACCGGTAGCACCATGAATCCTGCAGCCGGAGCCGCGAATGGAAGTATTAATGCCAGCGCCAGTGGATCCACCGGATTTACCTACAGTATCAACAATGGTACCTTTCAGGGGTCGGGTCAGTTCACCAACCTTTCTGCCGGAACGTATACGATCATCGCCAAGAGTTCTGCCGGATGTACAGGTTCTGCCACCTTCACACTCACGAATGTTGTTTCTTGCAGTGGCGTTACGATATCCGTCAATCCCACGGTTACAGGCCTAACACCTTGCGCTACACCAAGTGCTAACGGATCGATCAGTGTTGCAGCTTCGGGAGGCACGGCTCCATACACCTATAGTTTGAATGGTGGAACCTTTCAATCGGTGACGAGTTTTGCTAATTTAAATGCCGGCACTTACAGCATCGCCGCTAGAGATGCGAATGGCTGCTCAGCTACGCAGGGCTCTATTGTAGTAGGTACCCGATCTTCCGGTCCGCTTTTCAATGCAGTGAAGACATTAGTGCAAACCAATTGTGTGAGCTGTCACAATTCTACCAATGCCAGCGGTGGTGTTAACTTAAGTACCGATTGCTCTATAGTTTCTGCTAAGGAGCGTATTCGAGCTCGGGCAGTGGATGGTAATCCAAGTCCGATGCCAACCGGTGGGTTACTTCCGGCCAACGAGCGCCAGAAGATCACGGACTGGATCAATGCCGGGGGAAGAGTGACAGATTAAATCAACCTTCTCAACGCTCTCAACTCTATGAAAATAGTACTCCCGATTTCTCTTCTCCTGTTTGTAGCATCTTGTACAAAATCAACTGATAGCGGCAAGCCTGATTTCGAAATCATTCAGGAACAAATCTTATCCCCCACTTGTGCTACCAGTGGCTGCCATTCCTCTTCTTCCGATCCAACTTTTCAGCAACACGGACTGATACTGGCTGCCGGTCAATCTTATGATCAGCTAGTGAATCAGCAGCCCTTAAATACAGCGGCCCGTGCCAGCAATTATAAGTTGGTGAGTCCGGGTGATGCCGAGCTGAGTTTTCTGTATCATAAGATCACTTGCGTAGCCAGTCATCATCCGGTGACCGGAAATTTCGGATCGCAGATGCCTTTAGGCGGACAAGTACTCAGTAAAGGACAAGTTGAGTTCATTCGCCGTTGGATCAATGCCGGCGCCAGCAAGACCAGTTCCTCCATTGACGACAATGTATTGCGCGATAGCAGCGCCTGTCAGGTTGCTGTTCAACCGCTCGACCCGCCTGCTGCGGGAACCGGATTCCAACTCGTCATCAACCCCTTCGAGATTCCGAAAAATTTTGAACGCGAAGTGTTTGTTCGGAAAAACACACCGAACACTGCCACCGTATATGTAAATCGGCTGCAAATGCGGGGTGCTTCCAACAGTCATCATTTTGTATTGTATGGTTTTCGTAACCTGACCGGTTTGCCGCCTGTTGATCAGTTACGGGATCTGCGCGATCCGGTGACCGGCGTTCTTAGTCCGACCACGTTACAGCAAATGCAGAATCATGTTTTCCTGGGTGGCGGAACGGATGTGAATTCAGATGTGACCCTGCCGACCGGCGTCGCGTTTAAGATCTTACCAAGTACACCAGTTGATCTGAATGCACACTATTTCAACCGAACGAATTTTTCATTGACGGGACAGAACTACCTGAACCTTTATACCGTTCCGGCATCTGCCGTACAGTATGAAGCCAAAACACTTGACCTGAATAATTTTGATATCAACATCCCGCCCTACTCCAGAAGAACGTTCACCAAAACCTTCACTTTTAACACCCTTACTCGTGTTGTGATGCTCACGTCACATTTTCATAAACTGGGTGAATCATTTGTGATCAAGATCGCTGGTGGACTGCGAGACGGAGAGATCGTTTACACCAATACGGATTGGGAGCATCCGCTGGTCAAATCTTTTGCTACACCGATCTTGCTGCAACCAGGAGAAGGACTGACCTCGGTGGTCACCTATTATAACCCTAGCTCATTGGGCGTCGGATTCGGTCTCACCAGTCAGGACGAAATGAATATAATTTTCGGATACTACTATTGAGGAGTTGAGAGTTGAAGGATCAGAGATAAGCTTTTCACCCTTCACCTTCTACACTCCACTACATCATTTTATACGCGATCGTGATGAATCCTGTTCTGCCGTCGGCTGGTAGTGCCCCAGGGCCGGGGTAACCTCCTGCCCGACGAGTGAAGTATACCACATCGGTCAGGTTATTGATACCGGTTCGAAACGACCAATTCCTTCTTACTGAAATGGAGAGCGTAAGATCCATTACTCCGTAGCTCGGAATCCAACCGTTCTGTCCATTCGCAGTTGGTGTTACCGTATTGTTCGCATCGCTGAACACCCCGCTCACATAACTATATTGCCCGGTCAATTTGATCTTTCTGTATTGCAGATTTAATCCGGTCCGAAGCGTATGCTCCGGGGCATTCTCTACGCGGTTATTGCGCAGATCCAATTTCGTCAACTGATTGTTGATGATCCGGGTTGTTTGTAATTGTGCATACCTGGCATCATTGTAAGCATACGAAATAAATCCGCCCCATTTCCAATCGCTTTGATTCTTTCGAATCGGCGCTTGATAGTCAAGTACCAGTTCTAAACCTCTTGCTCGACTACTTCCGATATTGGTCCGCCAATTATAAAAGGTTCCGTTCGCCTCCTGTTCCAGCAACGTGCCCACCCGATTTCCGTAAAAGAGGTAGAATAAACTGGCGTCGAGATAAAGTCGTTTGCTCACTTGACCACGAACGCCGAAATCAGCATTGAACCCCTCGGCATCACGAAGCGATGGATCGATCCGGTCGTTGCCCGGAGGCGTACTCAGGTCAGCGAACTGAACCGGTCGGTAAGCCTGTGTGATGTTTGCATACCATTCGGCCCGATCGCTCATATGATATTCCGCTCCGATCCCTGCCAGCAAAAATCCGCGTGAAAGGGATTGAGGGATCAGGTAAACGGGTACGCCATTTTGTATGGTGTTTTGTCCACCCGCTCTTCCTTCCAACCACTCATATCGAATACCGGGAATCACTAACCATTTTTTCCCAATCCGAAAGATCTGTTCTGCAAAGGCAGCATAATTCCGGCTGTTGAAATCAATGTCGCGCGTCCAGATGTCACCTGCCACTGAAACATCATACGATGTACCGGTACTTCCTTTACCATCAGCCACCAATCGATTCGTGGTTCCTTGAAAGAAACGTAGTCCGCCTGAAATTGTACTTGAAACAGAACCGATGTTAACATCACTGATCCATTTCCATTCGGCACCGATGTTTCGATATCGGTCGATGTTTACATTACGCGGTACATAGCTGTTGGTAACCGGATCGATCGCGTCTGCGATATTGATCCCGCCCGATGGCATGAATCCGACACTGTTTCTGTCGCCCAACAAGCCGAAAATTTTTCCTTCCATCCGCGACCGTTCACTGATATCATATCGACTGCGAAGCGCCAGGGTCGACCATTCAATGTCCATCCAGTTTCGTGCGCGAATGCTCTGACGATTATTCATCTGAATGGCAGCATCGGCCAGTCCGCCGGGTTGCTGGCTGCGGATATGCGAACGCATGTACTCCATCGTGATGGAAAGTTTGTTTGTTGGACGATAGGTGACCGATCCAAAACCTGCGTACGTGAAATAGCGACTGTTTGCCCGATATCCAGATGCTTGTCGGTGATCGAAAAAGGAATAATAATTCCATTTTCCTGCCTTGCCTCCAACACCGGTAAAGTGATTATACAATCCGTAGGAGCCAACGGTTTGTTCTGTTTCAACCTGAACGGGTTTATTGAATTCACTCCCATCACGCAAAATGTAATTGATCATGCCGCCAAAATGAGGACCGTATTGAAGCGCTCCATGTCCGCGCACCACCTCGATGCGTTGTACCGCTTGCAATTGAGGATTGTAATAGGCTTCCGGATACCCATATGGATCGGCGGCGATGTCGTATCCGTTTTGTCGAACATTGAATTCCCAACTTCGGTTCGGACTCAATCCCCTTGCGGCCACACCGATCTGAATACCACTACCATCACTTTCCCAAATGTGAATCCCCGGAATCTTGGCCATCACCTGGCGCATATTATTAGTGACCAGATTGCCCTCCACATTTTTTAAAACGAGCAAGCTGGATTTTTTTCCGGCATAAATGGACATGCCCACGATCTCAGGCATCTGCTGTAGATCAGACCGACTGTATTTGCCAACTAACGTGATCTCAGGGAGATATTGATAATGCGTTGTATCTTTTTGTATAGGCAATTGCGATAAAACATCTAAAAAACTAAACACAGTACACCACAAGACCAGAAGCAACTTTTTCATGGCCGCAAATTTACGTTTTTCTCTGCAGTCGAAGTTGCGCAAAGAGAAAATTAACTTGCGAAATCGGAAAATTGAAAGGGATCAACTAGCGAATGGATCTCATGATCCTTTCTCGGTAAATTCCATCATATCCGTACACATCATTGTAGACTTCCAGCTTGCCCTCTTTGCCGGCAGCGGTATAGTAACGGAAATAAATTGGCAGTTGATTTTTTAATGGGATCACACGTTTTTTCTTTTCTCCTTTCAACCAGCGATGGATCGAGTCAACAGATGTGAAGGTTCCGGTATTTTCAGCTGCTTTTATACTATCAAGTAAGAGTACATATCGATACAATCCTTCCCAGTTTTGAACGCGCACACAGCCGTGGCTGAGCGAACGATTTTCATTTCGAAATAAACTGCGTTGGTTGGTGTCGTGCAGATAAACGGAATGTTCATTAGGGAAATTGAATTTCATGATGCCAAGAGCATTACCGAGCCCTTCTCCTTGTACAATTTTATAGGGGATACCTTTTTTATATTTTGACCAATTGACTGAGTAGGGATCAACTTCATTGCCGGAGTGGTCATACAGATTATACCCTTTGCGGGCGAGATATCCCGGATCTCGTTTGATGGCTGGCAAGATCTCATCGGCAATGATGCTAGCGGGTATGGTCCACGTGGGAAATACAATCAGTTGATTCATCTGACTATTCAATAACGGCGTCGGTGTTTTTGGTTTTCCGACGATCACCCTTGACTCCAGCACCAGTGTATCCTGATCGATGACCTGTAATTCAAAGGCAGGTAAGTTGACCAACAGGTATCGATCACTCAGTGTATCGGGCTGCACGCGATAGCGATCCAGGTTGATGGCAGCCTTGAAAAATATTTCGCTGTCATTGTTATTGAGCGAGCCGATCAGTTGGGGGCCATACTTGCCATCTATTTTCAATCCGCGGGCCGACTGTACCTTCTTAAGTGCAGATGCAAGTTGTGCCGTATCCAGGTTGACAATGCTTGTATCCAAATAGCGCTCCTCTTTCAATCGCTGGATCAATGTTTGAATGAAACTCATCGAATCACGAAACGGATATTCGACGTAGCTATAGGTGCGGGAAAAATTTGCACGCGCGAGAAATGCCGGCAGCGCCGCTTTCAGATTTCGGTACCCGGGATTGGCCGGTTCAAGTGAGGCCAATACGGAATCGGGGGATATTTGACTCAGGACTTTTCGCAGCGCAGTGGTATAGGCCTCCGGATCATATGAATCGCTGTCCTTCAAACTATCGATCGAAATATGTCCGTACTGCACGTGTCTGCAGATCGTCAGAAATGCATCTGTCAGTAGAATCTCCCTTCTAGCCAGCTCCTTGAAATTATTTCGAATGCTTGTATGTAGGGTATCACCCATCCACCTTGAATGAAAACGTTCCAGCGATTTAAGGTGATAGGTTTCCGGGAAGAGACCATGTTTTCTGGCGTTTCTAATCAGGTAGAAAATAGAATCCGACAAAGGAGTCAGGCTGTCGCCAATCGCCCATACACCCTCATACCGGTTGGCGCCATAAAATTTTTTTGTTTCGCCGGGCGCAAGTAAACGGGTGGAATCATCCAGGGATTCCCCCTCCTCGATACGAGCCAGCTGTTCTTTGATTTCTGTTTTCAGCTCCTTGACCGGATCAATGCGTTCGGGCGTAGGCTTTTTTCCGTTACAGGCATAGAGGAAGATCAATGAGCACAACAAACCTGTCCTAAGTAGATCGTTGGTAGTTCGTAAAGTAAAATCAGCTCTTTTTATCATACCCTGCTTAGAACTATCAAGTTACGACAAATCATGGCACGGGTGTAGGTGTAGCCGTCTGGTAATTGAAATCGGTACCTTCGTGTAATAAATAACTTTTATGGAACGCTCCCGCATCGCCCTACCTATCGGTATCACCTTGGATCGTTTCATCAAGAGTAAGCAGGACGAATACCCGAATGCCGCAGGTGAGCTTTCTCAATTACTTCGTGATATCGCGCTTGCTTCCAAGGTGGTAAACAGGGAGATTAATAAAGCCGGGCTGGTCGATATCATGGGTTATATCGGGCAGCAAAACGAGGCCGGTGATGAGCAACAAAAGTTGGATGTGCTGGCGCATATACGCTTCAGTCGCGCCCTGTCAAAAGGAGGTGAAGCAGCCGGCATCATTTCAGAAGAGACTGAAACCTTCACGGATTTCAAGAACAAGGGGAAATATGTAGTGGCGATCGATCCGCTCGATGGTTCGTCTAATATTGATGTGAATGTTTCCATCGGCACGATATTTTCTATTTATAAAAGAAAAACAAAGCCGGGCACCAAGCTTACCAAAAAAGATTTTTTACAAAAAGGGACCGAGCAAGTCGCTGCTGGTTATGTATTGTACGGCTCATCTACCATGTTGGTCTACACCACCGGCAAGGGTGTCAATGGATTTACCTATGAAACAACACTAGGTGAATATGTTTTATCCCATCCCCAAATGAAATGTCCGTCCGACGGGAAGATCTATTCGATCAACGAAGCCGGATTGCAGCAATATTCCGATCCGACCATCGAACGATATCTCACGCAATGCAAAAAAGACGGCTTCACCGCCCGCTACATCGGATCACTGGTTGCGGATATTCATCGCAACATGATCAAAGGTGGGATCTTCCTTTATCCGGCTACCAGTAAGTACCCTAATGGCAAGTTGCGATTGCTTTTCGAATGCAATGCCCTCGCCTTGATCGTCGAGCAAGCGGGCGGGCTCGCGAGTAACGGCAGTAAGCGCATTCTCGAAATGGAACCGAACGGGCTGCATCAGACTACGCCGATGTACATCGGTTCGAAGCAATTGGTTAAATCCCTGCTGAGTCAGTCCAAAAAGAAATAAGGGCAACTTATTTCAACATTAGATCGATCTTGTCGAATAGCTCCCCCACGCCCACACTGGACCAGATGATAAACGCGCCGATCGCGATTTTGGCCAGTCCCGGTACTGAAAAGCCCGTTTTCGACTCGATCAATCGTTGAACCGGCGGGTAATAAACCAGCGATAGTATCAATAAGAACAGACCGAAAAACGGATCGTTTCCCCAAAACAGGTTTACAAAACCGATAAAGGAAAAAAGAAGGCCGAAGAAAAGGGAAATGGCTAATGGAATGGATTTTTTCATGTGATCAAGGACTAGTTAGGAAAAACTGTTCATATCGCAGAGATAGTATGACGAGGTTTGATGCACTTTCCTTCGCAAATCCGGTACTTTTAACAAACCGGATGTATTATTGAGCGTACCAACATTCATTTATTCTAACTAAAAATGCCTGCTACACTAATAAAATCGGTGACAATTCATGACTTGAATGAGCTTCAACAACTCGCTCGAACAACCTTCTACGACACGTTCGCAGAAATGAATACCCCGGAGAATATGGAACAGTATCTGTCCACAGATCTATCAGAGGAGAAATTGCGAGCAGAATTACTGAACCCCGATTCGAAAACATTTTTCATTCAGACTGATGGGGAAACGATCGGATATATGAAGTTGAATGAGCGTTCGGCGCAGACGGAGCAGGTTGATCCGGGCGGACTGGAGATCCAACGGTTCTATGTGAAGAGAGAATATCATGGCACTTCCGTGGGCCTTACCTTACTCAATTATGCCATCGATCTTGCGATGCAGGAAAAATACAAGTTTATCTGGCTGGCTGTATGGGAGAAAAATCCCCGCGCGATCCGCTTCTATGAAAAAAACGGCTTTATAACGTTTGGATCGCATGTTTTTCAACTGGGTGATGATGCCCAGACCGATATTTTGATGCGTCGACCCCTTACTCCTTGATCTCAGGATCTTTATGGAATAAATAGTATGCAACCCCGATTCCGATGATCAGTGCAGCGATCCCGAACAGTTCTATAGGGGCAACTTCTTTCAAATTCAATGTGATCATTTTGTTGGCCATCGCCATCCCCGCCACTTTTAAGATCGATTTGACCGGCATTTGATTGCTGTACATGATAATGTATAGCGACTTGAACAGCTCATAGCCTACGATGATGATCAAAACCATTGAGAAGATGGAATACAGTTCTTCTGTTTTGATCAGCATCGGGTACGGATCTTTAGAGATAACCTTTAGTATGACGTCTTCAAGGATCAGATCGGCTGTGCCAAGCACCATGGAAACAACCAGAACTACACTGAGCGATAAAATAGTAAAACGGGCGACCTTCTTTAGCCAATGCATGAAATTCTTCTCCATAGTCGGTTATTGCTTGGTTTTCCAATAAAGATAATGGAAACCATGTTTTGAAAACAACGTTTACTTAAGGGGCACTTCGGTGTAATGCCATCCCCCTTGAACCTTCATGAAATATTCCGTTTTCAAATACCAGATTACCATTGACAAACGTATGCGTGACCTTTGAATGAAACGTGGCTCCTTCCAATGGCGACCATCCACATTTATATAAAATGTTGGATTTATCTACCTGCCAGTCGGTGTTCAGGTCGACCAGCGTCAGATCGGCATGATATCCTTCCCGAATGAATCCTCTTTTTTCCATCCCATAGAGCGTAGCCGGATTGTGACACATTTTTTCTACGATCTTCTCCAGCGATATCTCACCCTGTCTGTAAAATTCAAGCATCACGTTCAGGGCATGTTGCACCATGGGTGCGCCCGACATGGATTGGAAATATGGCTTTTGCTTTTCCTCCATCGCATGCGGTGCATGGTCGGTGGTAATGATATCGATGCGATCGTCGATCAACGCTTTCAGTAATCCCTTTTTATCTTTTTCTGTTTTGATGGCCGGATTCCATTTGATCAACATACCCAATCGCGCATAATCTTCATCACTGAACCAAAGATGTTGTACCGAAACCTCGGTAGTGATCTTTTTTTCTTTAAGGGGGATGTCGTTGCGGAACAAATGCGTTTCGGCTTCGGTAGTCAGATGTAGTATATGCAGCCGTGCTCCATATTTATTTGCCAGTCCGATCGCTCGTTCTGTTGCTTCAAAGCAAGCTTGTTCGCTTCTGATCAGTGGGTGACACTCGGCCGGTATGTTTTCTCCATATTTTTCGCGGAACAGCTCCTCATTCGCCTCGATGATCTGTTCTTTTTCGGAATGGATCGCAATCAGTGATTTGCAATTCGCGAAAAGCTTTTCTAGGGTTTGCGGGTTGTCGGCCAGCAGGTTGCCTTTTTTGGTAAAGTAAAGTCCGTCGTCTGATACCGCGAGCAGTTTGGAGGTATCGAGTTGTAGTACTTCGTCGAGATTATCACCATTCACACCTAAAAAAAATCCGAAGTTGGCCAGCGATTTTTCCGCGGCGATTCGGTATTTCTCATTCAGGATCTCCATGTTCAGGACATTCGGAAAGGTGTTGGGCATATCGATAAAGGAAGTCACACCACCGGCGATGGCTGCTTTGCTTTCAGAATAGAGGTCGGCTTTATGCGTGAGTCCGGGCTCTCGGAAATGTACTTGTCCGTCGATGATACCGGGAAATAAGAACTTACCCGCTCCATCAATGGTTGTATCAGCTTTCTCATTTTCAAGATTACCGATTTTATCAATTTTTCCGTCACTGATCAGCAGATCACTTTGAAAAATTTTGCCCTCGTTGACGAGACTGGCATTTTTAATAATGATCCGATGGGACATGGAAATTGTTTATCTAGTTAAAGGCAAAAATATAGTACTCATTCATCCTAATAAAAAGTGGCCAAATAAACCATCGCCTGAAGTGCTATCTTCTGCCTCTTTTTTAACCCAAGTGACCCTCCACAAACGCCTCACAATAATCTTTTATTTGGGCCCGAACCCGCCCGAACTCCAATTTTACCTCTTCTTCAGAACCGGTTGCTTTTGCCGGATCGGGAAAATTGTGGTGGAATTTTTGAGCCTGACTCGGAAAGAATGGGCAGCGCTCCCGAGCATTATCGCAAACGGTGAGCACAAAATCAAAATCGATGCCCTGATACTCCGCGATGTTATTGGACGTGTGATCCGAAATATCGATACCATCTTCCGCCATCGTCGCGATCGCCTTCGGGTTAACCCCATGGGTTTCAACACCCGCACTGAACACCTCCGCCCGCTCCCCGGCAAATGCCTGCAAATAACCATGCGCGATCTGACTGCGGCAACTGTTGCCGGTACAAAGAACCAGGATTTTATATTTTTTCATTTCAAGTCGTTTAACAACATCCAGATCCTGGGAGACAACTAGAAGCGGCCACCGGCTTTTGTGCAAATACCGTGATCGAGTAGATGGCGTTACCCAATTTTTTGTATTGCTCGATCTCTTCTTCGTTCAGGTAGTTATGAAGTATATCATCCGGTATGATGATCGGCTTTTCTTTTTGAAGGGTCATTTTCTCGAATCCACTCAGGGTGATGAATTCCAGGTAGACTTCTTTTTGTATCGCACTGGCCACACATCCCGCATACATTTCTGCAGCCGTTCGAATTTTTTCAGGAAGTACACCGGTCAATACAATATCCGAGATACTGAAATGTCCACCAGGCTTCAGTACCCGATAAATCTCCTGAAATACATTCAACTTATTCGGGACCAGGTTCAATACACAGTTGCTGACAACCACGTCGGCTACATTTGAAGTCACCGGCATCTTCTCTATATCACCTTGGCGGAACTCAACGTTATTGAATCCGCGCATTTCTGCATTTGCCCTTGCCTTATCGACCATGGCCGGGGTAAAATCAATACCGATCACCTTTCCTGTTTCACCGGTTTCATGACGGGCCACAAAACAATCGTTGCCCGCACCACTTCCCAGATCGATCACCACATCCCCTTTTTTGATCTGGGCAAACTGGGTAGGCAACCCACAACCCAAGCCGAGGTCCGCATCGGGATGATATCCATCCAACTCTTTGTAATCATCCGACATGATGGTGTATACTTCAGTCGAACAGCCGCCTGCCCCACAGCAGGAGGCTGCATTCACGGCACGATCCTGCAACGCGATCTCGCTATATTTCTGTTTAACCATCTCTTTGATCTGCTCTTCTGTTTGCGTATTCATTTCATTATGATTTATTCAGTTTTCGATCAGCAACATTTGCTGTTTGTGCCCAACGGCGATTCCATCAGCATCTCAAACAGATGCTTTGCTTTTGACCAGGCTTTCTCATCGATACAGTAGCATACGGAAACGCCCTCAATCCGCCCTTTGATCAGTCCGGCCGCCTTCAGCTCCTTCAAATGCTGCGAAACAGTCGACTGTGAAAGCGGCAACTCCTCTACGATATCGCCACAGATGCAAGACTTACTCTTGATCAGCAAGTTCAGAATGGCACTGCGGGCCGGATGCGCCAATGCCTTGGCATATTTTGCCGTCGCGAGCTCTCTTTGCGTGTATTCGGAAATTTTAGAAAGTCCCATATTTATCGCAATATTACGATAAATATTTAAAATAGATCTGACAAGAATCGGGAATGGGTTACCGGATCGGGGTAGCCGATAGAATTTTGCAGTCTTCCCCGAACCGTCCCAACAGAAAAGCGAGCTCGGGATTTCGGTCGATGATGTTTTTTCTGCTCTCCGTTTCCTCTCCCAACCGCAGTTTCATGCTGATCACCAGCGTTTGCTCCGCTTTATTCTCACTCACGATACGCTGACTCGGATGCAGGCGCAACCGTTTCACATAACTCGCCGCCCATTTCCGAAAGGAAATATGTAATTCGTGCAGTTTCTCTTTGTCCGAATGGATCCATACCCCCAGCGAATCCTTGAATTTGTTCTTTACCCCCAGTCGTTGCTCGAAATCAGACCGATCGAACATGATCACACGACCCTGTTCATCTTCCATCGCCATCACATTCAGCCGGTGGATCTGATCGATCCGAAAATTCAGGATCTTCTTCCCCTCCAGATCAGCTGCTGTGAGATAATAAAAGTGTTCGTAAAACCGAATATGCAAGGGGGCTACTTGCTGCATGGTCAAGTTCTCTACCTTATTATCATACACATTTACCGAGGTGTAATTGAATTCAATGGCTTCACCGCGATGAATATGCGATAAGATCTTGATCACGCACTTAATGACCTTCGATTCAAAATCAGCATTCTGCGCATCATACAAAACCGGACCGGTCTGAAAGATCGCTGCCCGGCTCTCCATCTCGCTCTCCGTTATATTGAAGATCTCTGGCAACTGATATAAGATCTTTTGTACGGCCGGAATGGACTCAAATCGCTTCAGGATCCCCGCCAAAAAAGGAAGCGTGAACCGCTCATCCTCATCGAGGTCGCCAAATTCGGGCAGCTCGGTATCAGGGGCCCACTTGTATACCTTATGCTTAAATACAACCTTAAATAACCGACCACGAACTCGGGGCGCCAACTCCTGTTTCCCGTGATCGAAATCGCCTGCCCGCAATCGTTCGATGCAGGCCTGCAACGTGCGCAATCCGATCGATTCCAATCCCCGCTCCTCCAACCCCGCATTCACCGCCTCGTGCATTTCTTTCAGCGTGCCGCCGCCGGCGGATAAAAATGCGCAGATCTGACGGATCCGCTGCGTTTCTAGGTATAACTGGTTTCGATTGGGCATGAAACAAACTTACCAAAAAACTACGCAACATACTTGCGTAGTGTCATTTTATGTTTGCTCTATCATTAAAACCCTGCTATATGCTAAGTACGTTTGAGTTGCGGTCCCAGTTCGACCGCCTTCTTTCTTCTCTTCCGGACACTATTCAGTCGGAGTTATCCGTTACCTATTTCCATTGCAGCACGCTGCATGGTATTACGGATGTAGTGATCCACCGAAACGGTCAGTGTATGGCCTTAGGGCGCTTTCGCCCCGTGTCGGAGGAACCACCCAGTGAATTTGCAGCGCGATTTCAGATGGCCATGGGTTATCCAGAGGACACCTGGTATTTGTTTGATTTCGATGGGGAACGGATCGTTGTGAACGATCTGAGTCTCGAAGAACCGCAGGATGATTTTTATACAGACTTGGAACAGGGGGTAGGGCGACTCACAACGCTCCCCGCGCTCTGGAGAAAAGAACAGAAAACATTACAGGAGATGAAGATGTTCCTGGAATCCATGCGACATCTGATCGAAGAAGAAACCTTTTTAAACCCGGTTAATTGACTTTTATGAATACACTGAAACAATTTCTCCGTGAAGTGAACAGCATTGGCTTCTGGGGTCGCATTTTTGGTTGGAATAAAGTACGAGCACTGATCGCAGATGCTATGTCTGAGTTGGATGTGCTGACTGAAAGATCGGTCCGCGTAGAAAAAGAGCTCACAGATGCCCATGCCGCTGCCGGCATCCTGAAAGCTGAATTACGCTCGAAAGAAATGCGCGTCACACAACTGGAGAAAGATGCCGTTGGTTATGATGTGGAGTTGGTGCAATTGCGCGAAGAAGTGGGAAGACTGCGGCAGAAAAATACCATACTTGAAAAAGAAGAAGAGCAGCGGATCCGTGAGCGGGATCTGGCCGTAAATGGTCTGACGGAGACAAAGCGAAAGATCGAGCGCGATCAGGAAATATTTCTGCAAGCAGAAAAACAAAAAGAGTTAGATAAGCTACAGCGGATGAAAGAGACCTGGTCGGTTCATCAGCTTTCAACTGCCGAACGGATCAAAGCGATCTGTCAGAAACATACCATTGCTTACATCGATAAGGTTCCGTTCAAGGGCGATCCGGATAATACGGTGAGTATTTGTGATGAGTATATTGTATTCGATGCGAAGAGTCCGGCTGGCGACGACCTCAGCAATTTTCCGATCTATTTAAAAGGGCAAGCAGAAAAATCGATCAAGTATGCCAAGCAGGAAAATGTAAAGAAGGATATCTATTTCGTGGTGCCATCAAACACGATCGAACACCTGACTCAATTTGTCTATCCGCACGCCGATCATGATGTGTATATCATTGCTGCGGATGCGATCGAGCCCATCTTATTGAGTTTACAGAAGATCGAGGCCTATGAATTTGCGGAGGAACTGACACCGGATCAGCGGGCCAATATCTGCCGGGTGATCGGAAGATTTGCGCATCTGGCCAAGCGTCGGATTCAGGTCGATCATTTTTTTGCTACGCAGACCATCGAGCTGGCCTATGCTTGTGAAAATTATTTGCCGGAGGATATATTGGAACAAGTGAAAGAATATGAGCGAGCGGAGAAACTGAATCCGCCGATGGAAAAACGAACCAAGTCCATTCCGGTAGCGGAGTTGGAGAAGGATACCGAGAAGGTGCAGCGGGAGGCGGAAGGAAGAGGCGTGGTGATCGACGCCGCTCAGGTTTTAGATAACATAAGTGGCCTACCCTTGTATAAGGAGTGAGGTAAAGAAATTCGTCACTACCGCGGAAACACCTAGTTTATTTAGGGAGTATCGGTATCCAAATATCTTCTTCGGATGCAGGGTCGTTGTTCTTGTATTTATGGCCTAGTACCTCAACATGGGGACGGTCATCCAGCATATAGGCTGAATTCGGTAACCACTCCGTGAATATATATTGATAGAAGGCAGCGATGCCGGTGTTGGGTCCGACATAGGTAAAGATGGCATAATGGCCGCCTTTGAATGCCAGGGTTTCCAGTCCCAACGGCACCTGTTCATCATTCGTCACTTCTACTGCTGCCCATTTTTCAAAGGTGTTTGCCGGATTGAAATACTCAAAATGTGCGGGTCGGTATATCGTGATTCCAAAAAGGTCGGTCGAGACAGGATTTTTTATTTCTTTTCTTCTGGGCATGAAGCTGCTCCAAAGCTCACCGATCCGGTAGTCGGCATAGCTCAGCGACATTCGCATGCCAATAAATTTCTTCTCGGGTATGGTTTCAATCCTTGGTGTCATGGACAATTATTGCAACAATGTTTTGATCAGATCCTTGAACAGAAAAAACAAAAACACGAGTACGCCAAGGATGATCTCCTTACGGTGTTTTTTAAAAAAGCCAGATTGCTCGCTCATATTAATATGTTATGGGACAAAAATATAGTTGACATTTTGGATCTTTATCAAAATCAATTTTGCAACTGGCTTCGTGTGGCGATGTCTTGAATAAATGTAGGAATTTCATTTTGTACGCTTCGCACAAATACGGAAATTTATCATAGATCAGGCATAGCGTCTTGGCTGATGGGATGCATCTAAACTACTATAATGAAAAAGCTTGTTTTATTCCTCTCGGTTCTTCTCCTCAGCCTCAGCTGTTTTACGCAGAGCCGTTATATTTCTGCCACCACAAAGAAGATCGTTTTTGCGCGAGATGGCGGAAGGTGTCAGTGTTGTGGCAGCACTTCCAGCATTGAATACGACCACATCATTCCTTTTTCCTGCGGCGGCAGCAGTGATCGATCGAATGTTCAATTGTTGTGTTTAAAATGCAACCGAAGCAAATCGAATAGCTGTTATTGTAAAATACATAACCGGAAGGTTGGGATCAATTGCTGTGATGGGAAGAGCAACACGATTAAATCTTCATCGGCTAGCCGAACTTCAACTGCTCAGCAGTGCACGGGTACAACCAAGAAAGGGGCCCGGTGCCGAAACCGAACGACCAATTCAAGCGGACGATGTTATTTACACTGATAAAAGTATTCAACACCACTGATAGGGCATCAACTGTCAAGGAATCTTTGGCAGGACAAAATTTATAGACATGAACAAACTGTTTGCTATCGACGAGAAGACGGAGGAAGTAATCGTATCCGAGTCGCCCAAAGGCAGTAAAACCATTCATTTCATTGAACGCGTAGCTAAAAAAGACAATGCCGAGCTTTACGAAGCCGTAGTAAAATTGACTGATATGGCCAAAGCACTCGATTTTGATTTGAAGGAATTCAAGTCACTAGATAAGACTTGTCAGGCGCTGTATCGCCTATACCGCGAAAACAATTGATCTTTGGTAAAAGATCTATCCAACACCCTGTATCGCGTCTGGATTTATTGCAGGGTTATTTAATTCGAGTGCCTGCTTCTTGGCTAGACTCTTTCTTATGGTTGTTCAGTGGAATGCTTCAGCTTGATCCCTGAATATTGCTGAATCAGTTTGATCGCTTCTTCATATTGATTTCCCAGGGCGCCTATGGGATGAGGATGGGTACGGCCTGTACGGGGTATTTCCTCAGCACGCAGCTACATATCCGGACGGAACTGCTAGACACAAAAACTACGCACTTAAAATGCGTAGTTTGGGTTCATTTTTGTTTCCTGATCATCTATAAACTCAGCATATGACCTGGAGACAATTACCGGAAGACGATGAATTTTTCTATTTCCAAAGGCGCTTCACCGATAAGCCGCTTTCTTGGAAGGAACTAGCCAAATCGGTAACCTCGAATGAGGGGCAGACTATTATTCATTGCCGTTATGTTTCCCAGAAGAAATATTTGAGAGGCGGTTGGGTGAATATTTTTCGCACTACTTATTTGTACGGGCCGGACGGAAGGGAGCGTCTTTCTCTAGCCACGGCACTCAACATCCCCTATGCACCTGCCAGGTATTTCTTTAAGAAGACCGGTGAACTCAAATCCTTCACACTGGTTTTTCCACTCTTACCCAAGCACTGGGAATGGTTTTCGTTGCGCGAGCATACCGATATGGGTAATGGCTTTATTTATCGAAAAATCATGCGTAACGAAAGCGGCGTTTATGAGATCGAGATACATTAGTGAAACAGGACTACACTAATAAGTGTTGAGCAATAGCCTACCTGACGTAGGCGTTAAGACTAAAGACCTAAATAAAGATTTAAATGCAACAACAAATTCGATTGACGGCAGACTCGCCTTCTTTTCAATTAGACGCAAAGAGCTATTTCGGGATATTGTATCCCAAGCGAATAGAAAGCAATCGCCCAGTATCGGGCGAGCCATTAACGGGTCTGAAGATGGTATTGATGAACGATCGATATCGTTTCAACCAGTTCTCTTGGTACAAACAAACTGATCATGCGTTTACTCTCCATGATTGGCTACAACCCGCCCGTTCCATCGAGCCGCTACAAGAGGCCCAATTCAATCGGCTGGAAATATCCGTAGAGGGATTGGTATGGCGAGAGGGAATGGAAATTGTATGTGAGATAGAGTGGGATGAGCAAACTGGTTAAAGAGGTCGAATTTGACCTCTTTAACCAGTTTGCTCCCCTTTCTGTTCTGTTTTCGAACCAATTCCAGGATGATTTAAACAGACTAATTGATTTACAACGATTTATAGACGTTACGGTAAAACCGGCTCCAAGCCTTAATTCTCAGATTTTCAGGGGAATTACTTCCCACGTTAGACTCTAACTTATTAGAATAGTATGAAATGGTAGTATATGGGATTTGAGAAGGGTCACGAGAAGATCGGAGGAAGAGTTGCAGGAACTCCTAATCAAACATCAAGGGAATTGAGGTCAATTTTAAGGTCCTTTATTTTCAATGAGCTGGAGACACTTCCTGAATCATTTAAAACGATTAAAAGTGCTGAAAAGCGGCTAGAAATACTAGTTAAACTGCTTCCTTATGTAATTCCAAAGGCTCAAGAATTCAGCCTCGATATGCTCTCAGAATCGAAGCTAGACCTTATTCTAGAAATTATAAAAAATGAAGCGAATAGAGAAAATTAAGCTTATAAAGGGTATACTCAGAGGTAATATATCCTACGACGATGTCAAACCGCCGGAAGTTGAAGTGTGGTTTCAGGAAATTGGAACCGACATCTTTGAGCACTTTAAGACCGGAGAAAAGCTAAATGTTTTGGAATTAGAAAAAAAGTCAATGACTTATACTCATAAAAATATCATCCAGATAATATTTGTTGAAGGGAAAACTATTCTATAAATTAGATTCATTCTTTATTTGATTATCCAATAAATACTAGATATAAAATGAAAACAAGACAGACATTTATTTTGTTGATGGCGATTGTCTCATATTCGGTTTTATATGCTCAAAAAGTTGGAGACAGTAAAATAATTGTCAAGGTTAATGATACAGTCAATCTATATAAAAGGATAAAATTATCGATGATAAGAAGCGATTTTATGATTAAAGACTTAGAAATAGATACAATTCAATCATACCCATTGGAATACCTTACAAATTCATATTTAATAGCGACATCAATTATTAAGGGGGACAGGGTTGAAATAACTGGAATTTATGGACCCAAGAGGAAAAACTTTATAGGAAGTGAGTCTTCATTAGGGGCTTTAGAGAAGGTAGTCTATTTTAAAGGAGCTAATGCTTGGCAGGTTTTAAAAGCTGTTGCAGACAGAATAGGTGGGAGTATCTATTTTGAAAAATAGAATTTGAATATCTATGTCATTTCGAAAAATATATATATGATGTCTTAAATGATTCTAATGTTGAGATAATGAATCTTTCTGTATTACTTATCGAATTACATTACGATATCAATTACAAGTAACTATTTAAAACTCTAGCGTGGTTGACAAATAAAACTCAAGTCATTTCCATTAGCATCGGTAAATCGATAGCTGCTAGACGGAGTGCTGGAACAAGTATCTAATGGCGGCCTTATGGTACTACCAACGGTAACTCCAAACGTACATCGATAACAGTAATCATTAGACTGTTTTTCGCAACTCACGACAATAAATAGTAATAATAGTGTTATTAGGTATTTCATTTGACATTCATTTGTTCTTGGAAAGTACCAACTAATTACTTTCAAGTGAATTGAAAAACATTAGTATTTTTTGACCAGCAAGGCAAATCTGCAATAAAATACACTTTCATTGATTCGTATATTCGTCGAAAGAAACTCTAATATGATTCGACTATTTGCACTTCTACTCACTTTTTATGCCTTCAACTCTAATGCTCAAACTGGATATTTTTCTGCAGGTGGTGTATCTATTGTTAACAACGGCTTTAATCCTGGTTTCACGTTTGGGGGAGGCTATCGTCCTAAAAATGTAAGTTTTGGATTTTGCACTGAATTTTATGGCTTAAAAAGTGGCGATCAAAAATTTTCTGTTGCCAGTTTGGATTTGAGAGCTTATTTACAAACAAGTAAAATTGCTCCTTATTTTGGCATCCAGCCTGGGATAGTACTATATGATAAAACTATTAATGATATTAGTATGAAAGGAAATTTAGCAGGTTCGGTCACACTTGGGCTTGATGCAACATTTAAAGATGATAGACCTGGCTTAAATCTCTTTATTGGGTATCAGTATATATCATTTAAAGTAAACAAAGTTGATAACATTAGTGATAGCTATTTTAAGTCTGGGATTACAATATTTCTAAATTGATCTGTAATACTGTAGACTAAACATTTTGCAATTCTTTCAAAAATTGTCAAATAGAAAATCAAGTATTACATATTTATATCCTTGATGAAAAATACAAGGATGTTACGCACTTGGTATTCTTTCTTTGAAATCTGTATTAATCCACAGATTATAACCGCAATGTCAACAATTACATTTTGAAGACTGTTATCGTCTTACTTCGCATAATCTAAATTATTTGCGAAGACTATGATCTCAGTCGATAAATCACTGCGAATTCTAAATCAGGAATCAACAAAGTACACCTCTGATCAAGCTAGGGTAGTCAGAGACTTTCTAATTATATTAGCTGAGGTTGAATATCAATTACTAAAGTAGCTACACTATGGATGTTGTGATCTACACTAGAGTTTCTACAGATGAGCAAAAAGAGAAGGGATATAGCCTTCAGGACCAAGAACGTGATATTCGTAGGTATTGCGAAAAAACAGGCAGAGTTATTTTAAAACACTACCAGGATGATCATTCTGCAAAAGATTTCAATCGTCCGGCCTTTCAATCGTTTCTTGCAGACGTGGAAAGTAAAAGAATAAAGCCTAAACAGTTCATATGTCATCGGGTAGATAGATTTTCTCGAAATGTTGAAGCTTCTCTTGAAATGCTAGCACGGTTTAAAAAATATAAAATTGATGTACATTATGTCGATGGTAATTATGACTTAAGTATCCCAGAGAATTTGCTTCCATCGATGATTAGTATGGTTTTGCCGCAAGTTGAGAATGAGAGAAGAGCTCTTAATACCAAAAAGGGGATGCGACAAAAATTAAGGACTGGAAGTTGGGTTTGCAGGGCACCAAGAAGATTCAAATCTCTGCACCCACCTCGCATGGCAGTAGTGGTAGTCCGGTTATGAATATTAATGGGGAAGTGGTGGGTGTGAACTGTTCCGGCTATGATGAGGGGGAGAACCTCAATTTTGCCGTCCCGATTGAGTACCTGAAAAAGCTCCTGGCTGGCGCATCCGGCAACGTGCAGGACTTGATCAGTCTGCCGCCGATCGAGAAGGATGAAGACGATGCATCTGAATCGGATGATATGGGCAAGGCGGAGCTGATCTACCGAATGGGTATTGCGGAAAAGCAATCAACCCTGAGCCTAGACTATCTGGTGCAGTTCCGCGACAGCACCTGTCTGTATTTCACCTATGACCTTTCGGACGCCTACGAGAAAGACACCGTAGCGGAATTTTGGCTTTCTGACCATCGAATCATCGATATCGGTAGCGGGGAGGTGGTCAAGGCACTCCGATCGAACCTCATAGCCAGTGAGAAGAATCCATGCAGAGTATACCGTGGCACTAAGATCTTTTATTCGATCACCTTTCCGCGACTTGCCCCATCCATCCGAAACTTCCACCTGATGGAGGGCAACTGCGACGAGAGTAACTATTGCTTCCGGAACATTCATTTACGGGATTTCAAGACTGCCGACGGAATGGATTGGGCCACCTACGAAAATCCCGACCCGGAGGGCACTGTTTCGTTTTTCAGCCGCTCGGCAAAAGACAAATACACCGTCATACTTGGTAATGTGAACATCGGCACCTTGTCTGAGCCCTGGAGTGCCAAGTCAGTAAAACCCAATTGCGGGGATGTAGGCAAATCTGTACTGACCGCCAGGCTTCCAATCGGAACCTATGATTACAAAGCCACTTGCGGCGATAAAACCATCAACGGGAAGGTGGAGGTTACGGCGCAGGGATGTTTGGTGGTGGAGATAGGTAAATAAATTGCGGCATAAAAAACAAAAAGAGGAGGCAAGCTCCTCTTTTATTAAAGGAATCAATTCTTGGTTTAAAGGGTCTTAGCCGCTGTAATAATTGATTTCTTTTTTGGATCGGGCTGTACATCTCGATCCTTTATCCCATTTATCGAATGATTTATCTGAATGTATAGTGTGTCGCTTAGCTGGAAATCGCGCATATTTTTGTAATTGCCGGTATAAGCTGTTATTGTTACTGTCACACTTGCACGATCACTTGAGGTAGTAGTTGTGCTAAAAAATGGTTGAACTGCCAGGTCGCAATTATATTGCTTAATAAAGTCTGCTATTACATTCTCTTTTGCTTCGCTAACTAATGAGTTGCTATAAGTTTTGGTCAGCGATTGTCTCTTATCAGACACCTGCAAATCAGCCACCAATGGCCGCTGTATGATGCCAGTTTTTGTGATGTACATAACATCATAATCACCCTTAGTTTGCTTTGTTACTTTACATCCGGTTGCAAAGATTAAAACGGCTAGCAGCCCCAAAATTGTCTGTTTTTTCATGATTTGTTTTGGTTTTAAGTATCGTAAACTATATGATTAATAATTATTATACAATGGCATATATGATATACTCGTTCATTCCCTTTATATTTCTTAATTGATCAGAAATTAATTTGACTTGCATGAAATAAAGTAGAATGTTATTCGTTATTATTGTACTGCATTCCGAGTTCCTCCGGCCACAAGCCGAAGGATGCCAACCGAGCGGCCGATGCCACGGTGGAGAGATGATGCGGACCGGACCGGTCAAAAAAGCGGGAATACTCCCCCTTCATAAGACTGGTCTCACTCAACATCCGGAACGTGAAGTTCTTTTGACAGTCTGACGCCTGTGCGTCAGATAAAACATGCATCAGGAAACCCTTAAGGGTTACCAACCGAGAGAAGAAACTCCACGGTGGTTGCAACGATGCGGGCGAAGGCCAAAATACAATACATCCCCTCCCCCATCTTCCTGGTGCAGATCGTTCACTCAAAACCGGTTCGCATGAAACCAGGATCCATTGTTCGCTGTATCGACGACTCCAACTGGAGTTCTGATTCCCTCCAGCACTTCCCAACCCTCCCTGTTAAAGACTGCCTGTATACGGTTCGTCGTATCATCCCCAATACGGATAAGGCCGATGGTCCACCCGGCGTAGCCCTCGAGGAAATCCGTGCTGTCTGGGAAAACTTCGACACCTACTTCGGCACCATCGTATTCGAGGAGTATCATTTCCGGATGAACCGCTTCAAAGAAGAGTTACCTCCCCTTGATCAAGAACTCTTCAATGAAATGATCAAGTCAGAAACACTTGTCAACCTATAAATCCCATACCATGACAAATCTGTGGTATCCATTCTGTAGCAATGAACAAATGCTGTTCAATTCCTACCAATTAATAAATCATAACTGATATGAAAAACAAAAACAGAAAAAACAATCCTGAGAAGGTGCCGGCAACGAGCAATGAAGGGTTTATCCAAAGGGCTCGAAAGGCTGATCCCGATACCGAAACGTATCTGATGACTTCTCTCCCCGTGCCTAAGCCCGAGTTGGCGAAGGAAAACAAAGACTGGGAACCAACCACAGAGGATGATTTTGCCAAGATCATCGAGTGGTTTTCTAACCAGCGTCACATTTAAAATTCTAAAAACACTGTTATGTCAAACAACCACCAAAATGATCAGACTTTGACCGACCGGGATCGACGCATGTTCGAACAGATCTGCCGGTTTTACTACGAGAAGCGATTGGGAGGCACCTGTGCAGACTTGAAAACAATTCGGTTCGTACGTTTTCGCGGCCCGCATTTGATCTTTCGCAGTAAGTCAGATGTCGTCCATTATCTGAAATGGTCCGAATACCTGGCCGCCAAACAATTTCTTTTATCCTCACACAATTAAATCATAAACCATGGAAAACAAAAAAGAAACGATAGCCGAATCCATCACCCGCCTGGTTGCGAGCGGAGCGGAGGTTGTTCAGAAGACCGGTGCCATTCTGATGCCTGTAAGTAGGGGTTATCGGGAAGCGGTTGAGCGTAAACGGCTCCAAAAAGCATACCTAAATACCACCTATCGAGTATACGAACCGGCTATTGATATTCGGGTCGATAAAGAAAACCATGGACTTGCTGCGACACTATCACAAATTGGCCATACGCAATGGGCGTATATCACGGCATGGAATCCCTTCTCAAAACAGCTAACCTCTGAAGAGAATGATAAACGCAATCAACTATTGTTGGATGACCTAAAACCATACCGGGTCTTCAACGGTGAAGGGGTAGGTGATGATACATCCTGGCCTCCTGAGAAAAGTTATCTGGTCGCTGGTATTCACCGCGAGGTGGCAATCTATCTCGGAAAGAAATACGGGCAGAACGCCATTGTGGTGGGAATTGGAACCAAAGCGGAGCTCGTGATGCTTGTCTGACCGTTAATGAAATCCGAAAGCCACATACGACTGAAAATAGTTAGATAAATAAATCGTTAACTCATTCGCCTGATCTGTTGGCGAAGCCTAAACCATTCATTATGAAATACACAATTATTTGCTTGCTTTTGATTCTAAGCTTTATCGGAGGTTCGGCTGCTGCGCAGCTTTTCGACATACCCAAACTTCAGATCGAGGAATTGAGAGATGAGGAGCGCTATGAGGAGGCGTTAAAGATGGTAAATGAGGAGATCGCGAAAAGACCAGGTGAATGGGAGATGTTATTATTAAAAGCAAGAATACTAGGTGATTTGGATCGACATCACGAGGGGATAGAAATCTTTGATCAGTACTTAGCAAAACATCCGAATGATGCGTCGGTTCTTGGATATCGAGGTCTATTTCGGGGAATTTTGGGCTTTCAGCGAAAATCATTTGAGGATTTAGATAGATCTATTCAGATCGATCCGACCAGAGCACCGGTCTATTATTTCAGAGCTAATTTGAAATTTCAACGAGACGATGTGGAGGGGGCAAAACACGACTATCATAATGCCATTCGATATGACAGTGTTTATTCTCAGCCTCATTTTAAATTGGCACAGATATATTTTGGTCAGAGGAAGTACGATTCATCTGCCTATCATTATGATAAGGATATTGAGATCGATCCGACACACGAAAAGGGGCTGTATGAGCGATCCTACTGTCGCTTATTTGTCAAGGATTATCAGGGGGCGTTTGATGAAGTTCGGAAACTCGCAGCCATGGGGGTGGAGGATGCTTTTCTATTCTGGAACGGGGGCGTTGCTGCCATGAATATCAAGCGTTTCAAAGAAGCAGAAGAATATTTCACTCGACTTATTGAACATGATACGGCAGAGATCAAGTATCATTTGCGACGAAGTATGGTTCGCGACTCGATGGGGAAATATGCTGAGGGCATATCCGATATCAGTCGTTGTATTGCCCTTAACGACCGCGTGGCGGATTTCTATGTGAATCTTGCCAACTTGAAGCTGAGGGCCAAGTATCCGTTAGAGCAGGTATTAAATGAATACAACAAGGCACTTACACTTAAAAATGGTCACGGTAGGGCCTATTACTACCGCGGCCTGCTATATGGCCAGTTTCTGAATAATAGCGAGCAGGCCTGTATCGATCTGCGCCGGGCCCGGGATAGTGAATATGAAGTGAAAGAGGAGGAGTTGGGGAGGTATTGTAAGTAGAATTTGTGTGGAGTTATATCAATAAAGAAAAAGTGTCTTCGAGGACACTTTTTTAATTCCTTACTAGTCCATTATATAAGCACCGTTGACTTCCCCAAAATTAGACCATGTTGAAAAGCTATTAGGATGAGGCCTCCTCTAAATAATCAGCCAGTATTTTTCTGTCTATATTTTCTGCCACAAACTCTTCGATTTTGTCTGATAGCTGATTTTTGACCCGTCCAAGTAATGAGGTGTATCCGTCGTACATAATCAGGTAACTGCGCGATTCATCCTGTAGTGTAAAACCCGCCGGTCCTAAAATTCGTGTGCCATGGCGGAGCTTGTGTATTAATTCTTCTAATAATGGTTTTGCAATGGGTATCTTTTCTGTAGATAGTACCTTCTCCCCATCTTGAGTTAATTCCATTTTCAGTAAAAAGAAAATAGTACTTCTGTGAAGAGAAAGCTTTAAGACCTTGTTTTGAAATTCGTGAACAAACTGCTTTTGCTGCATATGGTTATTTCAGAAAACAGATTTCACGGTTTGATACAAGTATCCAAATTTCTGAATCTCTTCGAATTTTTCTCCACCAAAATGGCTGTCAACGATCGCAGGCAGTCCTGCGGGTGCGATGGCCACTTTATTATACAGGACTGTGTGTCGGTGCAACCATTCTTTCACCGACGTGGTAGATCGGAAATCTTCAATTGCGTCTAAGCAATGTCGCTGAGCGATGAGGTATTCGTTTCGGGTTGCTTTTATCGACATAGTAGCTTTCACTTTTTACATGTAGAAAAAACAGCCCCTAGGGGCTGTTTAGATTCGATTAATACCATCCGCGGCGTCTGCTTGGGGTACTATAGTAGTTGTAGGGGTTAACTGTTCCGACGCGATTAGTGAATGGGTTGACATTTGGATAGGTACTCCAATTGTCCAGAATTGTGTTGTTAGGGGCAGTACGGTAATATGGTTCAACATACGTCCCGTTACTTCTGTAATAGCCACTAACACGGTTGTAGGAGGTTTGTGAAAATCCGACCTGCGCCAGGCAGATCATGAGTGCTGCAATGATGATTTTTTTCATGGTTTTTAGTTTTTTGATGATTTACAATTGACATTAGGCTTACATATATAAAATAAAGATGCATCTAAGCCTAGCCTACACAAATTCAATTGTTAATAAAAACTAAATGGGAAATATTATCCCTTTGTCAATCTGATGATATCTTTTTCGAGTGATGCTTTGGATTTAAAATGCAATTCTTGGTGCTTGTACTTAATCTTTACGCATTTTATTTATAAGGAAATTAAATTCCGGTACCGCATTTAATTTCTGCAAAAAAGTATCAGATAAAATTCTGTCAATATTATTATAACCTCTCTCATGTGCTTTTTTGAGATCTAAAATAGCTTCATTGTATTTATCCATAGCTGAATTGATACGTGAGCGTGAGAAATAATAGTACGAATTATTCGGATCATTTTTAATAGCTATATCGATATATTCCAAAGAAAGTCCAAAGCTTGAGTCGTCAAGAAAATGAAGTGAAAGTATATGATTTGCTTCTGGTAGGTTAGGGTTAATGAGAAATATTGTCTTCAATGTACTGAGTAAACTATCTTTTTTATTGTGTCGATAGAAAAATCTAGCTAGTTTAACCATCGCAGTGAGATTCTTCGAAGTATCAACAATTGTACTCTTTTTATAAAACCTCTTAGCCTCACTAAAGTTTTCTATCATATCATATGAATATGCAATTGACAATAACAGATCAACATTTGCAGTGTCTGTCTTAAATGCATTAAAAAAGTAAGCTAAAGCTGCTTCATGTTCATTTCTACCTGCAATAATCCATCCTAATCTAAGATTAGCTATATAATTGTTTTCCTCTATTGACAATGCTTTCTTATAGTATTTCTCTGCTGATTTTATGCTATCAAGCATTTCGTAATTATAAGCAATATTTGTTATTGTTTCCGCATCAGTAGAATCGTTAAGGTGTGCTTGCTTGTAATATTTAATAGCCAAATCAAAATTCATTTGATCTTCATAAAAACTGCCTAACCGGCGATTTATGAATAAGTCTGAACTATCAAGGGAGACAATCCTCTTTAAGTATAGTATTGCATTACTTGTGTCACCTTTTTTTTCAAAGAGAAGAGAACGGAAATAAAGCCCTTTTTTAGACGAAGGATATTTTAAAATGAATTTATCTAGTTTATTGGTGTTAAAATTCCCTTCATTCTTATAGTACTCAGACTTAAGCTGAAGGAATTTAGTAGATTGAGAAGTGTCTCCCAAATTGATTGCAGAGTGTATGTAATTCAATGACGAATCATAGTGCCCCAACTGAAAATATATGTCAGCAAGAGATGAATATGCTTCAACCTTTAATTTGTCTTGAAGTATTGCAAGTTTTCCATATTTTGTACTTATTACACTGTCGGTAAAATTGTAGTAATACACCTGAGAAATATGCATGAAATCTTCTGCACTATTATTTTTTCGATTTTCAAATTCTTTTAATGCAAAATCAGCATCTTCTCTTTTTTTTAATTTACCAAATGTATGTATTAGAGATACGAGACCACTTGTAAGAGCGGTATCTAAGCGAATTGCTTTCTTGTAAAAGTATGCAGCAGAATCGTAGCTTTTGTTTTCAAAATGATTATCTCCCATCAATTCCCAAGAAGAATGATAGTTGCTGTCTGCTAAAATCGATTCGTTTAAATAATAATTCATAGAATCAATATTCCCAACCTCTTTAAACCTTTTAGCTATATTACAAAGAGTAATACACCTTTTTTTATAACTTAACGTAATGGCTTGCTTGTAACTAATTATTGATTCATAGTCAGATTGGGCTAGGCCAATATTATTCCAGACGGAGGGCCATTTGGGTGTTAGTAATAAACATCTTTTGAATTCTTTAATTGCTTCTTGATGTTGATTTGTATAATAATATAACAAGCCAAGGCAGTTATGTAGCCAACTTTGGTTTTTGAGTACTTTACCGGCTTCAATAAGACCGGGGATTGCTTCCTTCATCTCTTTAATGTTATACCTTAGAAACGCTAAGATTCCTTTATAGTATTTAATTTTAGCCTCCCACTCATTCAAGCGAAAATCATCTTCTTGAATTAATTTCTTTATTGTCTCTAGGTATAGAATAGATTTTAATACAATCGTGATTTCTGACATGCTATTTGGAGAAATCTCATCAGTTATAGCACGTGAAATCCACTTATTTGACTCATCATCAAGTTTTTCTGTAAGTAATATTCCCATTGCTAAAATTACCTCGCCACTAATTTTTTGTCTTATGGCATGCTTATAAATTTCATATGCAGAATGCGATTTGTCAGATACAAGGTTATTTTCTAAAATCTCCTTTTGAAAATTCAAAAAAAGTGTATCCTTCGAAATTGCTATATCATTATAATTTATAAAGCGATAATTACCGCTATATTCAAGTTTTGTTATCGGTTCCTTTTCATTTTGAAAATTAATTTTGTTCAAGTTTTTGTAAAAAATAGTTGAATTGGGATCGCCTTGTACCCTAGGATTCTGTCGATTACTGGTGTTTAATCCAACATTTTCAAGGTAGAGGTCCATCTCTCTAAGTGTGATACCGCCATCATTATTTCGGTCTGCCTCACCATTTAATCCTTTTGATAAATAATATGTAAATACCCCATGACCCCCTCCTGAATATGCTTTTTCTAGCGAAAGTTGATTTGGTTGACAGGATAACAACTTCTGTGTGTGTTTAAATCGAGACTCTATAGCTGAAATAGTACTAGCAGATCCAGAAATACCACCAGAAAGGTTACCTGATCTGCAAGCATCAATGATGAGCGTGGTAGTTATTTCTTTTCGTGCGAAAAAATCAATAAACTGTTCAATAGTCGCTATGCTGACAGCAGTCGCCGCATAGTTAGTTTTGTAGGTATCATAAGCTAGTAGATATCCGCTTTCAAATTCATTTTCTACATCTCCGTGTCCAGCGAAGTAAACGATGATATTATCACCCTTTTTTGCCAGTCCTTTTATCTCATATAGTGCTGCACAAATAGCAGCTCTAGTGGCTGTTTGGTCGACTAGTAAGGATACCTTTAAGCTTCCTTGTAATCTGTTGAAAAGTTCCTGATAAAACAATACTGCGTCATCATCTGCATACAAAAGATTGTCTAAATATTCATATTTAGAAATACCGATAATTAATGCATAGGTAGTGCCTGCTGCTTCCTGGGTGTTCAATTCAGGTTGCAGTCCTCTTGATTGGGCAATAGATATTTCAAGAAGTATTGCTAAGAATACGATGCACCGAACCCCAATAACTAAAGCCCTTTTTATTGGCATGCTTATTTTGTGATTAATTGTCTATTAAAATAATAATATTATCCTTAATGAGATTGCGGTAAACCTTAATTCCACATAGAATTGCCGCCAACCTTGGCAGCCGTGAATAAGGGAAAGTAATTGTAAACTACTTAATAGTTTATGTATGGTTGTTCGTTATCAATTTCCCCTTTTTCTGTTGCAAATTTTGTTGCAAATAAAAAAGCAGCTACGAGATAAAACTCATAACTGCTTGAATTTCAGCTCCCCTAAATGGACAGTTTTCGAACTTAATAGCCATTGAATTGCTCAGAATCAATGAGTTACGAAGAGTTTTTCCGCTAGAGTATATTAGAGGTTTAACGAAAAGGGCTTGAGTGCCAGAGTGTTTATTCCTTTAGCGGATTTGAACTTTTCTATTTACCCCATCCGTTGCCTTAGTGCATTGGCTAAAGCAAGACCCTCATTTTTTTTGGAGTTTTTAATTTTTATGGGCTTTCTGTTAACACCAGCAACGCTTATTGTCAGCGTGTAATCCGGAACCCAATTGGCAATTGAGACGAGTAGCCCTGCTCCTGCAAGTATAAGTGCTTCAAATTTGCCAACCCGTACATTAAATGTCCCAAAAACAACTAAAGCTATTCCAATAAAAATGCCGACATAGTTGCGCGTATAATTGAATGAAACTGAAGAAATATGCTCAATTAAAATTTCCTCACTTCCATTTTTATAATTGATAGTTAACTTCTTATCAGTTATGCTACCAAATTCGTTTGTGAAATTTGTTGCATCCATTATTATCAATTATTTGGTAAAACTCTCACAATACTTTTGCATAATATAAAAGCTAGTGCCATTGTTATAGTCGAAGTACCTTCCAGCTGGACGATTAGCCCACCAATCAAGATTCATCCATTTGTTGCCTTCCTCATCTTCTCTCACCCAAAATTCAGATTCATCGTTTGATAAATTATACCTCCTCGAAATATATTCATTAAATGAGGAGAGCTCCTTGGTCCCAACATTTATCTCTGTGAATGCGTGCCCACCTTCGGGACCTGTTGCAAAATTGATTCTTGCTTCACCCCCAATAGATAGAATCATTGAACAGACGATTATTGCAAAATCATCACAATCCCCGTTTAGCCCATTAGTTAATGTGCTTGACGCCTTTGCATAAATATCCCCATCTCTCGGGTCATTGACATATTTCCAATTTTTATAGCAGTAGTCAAATATGTCACAAATTTGTCCAAGATTTAAACTCCCTTGGTCGTTTCCTGCTAATTGAACCGCCATATTCCTAACAGATTCGTTGAGATAGTCACAGGCGGCAACAAGGTTTCTTTTATCACCGCTTAGATTACAATCCTTAAGAAATTCTAAAAACTTTTTCTTATGCGTAGATAAATTATATTCGATTTGGGGCGGAGGTGGTAGTGGTGGAGATACTTCGGTTGTGCTTGCCCGCTCGCCTCCTTCGATTAGTTCGTTATTAATTTTTATTACTCTAATACCAAAGAGTACTCCAGAGCCCAATAATAGGATTCCTGCAATAATGTAGAGCCTATTTCTCATGTAATGAAGATAAGTGTATGTAGTTTATTGTTGTGAAAAGCATTCCACATATAACTATGTCTTACAACCATTTTCGATGAGAAGGAATTAGACAGTATCTCAATACCATTTAGGACTTTGTGAAAGGGAAAGGAGCTACTTGAAAAACAACAGGGCAATAAGGGCGTTATATTATTGAATATCAGTGTTTTGTATAAAAAATTGAGTGGTTGCGGTAGCCAAATAGTACTTACAAAGCGAATATTAACCCTTTCAGATTTAATTTAATACGACAATTTTAAAAGCGTAGCGAATTCCCGTATTTATTACTTTTACTTTGAATTTATTTCAAGCTGCGACAGCTTCTGCTACCCAAACCGACCAATTGAAAAGCAGATATACGCAACAAGTCGAGCAGCCACGTAAAGGCGTGGGGCTGCTTGTTTGCGTATGAGCTCTTGGTCGGGCTCGGGTAGCGATGAGTTGGTCTCACGCTGCATTTTTTAACTATACTCTGTATTTGAGACATACAGAAACACCCAAACCGACCAGTCATGAAAAAAGCGACACTGTTCTTTTTTTTCCCCCTCTTTTTCTATTCATGTAAGAAAGACTCACCTGCGCCAGTTTCCTACACAAAAGTTAGTGTAACAAAACTCACAATTCTTGCATCTCCGGCGACAAACAATTCTGGTGGAGATTGGGATAATGCATTAGCCGGCTATTACCCGGATGTGTATTTTAAAATAACAAATACGGGTACCACCACTGCATTATACTCACTTCCAGTTGCTAATCGACAGGAAAATATGAAACAGTCAGACCTTCCAGTTTCATGGGCGGCAAGTTCTGGCGCTCCCTTTTTTGTCTTATCAAATTTGTCTCAAGTGGTGGATGTAGACCTATATGACTATGAATCAATAGGCAGTGACGAGTATATGGGTTCCGCCACATTTAATTTTTCTTCCTATACCTCTGGCTCTAATAGCTATCCTCCTTCGATTACTGTTACAACCAACCGGATGTCAATTAAGTTGGATTTAATCTGGCTGCAGTAAATAACTTAATAGTTATGAGAAAGTTTACGCTCATTTTACCCCTAATAGTTGTTTTAACTGGGTGTTCAGAACTTTTGTATACAATGTCTGGAGCCTCTGCTAATACGACCACATATTCACGTGTTTCAATAAAAGCAATTCGTCTTGATAAATTTTCTGATGTAAACACAAATGGAGCTTCTTGGGACCCACTGGGTGGTCGACCAGATATTTTTTTAAAACTAGAGGAAAACGATTTCAAAACACGAAAAGAGACTTTTACTAATGTCTTTTCGGACACACCCTTAACTTGGCGACTTTCTCAGCCGTATGTTATGAATAATTTCATGAGTGCATTAACTATTTCATTCTACGACGAAGATGAACTTGGTCAAGACGATTATATGGGAACGGTGGTTTTTGTGCCCGCACAGTACAAAGCCGGAGCAACCCAGTATCCTACAAGCGTTACCTTAAATTCAATCTATCAACCCTCCGTTCGCGTAACTCTAGAACTACAGTGGCAATAATAAAAAAACGGACGTTTTTTTGAGCACTTACATACAGGGGGGGATGGTGCTGAATTTGGGTGGTTTTGGCGGGTCTAATTTGTTTGGGAGAGGAATATTTGAATAACCAGAATCCCAGGCACTGCCCCATCATAAATCTTATAGGTATAGGCGGATGTTATTGTGAAGACCAGCTATTTTATCCGCCTGCTGGCGCTTATTGGCTTCTCTAAGATAATAGCCGCTTTTAGGTCGGGGCTTTTTATCCTTACTTCCTTTGGGTCTTCCCAATACCTTGCCTTGGCTTTTGGTTCGTCTAAGTCCCTCTAGGGTTCGCTCTCGTATTAACTCCCGTTCAAATTCAGCAAATGCAGATAATATTTGGAAATGTAATTTTCCAGATGCAGTTGAAAAATCAAGATTGTCGGTTATAGATATAAATGACACCCCTTTGTCTAAAAGCTCCTTGATTTCTAAAATCAGTTCGGCAGTACTTCTTGCATATCTATCTAATTTGTAAACGACAATAGCGTCGTAATCCTTTTTACGAAGGCGAGCAAGTAGTTCCTGCTTAACGGGCCGTGTCTTACGTGTGCTTTCAACTTCTCTATAAATATCGTAATTGAGATTTCGGCTTTTAGCAAACTCTATTAACCTTGATTCTTGATTATAGGTGTCTTGGTCAGAGGTGGATACTCTGCAATACAATGCGACTTTAGACATATTACAGCCGCTTTTCATTATTTGAACTTAAATAAAGTTTGTTCATATGATGAGTTAACCCCAATGTAATTCCAACAAGACCTATAATTAATAGGACGCAGGGAAAAACAAATGTTTTTGAGGTGGTGGCTGTTCCCCCACTGTCAGTTTGTCGAAACGTATTAAAATCAAGCGAAGTGGGGTCAATCATTAGTTTGGTTAATTATTGTTATTGTATCTGGAGACTCGGCAGGTGGAATGATAAATTGATATATGCATCTGCACATTTTCCCATTTAAATCCACGAGGTGGGTGAATACATTTTGATTAAACCCAAGCGAAATCAATTCGGAAAGTTTAAGGGTCTTTATCTGCCCCGCACCAACCAATTGATTCATTATCAATAAGTTCTTGTCAAGGTGCTTAGAAATAGGTCTCTTTTTTTGCCTTAGCTCCGCTGCTTTTTCGTTGTGGTAATCCATTCGATTCTTGGCCGAAGCAAAGACCTGATTTCGTCTTTTGGGTAGAAATTGCTCACCGCTTTGTGGACACGTTTTATACATATAAAGTGCTTTTTAAACATAAAAATAAAACAAAAATGTTCTATTTCCAATAATTGAGATACATTTGTTTCATTTCAAAATGTATTAAAATGGATTTACCGCATTTCGACATTCGTCCACTATTAACTCCATTACCCCAAAAGGAAATAGTTGGGGAACTGCTTTATCTAAGAGATAATACGTTAAAGCTTTCGGAGGTTAAGATTGATAAACGCTCATTTAAGTACTTAAAGAAAATGGGTGTTTATGACTCGTTTTTGCCCTCTGGACCTAAAAAGTGGCATTTATTTACAATTACCGAACAAGTTGTCCTTAAAATCGCCGAAGTTTTATGGAAATATGGTTTTGATGATAAGGTAATTAAATCGGTGGTGGAAGCACTTGTTTCTGACAATTGGCTCAAGCAATACTTACATGAGGGTCTTTTCAGCACCACCCCCCCGGCATCAAGTGTTTTGGCAAACGACAACCCATCCACCACATTTTTTGAGTATTGCATATTGGAAAGGCAGCGCAACCCGCATTTGATAGCCTTTACCAATCTTGAGGCATTAATTGTATCAACTTTCATCTCTAGACAGCCAATTTCAATTGTGGTGAATCAATATGGACGATGGAGAGTTTTTTCGGGGTTAGATAAAGCAGATTTATTGTCATTGAGTTTCCAAGAGACCATGTTTAGAAGCTCTTTTTTAAATATTTCTTTGAAAGAGGTGGTGGACGAGTTGTTTGTTCCGAATCATAAGCCCTCACCGATTTTAAATCCAAATAGTGCAACTGGAAAAAACATTGGCTCTTTAATAAGCAAAGGATTTAACCACCAAGATGTAAGGGAGATAGAAATGGATAACCCTAACATCGAATTAGAGATTAGGGAACTTTCCAAATCAGCAAATATTGCAAAAATCAAAAATGAATTTTCAGACCAAGATATTCTGATGAAAGTGCGTCAATCGAAGGTGGTGTCGGTAAAACAGCTTGTAATAAAAAAAGTAAAAAAAGGTATATGAAAATGAATTCCAAGTTTGCCTTCTCGATTCCACAGGATACAGGGGCGCAGTTTAAACCAAATGCTTAGTCAAGATGAAGTATTGAAAATTCTGAACAAAAACAAAGAAAACCGCAAGTACTCAAAAGAAGAAGGAAAAATTCTCTACGAGTTTATAAAAGCAGTGGTTGAGCAACATGTTTCTAACCGCTTGAAAAAATACGATTATGGGAAAAGATAATGTAATAATTTATGCCCGAGTATCAAC
>JBKCMR010000012.1:0-17831 GCA_046300055.1 Bacteroidota bacterium
TATTTTATCCGACGGCAAAGTCAAGAAGATGAATGTCGGATTGGAAAAAAGTTATGACTCTTTGCTGAGTGGACGGGATGGTCAGCGAATGGTTCAATATGTTGCACCCGGCACGGCGGTTCCTATCGAAGGGACTGAAACAGAGCCGCTGGATGGAAAAGATATCTACACGACGCTGGATCTCGCCATCCAAGATATCACCGAACAGGCCTTGTTGGCAAAAGTTCAACAGATCGAAGCGCTTTACGGTACCGCCATTGTGATGGAGACAGCTACCGGTAAGATCAAAGCTATTGCGAATCTCGGTCGCCGACCCGATGGCAGTTACTGGGAAGATGATAATTATGCCTTGCGCAATACTGAGCCGGGATCGACGATCAAACTGGCGACTTTGCTTGCTGTATTGGATAAGGGGACATCTTCTATTGACGATACAGTGACCATCGGTTCCACCAGCAAAGGGCTGGTTGCCTCCAAATGGGTAACCGATGCCGAGCGCTCACCTAAGCCCATACTTACTGTACAAGAATGTTTTTCACACAGCTCCAATATCGGTATGAGCCGATTGGCGCTGAAAGCCTTTGGCAATAAACCAACCGAGATCAGAGAATATCTGAAACGATATGGCTTGGTCGATCGCTTGCCGATCGATCTGACCGATCTGCCTTCGCCTCGCATCAACCCGCTCGATCAAAAAGGAAGCTCCGTCGGAAATATGCTGTGGATCAGTTTCGGGTATGGAGTGCAAGTCAGCCCGCTTCATACGCTCACGTTTTACAACGCTGTTGCCAATGGTGGAAAAATGATGAAACCCTATCTGGTCGGTTCGATACGACAGGGTGGCGTTGCCTATCGTCAATTCGAGCCAACGGTGCTCGCGAATGCCATCGCACGCGCGGATGTAATTGAATCGGCCCGTCGTTCCTTGGAAGCAGTCGTTACCGAAGGCACCGGCCGCCGTGCATTCAAGGATCTTCCCTTCAGCGTGGCAGGAAAAACCGGAACGGCACAGGTATGGGATGGAACGTATCAATACAAGGATGGCGTTTATCAAGCATCATTCGCTGGCTATTTTCCAGCTGATCGCCCTCAGTTCAGTTGCATCGTCCTGATTCGGACCAAACCGGGCGCTTCAGATATCTACGGCGGTACGCTTGCAGCACCTGTGTTTAGAGAGATCGCGACCAAGTTGCATGCCATGTATGTTGTGTCGCCCCAACCTGTGCAGCTGGCTATTAAAAAGGATAGCAGTTCCTCTCAATATGCAGGTAGCCGTACGTCCCTGATGCGTGTTTATTCCGCCATGGGCATGAAACAGATCGATTCGTCGGCTAATGCCTCTTTCGTGGCCGTTCGTACCGAGCATGCTGCCAATCAATGGCAGGCTAAGAAATCGGTCACGGAAGGTATGCCCGATCTGCGCGATATGAGTTTGCGTGATGCCGTGCTGCAAGTGGAGCAGCTGCGTGCCAATATCCAAATAGAAGTCAAAGGAAAAGGAAAAATAAAAAATCAATCCGTGTTGCCGGGAGCGCCGATCGCACGCGGATCAAAACTGATCCTTGAACTGAACTAAGCATGACCGCACAGGAATTAATATATCGCGTTACCATTCAAGCCGTCAGTGGAGAACTGACGAGTGATATAAATGCGCTGCATACGGATTCCCGTAAGGTGACTCCGGGTTCAGCCTTCATTGCCTTACGCGGTACACAGGTCGATGGTCATGATTATATCCAACAGGCACTTTCGAACGGTGCTGCATTGATCGTTGCCGAGACAGCACCCGACACGGAATCATCTGCTGCCTGGATCCAAACAGCCGATTCGTCGATCGCACTGGCGGTGATGGCTGCTAACTTTTATGGTGATCCTGCCAAGCAACTGAAAATAGTTGGCGTAACAGGTACCAACGGAAAAACAACGGTAGCAACGCTTCTTTATAAACTATTCCGTTCCATGGGATATCGGTGCGGACTGTTGAGCACTGTAGAAAATCGGATCGAAGGGGAAGTAGTTGAATCGACGCATACCACACCCGATGCCATCCAGCTCCACGGCTTGTTGCGTAAAATGGTAGAGGCGGATTGTAGCTATGTATTCATGGAGGCCAGTTCTCATGCGATCCATCAGCATCGCATATATGGTATTTCATTTGCAGGCGGAATTTTTACGAATATCACACATGACCATCTCGATTATCATAAGACCTTCGATGAATACATCCGGGTAAAAAAATCCTTTTTTGACGGGCTGTCCGCTGATGCCTTCGCGTTGAGCAATGCGGATGATAAGCGCGGAGCGGTCATGCTTCAGAACACGCCCGCACGAAGTGCCTACTATGCGTTCCGCACGTTAGCCGATTTCAAAGGAAAAGTGCTGGAGAACGGATTGGATGGTTTATTACTATCGATCGATCAGGTAGATGTACACTTCCGACTCATCGGTGAATTCAACGCCTACAATTTATTGGCGGTGTATGGTGCTGCTTGTTTACTGGGCGCCGATAAACAAGAGGTACTTACTCACCTCAGTCAACTTGCCGGCGCCACAGGTAGATTTGATTGTTATCGCTCAACAAACGCGGGCATCCTTGGGATCATCGATTACGCACATACGCCCGATGCGCTGCAAAATGTGCTGAGTACCATTACTCGCCTGCGCCAGGGATCACAGCGTGTGATCACCGTTGTGGGTTGCGGCGGAAATCGCGACGCTACGAAGCGGCCTGTTATGGCTAAGGTTGCCTGCACCCTCAGCGATCAGGCCATTTTCACCAGCGACAATCCACGTTTCGAAGATCCACAACAGATCCTCGCTGATATGGAGCGGGAATTGACCGTTACGGAGCGACGTAAATCACTTTCCATTTTGGATCGCCGCGAGGCGATCAAGACAGCGGTTCAGTTGGCTGCCCCGAATGACATCCTCTTGGTGGCCGGTAAAGGACATGAACATTATCAGGAAGTGGCCGGCCGTCGGGAACCTTTCAACGACAAGGAAACCTTACTTGAATTTTTTGAACTACTCGAAAAATAAACCAAAGCATGCTGTATCATCTGTTTGATTGGTTGAAAGAGGAAGGGATCCGGTTCCCTGGAATCGAGTTGTTCCGATTCATCACGTTCCGTACACTCCTGGCAGTTTTACTTTCTCTATTCATCACCTTGATCTACGGTAAAAAACTGATTCTTTTTTTGCAAGCTCGTCAGTTCAGTGAAGGGGTACGCGATCTGGGATTGGCGGGAGAAAATCTAAAGCGCGATACGCCAACCATGGGTGGAATCATCATCCTGCTGGCGATTCTCATCCCAACCCTGTTGCTTGCGGATCTTTCCAAGGTGTATGTCCAGCTCATGCTGGTCAGCACCGTGTGGCTTGGCATCATCGGGTTCATTGATGATTATTTGAAATTGCGTGGTAAGCGAAGGGCAAAGGCGTTAGGTGTTGATTACAAGAAAACATCGGATGATGGCCTCGCCGGCAGGTTCAAGATCTTGGGGCAAGTAGGCCTCGGCATCTTCGTTGGCGCTACACTCTACTTCAACAGCGAGGTGACCATTTGGCGCGAATACATTGGCAACGCACAAGCAGCTGCTACAGAGGAGTCCGTGATCGTTAAAAATGTAAATGGTCAGCCTAAATATTTTGTTGAAACCAAGACGCCCATCACGACGATCCCCTTCGTGAAAAATCATGAGTTCAATTATTCCAAGCTGTTGCCTGCCGGACTCCGTTCGTATGACTGGGTACTATATATACTGGTGGTCATCTTCATCATCACGGCTGTTTCCAATGGAGCGAATTTGACAGATGGACTGGATGGCTTAGCCACCGGCACTTCAGCACTCATCGGTGTGTTGCTGGGAATTTTCGCCTATGCCAGTGGTAATCTGGTGATCGCCGATTACCTCAACATCATGTATATACCCAACCTGGGGGAGATCTCTGTTTTCATCGCCGCCATGATCGGGGCCTGTATCGGTTTCCTTTGGTATAATTCCTATCCCGCGCAGATGTTCATGGGCGATACAGGTAGCCTCACATTGGGTGGCATCATTGCCGCACTGGCCATCATCGTGCACAAGGAATTACTCATTCCTATATTCTGTGGAGTCTTTTTGGTGGAAGCATTGAGCGTGATGATTCAGGTTGGGTATTTCAAATACACCAAGCGCAAATATGGTGCCGGCCGTCGGGTGTTCCTCACTGCACCGATCCATCACCATTTCCAGAAACTCGGTTTTCATGAAGTGAAGATCGTGAACCGCTTCTGGATCGTGACCGTGCTGCTGGTTGTACTCAGTATCGTAACACTTAAGATCCGATAAATTTTTTCATCCATCCTATGCTTGTGAAAAGCCCCAACCGTACGGTAAACAAAAAATGAAAAAGAAACTGATCATATTAGGAGGAGGCGAAAGCGGCGTTGGCGCAGCACTGCTGGGCAAACACGTCGGCTATGACGTCTTCCTGTCTGATCAGGGACAGCTTCGTGCAGATTACCGTTCTACACTTACGGCAGCCGGTATCTCATTTGAGGAGGAGTACTCCTCTTTGGATGAACTCCTGGCTGCCGATGAAGTGGTGAAAAGTCCGGGCATCCCGGAAACCAATCCGATTGTTATGGCCCTCCGGGCACAAGGCATTCCAGTGATCAGCGAGATCGAACTCGCCTATCGACACATCGGCAATAGCCGTGTATTGGCTATCACCGGTACCAATGGGAAGAGCACAACCACTACACTGCTTTGGCATATCTGTCAGAAGGCCGGGCTAGATGCGGCCCTTGTCGGAAATATCGGGCGCTCTTTCGCTTGGCAGGTGGCCGAAAACCCCAAGCCCTTCTATGTGGTGGAGGTCAGCAGTTTTCAACTCGATGATATTGTCTCTTTCCGTCCGGATGTAGCCATTCTGACCAACATCACCGAAGATCATTTAGATCGCTACGCCTATAAAATGGAAAACTATGTGCGCAGCAAATTCCGCATCACCCTCAATCAAACCGAAGGCGATGTGTTTATCTACAACCTCGATGATGAGGTGATCCAACAAGCTATTTCATCCATTTCCATAAAAGCCAACGCTAGACCCATTACCATGAAAAAAGAACTACCCCTCGGCGCTTTCATCAAAGACGGCGACATGTATGTACGTACCAGCCAGGATTATATGACTATGAGTGTGTTTGATTTCGCACTCAAGGGTAAACATAACCAGTATAATACCATGGCTGCCTGTGTCGCCGCTGCCACCATCGATATACGGAAGGAAAAAATCCGTGATGCCGTGATGGACTTCCAAGGGGTCGAGCATCGACTTGAGCCCGTAGCGACCGTACGCGGAGTCTTGTTCATCAACGATAGCAAGGCCACCAACGTTAACTCCGTTTGGTATGCACTCGAAAGCATGACTCGTCCGACCGTACTGATCCTTGGGGGAGTAGATAAGGGAAATGACTATGAACTTATCCGGGAACTGGTGCAGGAGAAAGTAAAAGCCATCGTATGTATGGGTACAAACAATCAAAAGATTTATGAGGCATTCAAGGATGTGGTACCGGTGATCGAAGAGGCTGCAAGTGCGGAAGGAGCGGTGCAACTGTCTTTTCAGCTTGCCGAGAAAGGTGATGCCGTATTGCTGAGTCCAGCCTGTGCCAGTTTCGATCTGTTCAAAAATTTCGAGGACCGCGGTCATCAATTCAAACAAGCCGTTCGAAATCTCTGATATGGAAAATCAGGAGCTGACAGCCACACCATCGGAGCGTCGATCCCTTTTCGACGCTAGCCAGATCGTGAAAAACACGAAGGGAGATCAGGTTATCTGGGGACTGGTCATCTTGCTGACCCTCGTGTCTTTGTTGGCTGTATACAGCTCAACCGGATTGCTGGCCTACAAAAAATATAAAGGGAACACAGAGATCTATCTAGTTAAGCAGGTTGGGTTCATCATTTTCGGGATCGCCATGGTCTATTTCGCACATCGAGTCAATTATAAATATTATTCACGGATCGCTCAGATCGCTTTTTTGATCTCCATCCCCTTATTGATCTACACCTTGTTTTTTGGCGTGAAAATGAATGAAGGCAGTAGGTGGATCAAGTTGCCGATCATCAACATGACTTTGCAAACGTCCGACTTTGCCAAGCTTGCCCTGTTCATGTACCTGTCAAGAGGGATCAGTAAGCGTCAGGATCAGATAAAAGATTTTCGTAAAGGATATCTTCCATTGATCCTTCCCGTGATCCTGATCTGTGGTTTGATCGCCCCGGCAAATCTTTCTACCGCTTTATTATTGGGAGCCAGTTGTTTGCTTTTATTATTTATCGGAAGAGCGAGCATCAAACACCTGCTCGCAACGGTAGGCATAGCGATGATTCCTTTGATGATGCTGATCCTGGCGGCCATAGCCCGGCATGACACGAAGAAAGTGGACCCCGGTACTGCAACCGCTGCAGTCAGTTCTGGATCTGCACTCACCGCTCGTGTAAATACCTGGATTAAACGGGTAGAGAATTTCATGTATGGTAGCGAAGATGTGAATGATGATGCGTATCAGGTCAATCAGGCTAAAATCGCCATTGCGAAAGGTGGATTGATGGGAGTCGGCCCGGGAAGAAGTACTACACGCGATTATCTACCTCAGGCGTATAATGATTTTATATACGCGATCATCATTGAGGAATATGGTCTGGCCGGTGGTGCCTTTATGCTGTTCGTTTATCTGGTCTTCCTGTATCGGTGTATCCGGATCTTCAAACGATGTCCGTATGCTTTCGGAGCGTTTCTGGCACTCGGACTCAGTTTCACCTTGGCTATTCAGGCAATGGCCAATATGGCGGTGACCGTGAATTTGTTTCCAGTCACAGGTGTTACCCTTCCGTTGGTGAGTATGGGTGGTACCAGTTTCATTTTTACTTGCATATCGATCGGAATCATATTAAGTGTTGCCCGCCACGTTGAACAACAGGAGGGTGAAGAAGCATCATCAAACCCAGTAGCCGAATCAGCATGAACCATCGCTTCATCATAGCAGGAGGAGGTACCGGGGGACATATATTCCCGGCACTCGCTATTGCGGAGGCGATCCGTTCTATGGCACCCGAGGCGCGTTTTCAATTCGTGGGTGCAAATGGAAAAATGGAAATGGAAAAAGTGCCTCAGGCTGGATTTGCAATCGAGGGGCTGGATATCGTCGGTTTCGATCGGAAGCATTTTTGGAAAAACATCACCTTGCCGTTCAAACTGTTTCGAAGCTTTATTCAAGTGAAGCAGATCTTTCAGGCTTTTCGTCCCACAGCCGTAATAGGCGTTGGCGGTTATTCCAGTTTCCCAGTCTTGCGTTATGCGCAATCAAAAGGAATTCCGACTTTCCTGCACGAATCCAATTCATTTGCGGGTAAAAGCAATCAGTGGCTGGGCAAACGAGCCATGCGCATCTTTACCGGAATGCCCTCGATGGAAAGTTTCTTTCCGTCAGATAAGATCACTTTCACCGGCAATCCGGTACGCGCAAGTATCACACAGAATATCCAGGATCGAACACAGGCCTTACAAGCATTTGGCTTGGATCCACATAAAAAAACGGTGTTGGTGATCGGCGGCAGCTTAGGTGCCAGGTCGATCAACCAGGCTATCCAACAGGGATATGATCGGATTCTGCAGGCCGGATTACAACTCATTTGGCAAACCGGTAAATCAGGATCCGACTTGCCAGCGTTGAGTATGGCTGCTGCAGGATCTGTTCATTGTACTGTATTTATCAGGGAGATGGAGCTGGCCTATGCGGCAGCTGACATCGTAGTGGCTCGTGCCGGTGCCATGAGTATTGCCGAGCTGCAAGTAGTTGCCAAGCCGGTGATCTTGGTTCCTTTTCCTTTGGCAGCGGAAGATCATCAGACCGTGAATGCGCAGCAATTGGTACAGGCAGGTGCCGCTTTGATGGTAGTGGATGCCGATGTTAAAACTCAGTTGATCGACAAGATCCTGGAACTGAGTTCGGATGAAGCCCGCTGTCAGCAGATGCGCACGAAAATCGGTGGTATGGGTATCAAGGATGCAGCTGCTCGTGTTGCGACAGAAATATTGAGGATACTAAACAATAAAGAACCGTTAACGAAGGCATAGTTCTTCGGAGAAGATAATATGAGACAGACACCGAACAGAGATCGATCCTTTGTTTTTCCCTTGGCAGGGAAAGATATGGGCTATGTCTATTTTCTGGGCATCGGTGGCATCGGCATGAGTGCTTTAGCTCGTTATCTCAATAGGGCGGGCTATGCGGTTTGTGGGTACGATAAATCCGAATCAGACATAACGCGTGGATTACAGGCAGATGGTATTTCGGTTCATTACACGGATGAAGTATCGAGCATTCCAGCCGAGGTGCAACTGGTCGTTTATACACCTGCTGTTCCGACCGACCTGTCGATCAATCAGCATTGTATTCAGTTGGGGGTGCCGATGAAGAAGAGAAGTGAGGTGTTGCAATCACTTACTGAAACAACATATAATGTTTGTGTAGCAGGCACACATGGGAAGACGACCACTTCTACACTGATCGCTCATATACTGCGCCACAGTGAATATGGATGTCAGGCCTACCTCGGCGGTATATCGGTGAACTATCAGACCAACACCTGGTCATCGGATCGGAATGTTTCGGTCATTGAAGCCGACGAGTATGATCGGAGTTTTCTCCGTCTGCATCCTGACCTCGCGGTGATCACCGCCATGGATCCCGACCATCTGGATATATATGGAACGGCCGAAGCCATGGAGCAAGCCTATATCGAATTTACCGGTCTGCTCTCTGATGGTGGCAAACTGATCTATCATCACTCACTCAAACGCGCTCAGGAGCTTCACGGAAATGATCGGAGTAGCTACTCACTTCTTGATACGGCGGCTGACTATCATGCCCGCGCACTGGCTGTGGAGTCAGATGGTTATCGGTTCGATCTGCAGACACCTCAAGGGGTCATAGCGGATTGCCGATTGCCCATCGGCGGACTTCACAACGTAGAGAATGCTATTGCAGCGGCTGCGGCAGCTCAAACGATCGGGATCGATTCGGATTCGATCCGAACGGCCTTGTCTTGTTTCAAAGGCGTGAAAAGGCGTTTTGAAACGGTTTATCGCAACTCCGAGAAAATCTGGATCGATGATTATGCGCATCATCCGGAAGAGTTGCGGGCGTTATTACAAAGTGTTCGCGATCTGTATCCGAATCATTACATGCGCCTGGTCTTTCAGCCGCATCTTTTTACCCGCACCCGCGATCTGGCGGATGCATTCGGTGAAGCCTTGTCGCTGGCAGATGAATCCTTGCTGTTGCCCATCTATCCAGCCAGGGAGCTACCGATCGAAGGCGTTCGCTCAGAAATGATTCGCTCCAAACAGTATCCCACTGGATTTTCAGTTCATAGTAAAGAATCATTTATGGATTGGATGATCCAGCAATGCGAACTGCAAGAGGATGGACCGACTGTGATCGTGACAGCAGGTGCCGGAGATATCGACCAATTGTATCCGATGATCTTAAATCGATTGAAACACCCATGATCCGCTCCTTCAACATAAAGAGGATCTTCTTCGTGCTTTTTTGGGCAGGAATCGCTGTGGGTATGGGTTTTCTGATCAATGCCGCTTGGGAAAAACAAGGGAAGGCTATTTGTAAGGGATATGTGATCACGCGAAACGATGATGACTCCTTTGTTTTCATTAAGAAACAGGATGTAGAGGCAGTCATTCGACTCCGAGCTGGTGGATCCCTGCTTGGGCAATCAGTAGATCGATTCCCCTTGCAGCGAATTGAAGATTCATTGAAAACGTTCATCGGTGTTTCGGATGCACAGGCCTACTTCGATAATCGTTCCGTATTGTATGTGCGGATACAGGAGCGTATTCCGGTTGCAAGAGTATTCACGACACTGGGCACTAGTTTTTATCTAGACAGTACAGGTCGTTCTCTTCCGTTATCGGATCAGGTGGTGATCGAGTGTCCGGTTTTCAATGGATTGAAATGGGTGAATGGCCGAGCAGACAGTTTGCAGTCGATGCGAATTGTCGCACTGGCTCGTTGCATCCAAGCTGATTCATTTTGGTCGGCTCAGGTCGGTCATTTTGAGATCGATGAGAAAGGTCGATTTGAGCTGATCCCGGTTGCCGGAAATCACCGGGTACAATTCGGAGCAGCTGAAGATCCGGCGGCAGCTTTTCATCGGCTCTGGATCTTTTATCAGCAAGTATTGCGTCCGAGGGGATTGGATACATACCCTCGTATCGATGTGCAGTATCAGGGTCAAGTGGTGGCAAGTCGCAATCGGTATACAGCCGAGTCTGATTCGACCCGTCAGCGTAAACAAGTGGATGCCTTGATACAGTCAGGAATGAAATCTGATTCGACCATACAAATAACAAAACCTATTAAACGCGCTACATAAACCCCAACTAAAAACAACGAAGATGAAACAAAAAAGACCCATCATTGTCGGCCTCGACATCGGTACCACGAAGATCGCGGTGATCGCAGGCCGGAGAAATGAGTACGGCAAACTCGAGATCCTCGGGTTCGGCCGCGCCAATTCCAATGGCGTTAAACACGGACAGGTACTGAATATCGATGAGACCATCAAGGCCATTCGAACCGCCATGGATAATTGCTTGGCCTCGAACCCGGCCTTACAGGTGGAGGAAGTTTACGTCGGTGTGGCCGGTCATCACATCAAAAGCCTGCAAACGCGCGGCGACATCGTTCGTCAGCGTACAGAAGAGGAGATCGTACAGGCCGAGATCGATCAGCTCATCGCCGACCAGTACAAGACGTACATCCCTGCTGGCGACCAGATCATCGATGTCATTCCGCAAGAATTTACCGTCGACAACCATCCTAATATTGCCAATCCGATCGGATACGGCGGTGTCAAGATCGGTGCGAATTTCCATATCATTACCGGTGATAAGAACGCGATCCGCAACATCAATCGAAGCGTGGAGAAAGCGAATCTGCAAACCAAGGATCTGGTATTGCAACCCTTGGCTTCTGCCGCTGCAGTCATGGCACAAGAAGACATGGAAGCAGGTGTTGCCATCGTCGATATCGGGGGCGGTACCACCGACCTGGCTGTTTTCTATGAGGGTATCCTGAAGCATACAGCCGTGATCCCCTTTGCCGGTGAAAATATCACGAATGATATCAAGACTGGTTTGGGTGTATTGAAATCACAAGCAGAACTCATGAAAGTGCAGTTCGGTTGTGCATTAGCCAATGAAGCGAAGGCGAATGCGTTTATCACCATACCCGGACTGCGTGGCATGCCGGCCAAGGAGATCAGCGTAAAGAACTTGGCCAATATCATTCAGGCTCGTATGAGTGAGATCCTTGATTTTGTTACCTATCACCTCAAGCAAGTTGGACTGGACAATAAAGCGCTAAACGGTGGCGTGGTACTGACCGGTGGTGGCTCACAACTGAAGCATTTGATTCAGCTGACTGAGTACGTAACCGGATTGAATGCCCGGATCGGTTTGCCCAATGAACATCTGGCAGCTGGTCATCTGGACGATCTTTCCAAGCCCACGTATTCAACTTGTATCGGCTTGATCTTGAAAGGGCTCGATGATTTTGAGAATAACAGGCAGGATTTTTCTTCCAACTACCTCAAAATGGACTCTGAAGCGTTGGCTGCTGTTGAGGCAGAGGCAACACCCGTGGCAGTGCCGGAAGAAATTACAGAAGTAGATGTTGCCTATCGCAAGGGTATGGCTGGCTTCTGGGATAAATTCCGCGATCGGATCATTGAGCTATTCCGGGAAGAGGAAGATTCCAAATTCACCGGACGGCAATAGAACAAACCCTTACTAACCCTGGGGCAAGCCCCATAAAACCTATCATATGATTCATTTCGATCTGCCAAAAGAGAAATCCTCGATCCTGAAGGTTATCGGCGTCGGTGGTGGCGGCGGTAATGCAGCCAACCACATGTTCAACCAACAGATCGACGGCGTAAACTTTATTATTTGTAATACGGATGCACAGGCACTCAGCGAGAGTCCCATCCCAAATCGTATTCAGCTCGGTCCACACTTGACACAGGGTCTAGGTGCAGGTGCGAATCCTGATATCGGTCGACAGGCCACAGAAGAGTCGCTGGAGGAGATCAAGCGCATTCTGGAGGTAAATACGAAAATGGCTTTTATCACGGCGGGGATGGGCGGTGGAACCGGTACCGGTGGTGCGCCGATCATTGCCAAGATCTGTAGAGATCTGGGTATTCTCACCGTAGGTATCGTTACCACACCCTTTTCTTATGAAGGCAAGAAGCGTTTGCAACAAGCAGAAGAAGGCATCCGCAATCTGCAATCTCATGTTGATACCTTGATCGTTATCAATAACGATAAGCTCCGTCATCAATATGGCAACCTCAAAATGCGTGAAGCATTCGAGCGGGCAGATAATGTGCTGGCTACGGCTGCTCGTTGTATCACAGATGTCATCAGCAGTACTGGACAGATCAATGTTGATTTTGCCGATGTGTGTACCGTGATGCGTAATGGTCGTCGGGCAATCCTGGGGCATGCGGCTGTTGCGGGTGAAAACCGTGCCTTACAGGCAGTTGAGCAAGCATTAAATTCCCCGCTGCTGAACGATAACAATATCCGGGGCGCAAAATGGTTATTGATCAATATCACATCCGCTCCAGGTGACTTTGAACACACGGTTGATGAAGTGGAAATCATCCAGCAATATCTCGCACAACAGGCAGGTGAGGATACGGATGTTATCATGGGACTTGGATTCGATGAGGGAATGGGCGACAAACTGGGTATTACACTCATCGCTTCCGGCATCGATCACCCAGAGTCATTCACGCAGCCGGTAATTCGCGCAGAGAAACCCAAAGATGAAAAGATCGTAATGGTACTGGAACAGCCACAAGTACCTGCTGCGCCACAGCCTTTTGTTTCTCTAACTCCTGAGGCATCTATTCAAACTGTTGAAGAACAAATTGAAGCAGTTACCGCGGAAATTCCGGTTCTAGCAGTAGAAGAATCCGTCGTCACGCCAGAGCATCTGATGCCGGTGATGACAGTTGAAGAAGAAACACCTACTGTGATCTCAATCACGGAAACAGAAGAACCTACGGTTATTCATTGGCAGTTGGGCGAGGAGACTCCTGTCAGTGAGATTGAAACGCCGGTGTCATTGCAGTCAGTTAAACCAACGGATGCAGTATTCATGCAGGCTTATGCTGAAACTTCATCTGTAGGCCGAGTTAGTTCAGGAGGTTATTTGTCTCGCCCGACAAATATCTATGCTACTGCGGCCATCGATTCCAGACCCGTGACACCTATGGAGGCACCTGCACCTGCGCCAATTGCGGAAACACCTGTTGCTCAGCCGCCGATCAATGAAGCACCTGTTATACAAACTCCTTCAGTACCGGAGATAAAAGAAGAGGATGAGCTGCTTGAGTTACAGATGCATCTGGTAGAGCATGTAGCTGAGGAGATGCCTGAGGCACTTCCTGTACTGGACAATCAGATAGCTGCAGAGACAACTATGAATGAGCCTGTATGGGATGAAGAAGCTGAGCAGCATCGCCGTGCGGCCGAGCGTCTGCAAAAACTCCGTAGCCTGTCTTTTAATTTCAATTCATCGGATTCGAACAATGAATTTGAGACGGTACCGGCCTATATCCGTCGCAACATGGAATTATACAATACATCCAATACGGTGGAAAGCTTTTACAGCAATTACGAGGTTCGTTCAGACGATAAGAACCAAGTACAGCTAAGCACCATCAATACATTCTTGGATGGTAAACGTCCCGACTGATCAGGGTTTGTGTAGCAAGCCCGATGGGCACCCTGTTTTTAGTTGTTCCTCCCGCTTTTGCGGGAGGATTTTTTTTAGGTAAGGTCTTTTCTGCGTAGCCACCAGAAGCAAAAGAACCAAAGCAGACAAGTGTATCCGATGGAAATAACGATGTGTTTGGGAATAGAGTCCAACATCAGTTGGTAATCGGTCGGATTCGAAATTCGGGCCAAGTAGGGGGGAGGCGGGATCAGTCGGTCCGATGCCTCCAACGGAAGATAGTGATACCAGTTACCGGTATGCCAGCGCCAGCGGGATAATTGAATCAGAATGTTTTCTGGGATCAGGAAATAAAACAGAAAGAAACCCAACGCCAGCAGGGCACGTTTGAATAGAAATCCAAACAGGAAGGCAATGGTTAACTGATTGAACGTGATCAGCGCAAACAGTCCGATGAAATATGATTTCTCTTGAATCCCAGAAAGCGCGATCTCCGGACTGGCCCAGCCGGTAATGAGAACCACTCCTGCATAAACGAGAGAGAGCAAAATGCTAAGCGCGGCGATATCGATGACCTTGGACCACAGAAATTGATCCCGGCTCCATCCATCCAGAATATTCTGTCGTTGTGTGCGGTATTGGTATTCATTCGTGATCAGCATGATCACCAGTACACCCGGAATGAATACGAGGAAGGAGGCGATATAGGCAAGTGTATGCCATATCTCCGGAAATCCGAAGGGCGATCCGACCGTGAATTTGAGGATTGCATCCATTTGCCGGTTGCTGTTGCGCAGATCCTGATAACCGGTATAAAAAAGATAACTGATGCCCGGGTAAGCAATGAGCACCAATGCAAAAACGCCCCAAAATGCCCAGTACTTGCGGACTTTCAGCCATTCTGTATGAAGCAATTGGGTTCCTTTCATCGGTCAGTCATTCGTCAATTCAAAAAAACGTGTTTCCAACTTCTTTTTTCTAAGCAACAGGTGTGTCAGTACAATCCCTTGCTCCATACAGCGGCGATTCAATTCTTCTATTGGTGCCGTTCCCTTAGGAAAGCGGGCACAGATCAAGCCATGTTCACTATCTATAAATGTTTCGATCTGTTGCGATTTCAGGTAGCTCTGTAACTGCACCGGATCAGCGGACTTCATTTCCACTACGTCTTCATCCATCAGAACATCGGAAACCGGACCATCCGTCAGCAAAACACCTCTTTTTAAGATGGCTACATGCGTACAGACTTTCTCCACCTCATCCAGCAAATGGCTGGCGATGAGAATGGTACGCCCTTGTTGATTTAGTCTTCGGATCAAATCGCGGATCTCAGCGATGCCCACTGGATCCAGTCCGTTCGTCGGTTCATCCAATACCAATACGGTCGGATCACCCAACAGGGTAGCTCCAATGGCGAGCCGTTGTTTCATGCCCAAACTGTAGGTCCCGAACCGGTGTTTTCTTCGTTCAAATAATCCAACCAGCTTTAATACCCGCTCAATATCATCCTCATTCCCTCTGCCACTGATCGAAACGGTGATCCGTAGATTTTCTTCACCACTTAGGTAATGATAGAAGTTGGGCGTTTCAAGCAGACAGCCGATTTTTTTTCTGTACGCGTCACCGAATGCGCCATTGAACCAAGTGTAGGATCCATCTTGGGGACGAAGAACGGACATCAGAATGCCCAGCAGGGTAGTTTTGCCACTTCCGTTAGGCCCTAATAGCCCATAAACCGACCCTTCAGGAACACCAAGACTCACATCGTTCAATGCTCGAACCGATCCGTAGGATTTTCGAATGTTGTTTATTTGTAAAATGGATGACACGAACACTAAGGTAATCGAATTATCGATGAACCATTTTGATCTTTCTCCGTTTTAAATCAGTCATGGCAAATCATCTTATCACAGGCGGTACGGGATTGGTCGGCAGGGCGCTGACCGAGCAACTGATACATGATGGACATCACGTTACAATCCTCACGCGTGATCCATCGAAGCAGACATCCTTTTCACCACAGCTCACCTATCGTTCTTGGGATCCATACCGGCAGACGATTGATGAACAGGCCATTCGCGAAGCGGATCATGTTATTCATTTAGCCGGGGCCAATGTGGCCGAGAAAAGGTGGACGGTCAACCGAAAAAAAGAGATCGTTGATAGCCGTGTGCGTTCCGGCCGATTTATCTCTGATTGCTTGAAGAATATTCCCAATCAGGTGCGTTCTGTAGTAGGTGCATCCGCACAAGGTTGGTACGGACCGGACCCTTCGATCCCGAATCCGACTCCTTTTACTGAGCATGATCCGGTGCACTCAGATTTTCTAGGAGAGACCTGTAAGTTGTGGGAAGCCAGTTTGTCGGATGTCTCCTCTCTTGGCATACGTCTTGTACAGTTACGGATCGGAATCGTTCTCAGCACAAAAGGAGGAGCCTTAGCTGAATTCATAAAATCTGTTCGTTTCGGTGTTACCCCTGTTCTCGGTACCGGTGCACAAATGATCAGTTGGATACACATTCTGGATCTGGTTTCTATGATCTGCTGGTCCCTACAAGAAAATAACGTCTCCGGGATCTATAATGCATCAGCGCCCCATCCGGTCTCCAACAAAGAACTAATGCGGTCGCTGGCAAAAACAAGTGGGGTTCCGTTCATTCCGATACCCGTTCCGGCTTTTGCTTTGAAGATTTTGTTGGGCGAGATGAGTATCGAAGTGTTAAAGAGCACTACGATGAGTAGTGAGAAGATCCAACAATCAGGATTCTCTTTTCAATATCCGGAGATCAGTCAAGCGCTTGCCGATCTTTTGCGTAAATGATTAATTACGGACCGGCTTGCCGCCCTTCAATACACTTTGAATTCGCTCCAGTGTTTTTCGCTCACCACAGAGCGATAAGAACGCTTCTCTTTCCAAGTCGAGCAGATATTGCTCCGTAACTAAGGATGGTTCGCTCAAGTCACCGCCACACATCACATAGGCCAATTTCTTCGCGACCACTGCGTCGTGTTCTGTCGCATATCCGGCGGTACGCATGCCATGTATCCCCGCATATAAAGCACCCAATCCGGACCGGCCAAGCACCTTGATATCTTTTCTCGGAGTAGGCGATACGTATCCTTGCGTTAGCATATGCCTGGCAAGACTTTTTGCTTCCGATACGCGACGGTTTTGATTCATAACGATTCGGTCTTGTCCTTTTCTAAAAACACCGAGATTGAATCCCTCCAGTGCTGAGGTAGCCACTTTTGCGGTGGCAATGGTAAGAAATCTGTTTTTAAGGGTGATGGTTTCCGGTTCGTCTGGATGCATCTCGTCGGAAGCCCGCAACACAAACTCTTTCGTACCGCCTCCGCCCGGAATAACACCGACGCCTAATTCAACTAAACCCATATAGGTCTCCGCCGCCGGACAACATCCATCCGCATGCAAATTCAATTCACAGGCGCCGCCTAATGTCATTCCATGTGGAGCGACGATCACCGGTGTGTCGGAATAGCGTACCCGCATCATGGTATTCTGAAAGAAACGAATCGCCAGATCGAGCTCGTCATATTCCTGCTCGATGGCCAGCATGAAGATCATACCCACATTCGCACCCACCGAAAAATTCAATCCTTCATTGGCGATGACCAATGCTTTGCCGGAACGTTCCGCAGTATCGACCGCTGTTTGAATACCACCCAATACATCTCCTCCGATACTGCCCATTTTTGTATTCCACTGCAACGCGAGCACATCCTCGCCCAATTCTACCAAACGGCAACTAATGTTTTTCCAGATCGTTTGATCACTTCGATGGCTCGGTAGGATATAGGCTTCCCCTCCCGGCAAGGGCTGATAGGCTTTTGTTGTTGGATCATAGCAAAAGCGTTTGCCGTTTTCGATCTTATAAAATGATTTGATCCCGGCCGCGATCATCTCTTTCACCCAGCTCGCTACGGTATAGCCATTCTTTTCCATGGCATCCAAGAATCGGGCAACGCCAAGCGTATCCCAACTTTCAAAGGC
>JBKCMR010000013.1:0-1178 GCA_046300055.1 Bacteroidota bacterium
TGACGAACCACCACATCCACCGTAACCGGCGTCGCCGAACAACCATTCAAGGACACCGTGAACGTATACGTACCCGCATTCGCAGTCGTCACCCCACTGATCGACGGACTCTGTGTCGTATTACTATACCCGCCAGGACCCGTCCACTGATACGTTACACCGGACGTACTCGAACTACCCGTTAAATTCAACGTCTCACCCGTACACAAAGGACTATTACTACTAGCCGTTACACCCGTCGGCGGATTCGGATTCGTTAACGTTACTGACTTCGGATCCGAACTACATCCATTCAACGTCACTACGATATTCGTATACGAACCACCGGCTAAACCCGTAAGCATGATCGAACCACCGGCAGATGACGTAAGTGTCTGAGAAGGCTGTGCCGACCCATTGTACGTATATGTCAACACATACGAAGTAGACGCTGTTAAACCTGTAATCTCGATCTTACCATTGGCCGGCGCACAAGATGTCGGATCTGTACCCGTAACCACTATACTCGGCTTGGGCTTCACCACCACCTGTATCTCCGAACGAGATCCCTCACAAACAACCGGATTGTTGTCCGTCGTCTGACTCACATAGTAACTCGTCGTACCCGCACTGGACGTACTCGGCGTGGGCGCCGTTGTACTACCCGTACCTCCTGTAGCAGCCGTATACCACAACAACGTATTACCACTCGATGCCGTAGCCGTCAACGCACTCGGCACATCCCCCTGACAATACGTAACAGGACTGCTCACTGCCGGCGCAGCAGGCGTCTGACGAACCACTACACTCACCGATACCGAAGGCGCAGCACAACCATTAACCGATACAGTCAAATTATATGTGCCGGAAGCAGCAGTAGTCGCTGAACCAATAGAAGGATTCTGTTGAGTACTCGTAAAACCATTCGGACCTGTCCACTGATACGACACACCCGACGTACTCGAACTACCCGATAAATTCAACGTCTGACCAGAACATATCGGACTATTACTACTCGCCGCATTCCCCGACGGTGACGAAGGATTCGTTAACGTAGCAGAACCCGCATTCGACGAACATCCATTCAACGTCACTACGATATTCGTATACGAACCACCGGCTAAACCCGTAAGCATGATCGAACCACCGGCAGATGACGTAAGTGTCTGAGAAGGCTGTGCCGACCCATTGTACGTATA
>JBKCMR010000014.1:0-1414 GCA_046300055.1 Bacteroidota bacterium
CACCTACCTCAATGATTCCACTACGATCGTGATCTACTCAAACTCGTACAAAAACGACCCGGACACCTTACGAGTTTGTCGGGTCGACAATAATTGGGTAGTCGATCTTAAATACCTGTTCGAGCAGGCTCCCGATTCAACGACAAACAACCAATGACGGCTTTCTTCTGGGTCATGATCGGTGGGGCACTGGGCGCCGCATTGCGCTTTGGCATGGGCAGACTACTCCCCTTCCAGGGACAGCATTTCCCCTGGTCCACATTCTGGGTGAATGGCATCGGTTGTCTGATGATCGGATTGCTGATCGGATACCTTGAAAAAAAATCGATCCGGGGAGACGTCATACGCTGGCTCTGGATCAGTGGTTTCTGTGGAGGCTTCACTACGTTTTCGGCATTTTCGTTGGAAACAATTACACTATTTCAAAATGATCGCGGAGCTGTCGCCATAATCTATGCGCTGACAAGTGTAGGAGCCGGCTTGCTTCTCACTTGGATTGGCTGGTGGATGATGCGACCCGGTTCGATCACCATCTAACATGAAAAAAAATATGGACATACAGATCATATGGATCGCCCTAGCGATCGGATTGGGAGCCGGGATCATGAGTGGCCTTATTGGCATCGGAGGGGGCATCATCATGGTACCCGCCCTTGTGATTTTTCTGCAATACAACCAACACCAGGCACAAGGAACATCGCTCGCTGTGCTGACCATGCCGGTGGTGATCCTTGCCTCCTTTTATTATTACACCCAGTGCAAAGCACAAGGAACACCGATCGACTTGCGAGTGGTAGGACTCCTGGCTCTTGGATTTATTGCAGGCGCCTATGTAGGTGGCCGTTGGGCGCTGACACTCTCACAAGCCCAATTGAAACAGATCTTCGCAATCGTACTGATCTACACAGCCATCCGGATGTTGGAATGGGATCAATGGCTTATTCAGTTAGTGAAAAAAAGTTGACGCCGGCGTGTTGAATTTACGCGCCTGATGCATCCTGACTCAAAGGTCCTATTTTATGCCCCTGGAGCGATACCGACATTTGTCTGACGAGGAACTGCTGGAACGCTTCCATTCCGGAAAGGACACAGACAGCCTGGGCCATCTGATGCAGCGCTACACGCTGATGCTTTTAGCCGTTTCGATGAAGTATCTGAAGGATGAGGAAGCTGCACGCGATACGGTTCAACAGGTTTTTTTGAAAGCGATCACTGAGCTCGAAAAGTATAAAGTCACTTACTTCAAGTCCTGGATCTATCAGATCGCCAAGAACCAATGCCTGATGCAACTTCGCGATCAAAAAAAATGGGGCACTCCATTGGAAGCAGAATCCTTACCCATCGAAGGGGATGCGGCCATCGATCTGGAACAATGGACTGAAAAAGAACTACAGTTCGACCACCTGAATATTGC
>JBKCMR010000015.1:0-177101 GCA_046300055.1 Bacteroidota bacterium
ATCGGGATAGTCAGTATCCAGGCCCAGACCAGATTGAGTGTTACGCCCCAGCGCACGGCTGATAAACGCTTGGTGGCTCCTACACCCATGATCGAACCGGTGATGGTGTGGGTGGTGGAGACGGGGATTTTCATCGCCTCCGTAATGAAGAGTGTGAGCGCACCCGCTGTTTCTGCAGCAACCCCTTCAAAGGGAGTTACTTTGGTGATTCGGGTACCCATGGTTTTTACGATCTTCCATCCGCCGCTCATGGTACCAAGGCCGATCGCCAAGTAACAGGCAACGGGCACCCAATTAGGCATTTGATCGAATTCAGTTATACTACCACCGGCGATGAGTGCTGCGGTGATGATCCCCATTACTTTTTGAGCATCGTTTCCGCCGTGACCAATACTGAAGGCTGCAGAGGAGACCAGCTGTAATTTTTTGAACCATTGATTAGCCCGGTGCGTGTTCAGCCTGCTGAGATAAAGTGAAAACACGGCCATCACGGTGAGGATGAATGCCAACAAGATCCACTTGAAATTCTTTGCATAGAACAACACCTGAAGTGCGTAAGTTTTATAGTGTATACGCTTGCTGATCACATCTTGATCAGTTTCAAGATTGTTGTACAGGAAGATGGCAACAAAGATCAGGATGCCGATCGGTAACAGTTTGGATGTCCAACCTTTCTTAAACGAGTTCAGAAACCAAAGCGACATCATGAATGCCATGATCATACCGATCAGGGGTGCCAACACGATAAAACTGGCGGTTTTAAGGATCACAGGTGAATTGACGGCGTTCCAGCCTCCGGCCGCAATGGCTGCACCGGCAAACCCGCCGATCAGCGTATGCGACGACGACGAGGGGATACCATACCACCACGTGAGCAGGTTCCAAGCGATGGCCGCGGTGAGTCCGGATAGGATAACCCAAAGCATTTCAGGTTTAGGAATATCGTTCGGATGAACGGTCTTAGCAACCGTATCTGCTACGCCATGATCTTTAAAAATGAAAAAGGCGACGGAGTTGAAGATCGCGGCCCACAAAACAGCTTGAAAAGGTGTGAGCACCTTCGTTGACACAACGGTGGCGATAGAATTGGCCGCATCATGAAAGCCGTTGATGTAATCGAATATAAGGGCCAGCGCAATGATGGCGATCAGCAGCGTGGTCATGTTCCTCAGGCGTATTTGATGATGATGGACTCGATCACATTGGCAACATCCTCACATTTATCTGTGGCGATCTCCATTACCTGATAGATCTCTCTTTTTTTGATTACTTCCTTTGCATCCTCCTCTGTTTCGAACAAGCGCTCAATGCTCATGTCAAAAACATCATCGGCCTGGTTTTCAATGCTGTTGATGCGAACCAATGCCTCCGTGATGGAACGCATGTTTTTCATATCGCGTAACTCGATCACCGCCTTGTGGACCTGTTGGCATCCCTGCTCGATGAGCTCCGAAAACTTATGAATACCGGTTTCATTCGGGTTAACCCGATAGAAATTCATTTTTTTGGCAGATGCGTAAATATAGTCCGCGATATCATCAAGTGATGTGGCGAGGTAATGGATATCCTCTCGGTCGAACGGCGTGATAAAATTCCGCCCCAGTTCGGTGAACAGCTGATGGGTCAAGTCGTCGTTTGCATGCTCCATGTTTTCAATCTGAAGTAAGATGGCAGCTCGCTTATCATAATCCGGTTCTGCAACGAAGGTTCTCAATTGCCCCCCCATGGTGAGCACGTTGCTTGCGACTTGCTCGAAGAGCTCATAAAAAATGACGTTTTTGGGAAGAAAGATCTTGAGGATCGATTGTAGGGCAGACATGTCTAATATTTGAAGAGACCAAATGTACTTGTAGCGTTAGGGCTACAGAGAGTAAAAGGCAAACTTAATGATTTGGTAACACGGCTCTGGTGCATTGCTTGCTGACCCACTTTAAATACGTAAACGCATGTAAATCACTAAATTATCATCAGTACTTCCGCCGTGAGTCTAGCTGATTACAGTTGGCTAAGTGGGATTTAAAGAGCCTTTGGATAGCCATACTCTCAGGTCCTTGATCGCCGATCATTCCCCGGCGGAATGAGTATCCAATTCCAGCCGTGATAACATTGTGGTAACATTTACTTCACGACTCCTTAATATTGGCATAACATAGCCGTTACACACCAAGCCCACTTTTGCCAAAAGTTGCGAACATGAAGTGCGGACGGCTAATCGCCATATTGGTTTTATTGTTCTCGACCACTTTGAGTTTTGGTCAAAATCTCAAACTGGCGGGAAAGATCACCAACTCCAAGAACGAACCCCTGAGTGGCGTATCGATCAAAATTGAGGGATCCAATACCGGTACTATTACCGACGTTGAGGGTCGTTTTACCCTCAGCCTTTCAGCCGGACAAAAATATACCTTGACCCTTTCAGCGGTAGGCTATGAAAACAAAACCATCGGTGAGGTGGAAGTAAAGGCCGGGCAATACAACGAGCTGAATGTGGTGATGGAAGTAAAAGAGAAAGTGGGCGAAGGAGTGACGATCACCACCAAAGGTTCCACCGCCCGAAAGGAGTCCGTCAACGCCCTGATCACTTTTCAACGTAATACGAATACCGTTGCTTCGGTTATTGCTGCCGAGACGGTTCGCCGCTCGCCCGACCGTAATACCGGTGAGGTACTGAAGCGTACACCCGGCGCCAGTGTGCAGGAAGGAAAGTTCATTGTGATCCGCGGACTGGCCGATCGATATAACCAGGCCATGCTGAACGGTATCCTGCTGACCAGCACCGAACCTGATCGTAAAACTTTCTCTTTCGATCTGATCCCCGCCAACATGATCGATAACCTGATCATCAACAAAGCCTTCGTTCCCGAGTATCCGGGTGAGTGGGCAGGCGGACTGATCCAGGTGAACACCAAAGACATTCCTTCCACCAACTCATTCAATGTGCAGGTGGGAACCGGCTTCAACTCACAGACCATCGGCAATACTTTTTATCGTGATCCAGGTGGTCGATTCGATTGGTTGGGTATCGATGATGGAACACGCAGCCTGCCTGCCGGTTATACCCGCAAAGCAGAATTTGATACTTCTTCACAAATGACCAAAACTGCTATCGGCAAAACCATGCGTAATGCCTGGGCGCCGATCGCCGGCTCCGCTCCTATGAACGTTTCCTTCCAAAGCAGTGGAAGTTTCTCCTCGAATCTGTTTGGTAAGCGCATCGGTGGTATCATCGGTGTCAACTATAACAAAACCAATCGTCGGGTTCTCTTGCTCAACCAATCCAACTCGATCTCTAATGATGTCGCTTCGATCAACTCTAGCTTTAGCGATACCCGCTATCAGCAAGAAGTTTCAGTGGGTGCCATCGGCAGTCTAGCGTTGCAATTGAACAGTCAAAACCGCATCTCTGTCAAGTCACTCATCAATGTCAACTCCAACAATGCCGTGACCCAACGCGAGGGAGATGAGTTCAACCGCGATGAGCAGATCCAAGGCTCTGACCTCACCTTCAAGCAGAATACGTTCTTCACGACTCAGCTCACGGGTGATCACACCATTACCAATCCCCTTAAATTCCGTTGGTATGGTTCATTCACCATCCTCGATGGATATATACCTGATCAACGTAGAATCGCATACTCTCGTCTGGCCGGAACCTCCGATCCCTACCGACTCCTGATTTCCAACGTACTCTCTCAGCAAAGCGGCAGCCGCATCTTCCAGACCCTGAGTGATTATATATACACGGCCGGTGGTGACCTCAGTTACAATTTTGATTGGTTGGGACAAAAACAAACACTGAAGGGCGGCTATATGCTGCAGATCAAGGATCGTTTGTATGATGCCAATCTCTTCGCTAATTACCTGACCATCGATAATCCCGGACTCCGTCTGTTGCCTGCCGATCGAGTATTCGATCCGATCCATTTCGGAAACGGAACTGATAATCTCTTCGGATTCGATGCGATCAAAGGACGTACGTTCCGCTACATGGCCAATACCATTTTGAACGGTGGGTTTCTCCAACTCGATAATCAATTCACCAAGAAGTTGCGGGTGGTATGGGGATTACGCGTAGAACATTATGACCAATTGGTCGGCAGTGTGAAAACCTGGGACCCACGTCACACCTACTCTAAAGTATTGGACTTCCTGCCCGGTTTGAATGCCACGTATAAAGCAAACACCAAGACCAACATCCGTCTCTCTGCCTCACAAACCGTGATCCGTCCCGAGTTGCGTGAACTGGCCTTCCTCAACCTGTATGATTTTGAGTTGAACGCCTCCGTTCAAGGAAATCCCAATTTGCTTCGTACCAAAATCGGAAACCTCGATCTGCGGTACGAGCTATATCCCCGCGCCGGAGAAGTGTTCACATTAGGTGCATTCTTCAAGCGGTTTGATAATCCGATCGAGCAATTGTTCAACGAGGGCGTAGGTGGTTCCAGTACGTTCAGTTATCAAAATGCCAAGCGGGCTACTGTTTACGGAGTTGAGGCTGAATTTAGAAAGAAGCTCGATGTGGTGGATGCATTGAAAAACTTCACGCTGCAGGCAAACGGATCGTTGATCAAGAGTCAGGTGAAAGATCTTTCACTGGGTATCGATCGTACGCTCCAGGGTCAATCGCCTTATATGATCAATGTCGGATTGTTATACGATCTGGAGAAAGCCGGATTGACCGCAACTCTTCTATATAATCGTATCGGTGAGCGTATCTACTTGGTGGGTGACATCAGTGCCGGTTCCGGATCGCCGGACATCCTGGAAGCGCCTCGTCATCTGGTAGACTTCCAGATGAGCAAAAAAGTATTGAAGAAGAAAGGTGAATTCCGTTTCAATATTTCTGATGTATTCAATACGGTTCAATATTTCTATCAGAACGTCGGTACCAAGTACAGTTTCCAAAAAAATACGGATGCCTATCGATTCACGCGTCAAACCGGAACCACATTCAGCTTAACCTTCAACTACACACTCTAATCAACCTTTTTATTGTTAAACACCCCGTTATGAAAAAAACCCTTATTCTGTTATCAGCACTGGCTACCCTGGCTTGGACCGGTTGCCGTAAGATCGAGTCGGATGGAGAGATCCAGGTAGTTGTCGTCAGCGGAGGCGGTGGCGGTACAGCTCAAGGTGAGACCATCACACTGCAAGGACGCATCAGCAAGGATACCCTTCTGAAAAAACAAAACACCTATATCCTGAAAGGCTTGGTGTATATGGTGAACAATGCCACCATGACAATTGAGCCAGGTACCGTTATCAAGGGTTCTTTCAGTGGAACCGATGTAGCCGCACTGATCATCACTCGTGGCGCCAAGATCCAGGCAAATGGAACACCCACTGATCCGATCGTCTTTACCTCTGCCTCACCGAACCCACAATCAGGTGACTGGGGTGGTATCGTGATCTGCGGAAAAGCACCGGTTAACACCAGCTTCAATGGTGCTGCAAATACTTTCCAGGTGGAAGGTGGTATCGATAATGCCAACGGAGACGGACTCGCCGGCGGAACAGATGCAGCCGATAACTCCGGTTCCCTCAAATTTGTACGTATCGAGTACGCGGGCTATGCATTCCAGCCGGATAAAGAGATCAACAGTCTGACCATGGCTGCCGTTGGAAACGGCACCACCATTGAAAACATCCAAGTTTCCTATGCTAAGGATGATGCATACGAGTGGTTCGGTGGTACGGTGAACTGTAAGTTCCTGATCGCGTACAAGACGCTTGATGATGATTTCGATACCGATAATGGATATAATGGTAAAGTTCAATTCGGACTGGTGATTCGCGATTCACTCTTGGCCGATATCTCTCGTTCAGAGGCATTTGAAAGCGATAATAACTCAGGCGGTACAACGGCTACTCCGAAAACCGCTCCTATCTTCAGTAATATCACGGCAATCGGTCCGCGTGCCACACTCACCAATGTAGGAAATACCTTGTTCCGCGGTGGCGCACACATCCGTCGTAATACAGCTATGTCCCTTTTCAATTCGATCATCCTGGGATGGCCCATCGGACTTGAGCTGGATGCTACTACCGGTTCATCGGTTGCCCTCAACATGGAAGACAGCTCACTGCGCTTACGCAACGTCACCCTGGCCGGTAACACCGTTGCCATCCGTTTTGCTGGAACAGCCGGTGCGACCATCACGAATGATGCCGCCTTTGCCACTTGGTTCAATACTCCATTCTATAACAACGATATCCTCGTGAACGTAAGTGACGCTCGTTTGGTCCAGCCCTTCAACTATTCGGCTCCAGACCCCACTCCGTTTGCCGGTTCGAACGGAAATGCCAAGATCAATACTGGTGGCGGCTTCACGGATCCCAAGTTCAACGGGGATACGTTCTTCGACAAGACCATCACCTTCCGCGGCGCCATTGCTCCGGCCGGTCCGTTGACCAGCTGGTGGAAAGGTTGGACTAAATTCTAATTTTTCTCCTCTGATAAACAATCCATCGCCTCCGCTAGGAGGCGATGTTGTTTTTACCTTTGCTACTGACAATATGAAAGCTAAATTCCTTGCACGAGATATCAGTTGGTTAAGTTTCAACGCACGCGTATTGCAAGAAGCGAATGATCCAAGCGTTTCGCTGCAGGATCGTATCCGTTTCATGGGGATCTTTTCCAATAACATGGATGAATTCTTCCGCGTTCGAGTCGCTACGTTGAAGCGCATGGTGGAGTGGACCCGGTTGAAAAAAAAGGCCTCATTTGACCGCATCGAGTCGCCGCAGCAGATACTGGATGAGATTCAACAAGTCGTACTTCGTCAACAAAATGAATTCAACCGCATCTGGGAAAATGTATACCGTGAGCTACGCAAGCAAGGCGTTTATCTGGTAGATGAAAAAAAGATCAACGCAGAACAACGTCGATTTGTGCGTAGCTATTTTGAGGATGTGGTCCGTCCGTACATCATCCCGCTCATGATCGAAAACATTCCGCAATTTCCTTATCTGCGGGATAAAAGCCTGTATCTGGGTGTGGTGCTTTCCAATAAAAAAGACTCGTATCAGGAGCGATTTTCTGTCATTGAGATTCCGGCCCGTTCCGTGGGACGTTTCGTGCAATTGCCTTCTAAGCCAGGAACACATTCCATCATGCTGCTGGAAGATTTGATCCGCTCGAATCTGCCGGTTCTGTTCACCCACACCAAATACGACCAGTTCGAGGCAAGTGTGTTCAAGATTACCAAGGATGCCGAGATCGACATGGATCAGGAGGTCGGTTTGAATCTGGTAGAAAAATTACAGAAGGGGTTAAAAAGCAGACGTAAAGGCAAACCGGTTCGTTTTATTTACGAGCGGACAATGAATCCTCGTTTACTACAATACCTGATCGACAAGCTACAACTTAGTCGAAAGAGCAATATCATCCCGGGCGGACACATACATCATTTCCGTCACTTCATGGATTTCCCAAAGGTTCTCACAAACCCTACTTCCCGTCCGTCTCCCTTTCGCCATCCGGCATTAAAAAAGTCACAACTGGTTTCCGAGGTGATCCAGCAGCGAGACGTGATGCTTCATTTTCCCTACCACAGTTTCGATCCGGTCATCGATCTGCTTCGGGAAGCGGCCATGGATGACGATGTTTTATCGATTCAGATAACGGCGTATCGACTTGCCTCTAACTCCAAGGTCATCAATGCGTTGATCAACGCCTCTCGAAATGGGAAGAAAGTAGTTGTTTGTCTGGAACTGAAAGCCCGTTTCGATGAAGAAGCCAATCTTGAATGGAAATCCATACTGGAAGAAGAAGGCGTACAAGTATTGGTCGGTATGCCGAATAAAAAGGTACATGCCAAGCTTTGTTGTATCCGAAAGCGAAAAGGTAAAAAGGTTATCACTTATGGTTTTATCTCCACCGGAAACCTGAATGAAAAAACGGCCAGTGTATATGCCGACCATTGTTTGCTGACCGCCTCGCCTGTTTTGATGGCTGAAGTCGAAAAAGTTTTCACCTATCTGGCCGAGTGGAAAAACGGGCTTGCACCATTACGTAGTCTGAAGCATTTACTGGCAGCCCCGACCAATATGCGCCCGCGGATACTCGATCATATTCAGGCGGAAGTGCGGCTGGCACGGAAAGGAAAGCCCGCTGAGATCATCGTGAAACTGAATTCGTTGAGTGATGGGGTGCTGCTGGAAGCGCTGTATAAAGCTGCGCGAGCAGGTGTGCAGGTACACTTGATTATACGGGGAATATTCTGTCAGCGCATCAACGGAGAGGGTGTTGACGCACAGGTGCATGCGATCAGCATTGTTGATCAATATTTGGAGCATGCCCGGGTTATGATCTTTTCAAGAGGGGGTGATCCAATGGTATATATCAGTAGTGCAGATTGGATGGTGCGCAACCTGGATCATCGCGTAGAGGTGGCTACACCTGTTTATGATGATCGGATCAAACAGGAACTGATCGACCTCATTCGCATTCAGTTGGTCGATAATCAAAAGGCGCGTATTTTGGAGCCCGGTTTAACCAATCGTTATGTATCTGCCGGACGTAAAAAGATTCGATCACAGGAACAGACCTATGTATTCCTTCGTTCCAAACTTCGCTAAATGATCCTGGCAGCCATTGACATCGGCAGCAATGCTGCTCGTTTACTCATCTCAGAGGTAACATCGATCGGAAAAGAATCTCGCGTCGATCGTTTGAATTTTCTTCGTATTCCGCTTCGTTTGGGATTTGACGTATTTGAAAAGGGATATATTGGTGCTCGTCGTAAGAAAATGCTTATTGACACCATCGATGTGTTCGCTCGTCTGATCAGTATGCACGAAGTGGATCATTATATTGCATGTGCCACCAGTGCGATGCGCGATGCCTCCAACTCGAAGGAGATCATTCGGGAAATACGTCAGCAGACTGGTATCGGCATCGATATCATTTCCGGCGACTTGGAAGCTGAAATAATCTATGAGAATCATATTGCGGAACTGCTTGATCCTGGCCATAGCTATCTCTATATCGACGTAGGAGGTGGTAGTACTGAACTCACTTTCTATCATCAGTCTGAAGTTGTTTTTCAACGTTCATTCAATGTGGGAACGATCCGAATGCTCACCAATCAGATGGATGATGAGGTTTGGCAAGAGATGAAACTATTTCTTCGGGACTTTGCCAAGAAATACGATCAAGTCACAGCTATCGGTTCGGGTGGGAACATCAACAAATTGGCTTCGCTGGTCAATGCTAAATCCGGTAAATCCATTTCAGCTGAAACCGTACGGGAGATGCACCGAGAGTTGAGTGATCTGACCGTGGAAGAGCGCATGCTTCGCTACAAACTCAAACGGGATCGAGCGGATGTAATCGTTCCGGCTTTGCTGATCTATACCCATCTGATGAAATGGGGCGGTATCGAGGAGATCTATGTACCCAAGATCGGTTTGGCAGACGGCCTGATTCACCATCTTCGTGAACAGTTGTTGGAAACAGCTAAGCGATGACACCCACGCCTGTATTGGCGAAAGGATCTTCACCCCTAGTCCTTTGCTGAATTTTGTTACCCGCCGTCATCACTTTTCGTATCACAGGCGTAATGCAATCCGAATAATCGCGTTGCACATATTCTCCCTGTTGTAACCAATTCAATAACGCGGGTCTTTCTTTTTCACTTAGTTTATTCAGGCAACGTACACCTAACCCTTTCAAAGCTGCGGCATTGCATACCTGTTCATATTGACCTTGTATCGGTATGGCCAGGATCTTCTTTCCCAGATGAATGGCTTCGGCAGGCGTCTCAAAACCTGCCCCGCAGATGATGCCATCTGCATGAATCAGGCTTTCATCGAATCGCTTCCGGTCGATCGGAAGAAAAATGACGTTGCCGTTCTGTCTAAATGTATTCGTGCTTTTGGAAAAAACTTCGAAGCGAGTGCCGGGTAGTGTTCGGAACAGTTGTTCGAGAAAGCTTTCCTCATAGGCGGGCAGGTACACCGTGATGTGACCGGATCGGGTAGGCACAGCCTGTATGACCTCTGGCTTGATCACCGGCATGAAAATATTGGGGTGGTAGGAATCGAAATGCAGACCGATGTGTTTAGAGGCTTGTACAAAGTGCCGTAATAAAGCCTCCCCATGCCAGGATCGGTTGCGTGGACGGGGGGTCTGTGCATATTGGAAACTTGCCTGATGTCCGAAGTGAATAGAGGGGGCTCCCTGAAGTTTGCAGGCCAACGAGGTGATGAAATCAAAATCGTTGATGATCAGGTCGTACTTTTTTACGGGTAATTGTTTGGCGTCTCGAATCACCTGTGCGGGATGGGTTTTTCGGATCAGTTGCCAGTAATTTAATCCCCCTTTGTTATTATAAAATAAACTGAGGCCCTTGCTTCGGTATGCGACCGGTCCGTCAAAGGGTAAATGACTATTCGATCCGCTGAGAAAAACATCCACTTTCCCGTATAATTCCAAGTAAGGCAGTAGTGTTTGTGCCCGACTTACGTGTCCGTTACCGGTCGCCTGTACGGCATATAGGATCTTCATGATGGTATGGGTAATGAGTGAATGTGCATGGAAACTTCTTCGGTTACGACTTCCACTTCCTTCAAGCGGACCGGAAGTGAAACGACGGGCGCGGAGGCAAAATCTTGTTCTTGGTAGTGGTACAGACCCCAGCTTCCGTTGGAATATTCCAACGAGGTGAGGTTCTCGATCCAATCACCGCTGTTCATGTAAATGACACTTCCTTTTTCGGTCTCGATCACGCGTTTCTGGGGCTGGTGGATATGTCCACAGATCACGTATTTATATCCCTTCTCGATCGCTAGTTCAGCTGCCGTTTGTTCAAAATTGTCGATCCAGGCAACCGCTTTCTTCACGCCGTTCTTCACCTTTTTACTCAAGCTCATTTTGGGTCGGTTGCATTTGACAAGCACCCAGTTGATCAGCCGGTTCAGTAAAATCAACCAGTCATATCCGATACCGCCCCATTTGGCGATGAACTTGGCACTGCCTTTGGTCGTAGCATCGAATACATCTCCGTGAAAGATCCAGGTCATCTGTCCATCGATCTCTAACACCAATTTATCGGTTAGCTGAAAGTGACTCAATTGCCAGCCACTATATCGTCTCAACATCTCATCGTGGTTGCCGGTAATGTATACCACACGTGTTCCTAACTCAGTCAGGTTCAGTATCTCTTTGATTACCTGCAGATGCGAAGCTGGGAAATAACGTTTACTGAATTGCCAGCCATCGATGATATCCCCATTCAGGATAAGCCATTTGGGACGGACGTGACGCAGGTATTGTACGATCTCTTTTGCATGGCAACCATAGGTGCCTAAATGCAGATCGGAGAGGACTACTATATCGGCCTCGCGGTAATTCATCGGCTGGGGTTTGTCTAAATTCCCAACCGAACGTTAAGCGAACGCTACCGCAATCTTATTTTCCTGTTACCAGTAAGTATTAATCGGGTTTGGCCTCCAGGGTAAATCCGAATGTTGTACCCACTTGTTCCGTACTGCGAACATGTATACTTTGGCCATGTGCTTCCAATATGTGTTTGCAGATGGCCAGTCCGAGTCCACTTCCGGTCAGATCCATACTGCGCCCCACTTCGGTCCGATAAAACCGCTCAAACACCCTTGGTAATTCCGCTTCCGGTATGCCAACGCCATCGTCTGTGATCTCGATCAGAATACGCTTACCATCCGTGCGATACACACTGGCTACCACTTCCCCATCTTGTTTGCCATACTTGATGGCATTGGATACAAGATTATTCAGGACTTGTCGGATCTTCTCTCGGTCGGCAAAAACGATCACCGGCGCTTCTGATTCTTTTTTCAGTCGGCACCCGATCTGTTTAGCATCAGCCTTCGTTTGTTTGCTTTCAAAAACTTCCTGTATCATTTCCTGTATCACAAAGGCCTCCTTGGTTAATACGATCTCTCCTCTCTCCAACTTGGCGATCTGATCCAGGTCGTTCAGTAAATGCGTCAAGCGCTCTACATTCTTCGAGGTACGTTGTAAAAAGCGCTTGGCAGTTTCAGGATCTTGCATGGCTCCATCCAGTAGCGTGTCTACATATCCCTGAATAGCAAATACCGGCGTTTTGAATTCGTGTGACAGGTTCTGAAGAAATTCACGGCGGAATTGCTCATTATGTCGAAGGAGTTCCAGTTCTCTCTCGTTGTCAGCGGCCCACTGCTCCACATCCAATCCTACCTCTTGTATCGTTTTTTTGGGGATCAGGTACTTGTAATATGTTTCTTCCCGTTTCGTGGCCTTGGTCTTGTAAATGAACTTATAGATCAGTTTGATCTGTCGGTATACAAACCGATTCAGCATGAAGGAGATCAACAAGTAGCTCAGCAGGAAAACAGAAAGGAAACAAATGATAGCCAGCCCGATCTTTTTCTCCGCCAACCAAAGGATCAGGGTTTCCGGGATGGCCAACAGAAAAGCAGTAAGCAGTGCGATCTGGCGGGGCGTACTGTTCCGTAATGAAAACATGATGCAAAGCTAGGGGAGGGAGGACTAGTCCCACTCAAACTTATATCCTACACCTTTCACGGTGGTGATGCAATCGACTCCCGTTTTCTGTCGGATCTTTCGAATGTGCACATCGATGGTGCGGTCGCCCACGATCACTTCATTGCCCCAAACCTGGTTCATGATCTCCTGACGGAGAAATACACGACCCGGTTTCTGCGCAAGCAAATACAAAAGCTCAAATTCTTTTTTAGCCAGACTGATCTCCTGGCTGTCTATCTCCACGACAAATCGATCGGGATCGATCGTCAGGTTTCCGAATCGTAGGGATCTTTCGTCGGAGGCTGTCGGAAGTCGACGGAACAGTGCCTGTATACGCGAAAGAAAAACTTTTGGGCTGAGCGGTTTGGTCAGGTAATCATCGGCCCCGGTCTCCAGTCCCTTGATCTGTGCGAGATCATCGCTTATGGCGGTCAGAAAAATGATCAATGTTTTTTGAAAGGCCGTTTGTGCCCGCAGCCATTGGCAGACCTCTACGCCCGTTTTACGCGGCATCATTACATCCAAAACAATAAGTTCGGGCTGGTGCTTGCGTGCTTTCTCCAGCGCTTCATCTCCGTCCTTGGCCGTGATCACTTCATACCCCTCCTGCGCCAGATTATAACGGAGGATCTCCAGAATATCCGGATCATCGTCGGCGATCAATACTTTTCGGAGCGAAGCGGGCATGCCAATGTTTTCACAAACCTACTTCGATTCTGGCGCACCTGCCACCAGTTAATGATTAATTAATATCGATGCGAATTACCTTTGGGCACATGGTCCGCTGTTTATTACCCGCCCTGATCCTGCTTTCTGCTATGTCCGTACAAGGGCAGGGGGGGCAAAAACCTGTGGCGGACAGTTTTGCCATTCCTACGGGATATAAGCCCGAGTTCAGACGGGAGCGGAACCATGAACTGGTCGATCAGGAACAAGCACTTTTGCTGACCTCCGATGGCAGCAATGACGGATCATTCGATCCGCTGCGCGATCCACTCTCAAGCAGTTGGCTAACAAATGCATTCACCCGTCAAGTTGACTGGATCCAATACCGGATCGAAACGGATCCAATGCTTGAGCACCGGGAAAAGATGAACCAGCTGTTCGGTCTTGAATACCTGATCCGTCAATACCGCAACCAGTGGATGCTTCGGGAAGGAATCCCGCCCGCAGAAGGTGTATCACTGATCTCAACCTATTATTCCCTCCTTTCGATTGAACGTCAACGAGCTTCGATCCGTCCTGCTTTTTACATCCATAGCCATGAAGGTGGTATGGCCTTGCTGGGTAGCGATCAGTTTACGCAGTTACCCGACTATTCGGCTACGCTCAACGACCTGGTTTTGAAATATTGCAAGGCGAACCCGAGTAAGATTCTTCCCAAACTACAACGACATCCTGATATACTTTCTGCCGACAGTATCATCACCGACATCGCTCGTAAGCAACCGCGATTGATCTATGATTATGCCGCTGCCGGTGATCGTCTTGGTGCCCGCATCCGAAACAACAAGGATCCGTTTGTTAACATAATCGCTGTCATGGCCGGCAGTAAGAACGGGCAACAATATTTTCCATTTCTCGATCAGATACAGCGTGGGCAGCTCAGTTTCCGGGACATCGATCAGGTGCGTGACGATACCATCGGTTACTATCGACTATTGGTCAGCACCCAACGATCGTATTGGTCCCGTGCGCTCAATGGAGACACGGCGTTTGAGTACATGTCGCTAACCCAGCGGCTGGAGAAGAAGGCAAAAGAGTATTTCGTTCACGTCATTAATGGCTTGCACAACGATCCCCCTGATATCCGTTTCGCCTGCTTGCAAAAGTTGACTGCGGAGGAATTATATTATCTCGCCGTTTCATCGGATGGCGTGATCTACACCAGCAGTTTCGTCAAGGGAATCTATCCGCTGCTTATGCAACGCATCGGCCGAAGAGGCGATTCGCTGCTCATGCAGATACAATTCGATCGGTACCGGAAATTTATTAAAATGGCAGCGGCCTTCAATACGCTGGGTGATTTTCTTTCCTCTTTTCCCGGGGCTGCTTACACGGATCAGCTTTCCGATGCAGAGGTATTGATGAAAGCCTTTGTTGGACGACTGGAGCGAACACGCGGATTGGAAGAAGGTGTGGATGTAGCTGATTCTTATGCCAGCATACGAGAATTTCAAAAGCCGGTGGCCGATGAAATGCTGGTGCAAGTAAAGGATAATCTGGATCGCAATCAGATCGCACAGAACAAAAGAGGTCAAACCATCTATCGTATACTGGAGACATTGTTTCGCTCGGCAGATAGTTCACAGCGGGTCGACCTGACCAAAGAGTTGGGGATTCCGCCTGTTTATCAGGTACCGCATCAGCGGCTGGTGAACGACAGCGGACAGGTGATCATTCAGGTATTTTTTTATGGGGATGAAGATGGCAAGAACATCTTTCAGGGATTTCTTCGCATGTTCAATCCGTCTTTGTGGCGTTTGGATGATTCAAACCCGCAGTGGGTGAGTTTTCGTTCTGTTAAAGGTCGGCCGGTGATCTTATTTGCGAATCGTCCCCTCCCCGAGGAGACCGGCGACGACGATCGGGCACAGGCCGCTCTTACACAATATCTGGAGGAGAACCGACTGCTTCCCTCTATCACCATCCATCGCGGGCACAGTTACTATGCGCCCTCCACCATCAGCCGTCTTTCTCCCAACTCACGGATCGTTTTCTTGGGATCCTGCGGAGGGTACCACCTGATTCATGATGTACTTGAAAAAGCCGGTGATGCACACATCATCGCCTCCAAACAGATCGGCGCCACGGCTGTCAACCGCCCATTCATGCAATTGCTTACAGAGAAATTGCGGACCGGACAAGACATCGACTGGATCCCATTCTGGAAGGAACTCGACAAACTCGTGGAAGCACGGGAGTTCGATGACTACATTCCGCCTTATAAAAACCTGGGTGCCCTTTTCATCAAAGCCTATCAACGGGAAATGGACAAGGGTGAGTAGCTTTGCGGATTCAATAAATCAACTTGGCTGAACCGATCGCTTCCCAAAATCAGTGGGGATTACTCCGACGTTTGTACGGGTATGCCCGTCCCTACCGAAGGCGGTTTTTCGGCTCCCTGGCATTGGCGATCGGACTGGCTTTGCTGACGCCGATACGACCCTGGCTGATTCAGCAAACCGTCAACGTATACATCGCACAAGGACTCACTGATCTGCTGATTCGAGTAACAATCATTCAAGTTGGACTGCTGTTGATCGAGACCTTCATTCGATTTTTATTTTCTTTTCAAACGGCGTGGTTGGGGCAATCGGTGGTAAAGGATCTGCGGGTCAATGTATTTCGTCACATCACTCACCTCAACCTTCGTCAATTCGACCGTACACCGATTGGCACTCTCACCACCCGTACCATCAATGACCTAGAGTCGATCAATGATGTTTTTGCGGACGGACTCATTCCCATTTTGGCCGATCTGCTGTCGATCGCCTGTGTACTCACCTACATGTTCTGGGCCGACTGGCAGTTGACCCTCATTGCGCTCATTCCCTTTCCGATCATGCTCATCGCTACCTATTTTTTCAAAGAGAGTACACGACGCTCCTTTCAAAAAGTGCGTAATGCAGTATCGGACCTCAATGCCTTTGTGCAAGAACACCTGACTGGGATGGCATTGGTACAGGCCTTCGTTGCAGAAGATCGGGAGAAGAAAAAATTCGATCGAATCAACAAGAATCATCGGGATGCGAACATCCAGGCCATCTTCGCTTATTCGGTTTTCTTTCCGGTGGTGGAGATTGTGCTTGCACTTTCTATCGGAGCAGTGGTTTGGTGGACATCCCACGAAGCCCTGGCGATGCAGGAGAGTAGGCAGGGGGTGGTGATCTCTTTTATTTTATGTCTGAATCTGTTGTTCCGTCCCTTGCGAATGATCGCGGATAAATTCAACGTGCTGCAGATGGGGGTGATCGCCGGCGAGCGCGTATTCAAGGTGCTTGACAACGATGACCATCTGATTGACACTATCGATCCGATCCCTGTCATCGGTCCGCTGAAAGGCGATATCAAATTTGAACAGGTCAGTTTCTCATACCTGCCCGACCAGCCTATTCTGCACGACATATCCTTTCATGTGCGCCCCGGTGAAACCCTTGCCATCGTAGGCACAACCGGTAGCGGAAAATCAACCATCATCAACCTGCTCACTCGACTTTACCCATTGGATTCCGGTCGAGTTTTACTGGATGATGTTCCCATCGAACGGTACGATTGGCGCGTGCTGCGGGCAAAGATCGGTGTGGTGCTGCAGGATGTATTTCTTTTCTCCGGAACCATCAAGGATAACCTGACGCTTCACAATACGGATATTTCTCAAGAGAAGATCGAGGCCGCCGCCCGTTTGATCGGTATGCATGATTTCATCTGCAGCCTGCCGCTTGGATACGATCAACCAGTTATGGAACGAGGTAGCAACCTATCCCTTGGGCAGCGACAACTCCTTTCCTTTGTACGTGCATTACTCTACGGTCCTTCCGTATTGGTGCTGGATGAAGCCACCTCATCGGTCGACCCGGAAAGCGAAAAACTGATACAACAGGCTACCGAAACCCTTATCCGGGACCGGACCAGCATCGTGGTGGCCCACCGGTTGAGCACCATCCGGAAAGCCGATCGGATCCTGGTGTTGGAGCGGGGCCAGATCCGTGAATCGGGGAGCCATGAGGAACTCATGAAGGCCAACGGAATCTACGCCCGGATGGTCCGTTTACCACAATCCGGAGACCTTCAGGCAGATGGCCCTATTCGGGATTAAACAGGATCTTTTTTCGGGGGATTTGGCCCCGTTTTTAAGCCGGTTTTTGTGTCTACCCCCTTATCTTTGCGGCAAATTTCGAGGTAGGTATGGCAGCATTGCGTCTCAAATCCCTGATGGTAGCGGTTTTTATCGTTTTAGGGGGAGCTCTATGGGCTTCTGATGCTCCCGCAGCAGGCGCTCATGCCGAGCCCCAGAAAAAATTCAATGCTTCCGAGGTCATTTTCGGTCACGTCTTGAACGGACATGAGTTCCACTTCATGGACATTGATGGCCATCCGATCTCCATTCCCCTGCCCATCATTTTGTACTCGCCAGAAAGAGGATGGACCAGCTTCATGTCTTCCAACTTCGAGCACGGGCACAAAACCCACAATGGCTATGCCATGCTGACGGAGCACAGCATCGAGGAAATGAAATTGGATCCTAAGGCGTTTTCAGTGGGTGATATCGTAGCGGTGGATAAGGAAGGACACCACGAAGCTTCTGTGAAAGTTTACGATCTTTCCATGACTCGCAACGTAGTGCAGATGTTGATTGCACTGATCCTTTTCGTATGGATCATGTTGAAAGTGGCTGGTCGATATAAAAAAGGAGAAGGCGTACGTACCGCTCCCTCTGGCATGCAGGGTATGTTGGAGCCGGTGATCACATTCGTACGCGATGAAGTGGCTCGTCCCAATCTGGGTCACAAGGCCGAAAAGTATTTGCCTTATTTGTTGACGGTTTTCTTTTTCATTCTCATCAATAATATTTTCGGATTGATTCCCGGATCGGCGAACGTGACTGGTAACATCGCGTTCACAGCGGTACTCGGATTGATCTCCTTCGTGGTGATCTTGTTCAGTTCGAACAGCCATTACTGGGGCCACATATTCAACCCGCCGGGTGTACCCCTGGGCGTGAAGTTCATTCTGGTTCCGGTGGAGTTCCTCAGTGTGTTCATCAAGCCCTTCGCACTCATCATTCGTTTGTTCGCAAACATGGTGGCCGGACACATCATCATCATCTGTTTGATCTCACTCATCTTCATATTTGGCGAATTGAGTACCTATGCCGGTTGGGGCGCGTCTCCGCTGGCCATCGGATTCACCGTCTTCATCTACATGATCGAAGTATTGGTTGCTTTCCTGCAGGCATTCATTTTCACCATGCTGACCGCGGTATTCATCGGTCAGGCTTTTGAAGGCGAGCATCACAACGAAGCGCACGCGGCGCACCATTAAAACGTTTTTTTTAACCATCAATAACCTCCATGGATCTTTTGAATGTGATTTTGCTGGAAGCCACCGCTAACGCGGGTGGAGCCATTGGTGCCGGACTCGCAGCTATTGGCGCCGGTATCGGTATCGGACAGATCGGTAAGGGCGCCGTTGAGGCGATCGCCCGTCAACCGGAAGCTGCCAACGATATCCGCGGAAACATGATCCTGACAGCGGCGCTCGTAGAGGGTGCTGCCCTGTTCGCGATCATCGTAGGCTTCCTGGCTATGGTGCTCTAAGCCCAAGCCGAACCTCGTACTGCATCCAACGCACAGGGCCGCGGATGCAGTTCTTTGAAAAACTAAGAAATCGATATAGACATGAAATTGTTGACCCCCGAATTCGGTTTGCTGATCTGGACGCTGCTAGCGTTCCTGATCGTCTTCTTCATCCTGCGTAAAATGGCCTGGCCTGCGATCATTCAGGGACTGAAAGACCGAGAAAACAGCATCGCAGATTCACTTGCTACCGCGCAGCGCGTGAAAGAAGAAATGACTCAGTTGAAAGCAGAAAATGAAGAGCTGTTGGCGAAGGCCCGTGAAGAACGTGCTCAACTGCTGAAAGAAGCTAGGGAGACCAAGGACCGGATGATCAACGATGCTAAAGAGCAAGCTAAAGAAGAAGCCGGAAAGATCATCGCCGAAGCACAAGCGGCCATCGAATCCCAAAAAATGGCAGCCCTCACCGAAGTAAAAAATCAAGTAGGCAAACTGGTGATCGAAGTGAGTGAGAAGGTATTGCGCAAGCAGTTGGACAATGCCACCGCACAGGAATCGCATATCCAAGGCCTCGTCAACGAAGTGAAACTGAACTGAACGAACCCGAACTAAAGACCCATTCATGCCCAGTCCACGCATCGCCGCCCGCTACGCTAAATCACTGATCGACCTGGCCCTTGAGCAAAATCAGCTTGAGACGGTCTATGCCGACATGAAGTGGCTGCAGGATGTCTGCAAACAGAACCGCGATTTTGTGAACATGTTGCGAAGCCCCGTCATCAAGGCGGATGCCAAACAAAAGATCTTGGCCGCCATCACAGAAAATAGCATTGGCACCCTCACAACCGCTTTCAATAAACTGGTCATCTCCAAGGGTCGGGAAAGTATTCTCCCGGAGATCGCATCCGCCTTCATCGATGCCTACAAGGCACACAAAGGCATTCACACCTTGCAGCTGACCACGGCGGCTCCCATTTCTGATTCTACTCGTCAGGCATTGGTGGAGCAAGTGAAAAAGACGGCCGGATTCCAACACGTGGAACTGCAGGAGAAAGTGGATCCAGCACTGATCGGCGGATTCGTATTGCAGGTGGGCGATAAACTGGTGGATGCCAGCATCGCGTACGACCTGAAGAGCATCGCCAAACAATTCGAGAGCAACGACTTTATTTATAGTATTCGATAACCGATTTAATCAAGCAAGTATATGTCAGCAATCAAGCCCGATGAGATCTCCGCGATTCTCCGCCAGCAGTTGAGCAATTTCAACGCCTCGGCGGACCTCGAAGAAGTAGGAACCGTATTGCAGGTGGGTGACGGTATCGCCCGCGTGTACGGTCTCGGCAACGTACGCTATGGTGAACTGGTCGAGTTCGAGAACGGTGTGCGCGCCATCGCCCTGAACCTGGAAGAAGACAATGTGGGTGTGGTATTGATGGGAGAGAGCGGAAACATCAAAGAAGGTGCCAAAGTAAAACGTACCGGTAAGATCGCTTCGATCAATGTTGGTGAAGGCATGGTAGGCCGCGTGGTGAACACACTCGGTCAGCCCATCGACGGAAAAGGTCCGCTTACCGGCGAACTCTACGAAATGCCCCTGGAGCGTAAAGCCCCCGGTGTTATTTTCCGTGAGCCGGTAAAAGAACCACTGCAGACCGGTATCAAGGCGATCGACGCGATGATTCCCATCGGACGCGGACAGCGTGAGCTAGTGATCGGTGACCGTCAGACCGGAAAGACCGCGATCTGTATCGACACCATTATCAATCAAAAAGAATTTTACAAAGCCGGTAAGCCGGTATATTGTATCTACGTAGCGATCGGACAAAAAGCATCCACCATCGCTGGTGTGATGAAGACCCTGCAAGACAATGGCGCGATGGATTACACCATCATCGTAGCTGCTTCTGCATCCGACCCCGCTCCGTTGCAGTTCTACGCACCGTTCGCCGGTGCTGCGATCGGTGAATTCTTCCGGGATACCGGTCGTCCTGCATTGATCATCTACGATGACCTGTCTAAGCAAGCCGTGGCCTACCGTGAGGTATCGCTGTTGCTTCGTCGTCCGCCCGGTCGTGAAGCCTACCCTGGTGACGTATTCTACCTGCACAGCCGTTTGCTCGAGCGCGCCGCAAAAGTCATCAACGACGACAAGGTTGTGAAGAACATGAACGACGTACCGGATAGCATCCGTCACCTGCTCAAAGGAGGTGGATCACTCACAGCCCTGCCCATCATCGAAACACAAGCCGGTGACGTTTCGGCCTACATTCCGACCAACGTAATCTCCATCACCGACGGACAGATCTTCCTCGAGACGAACCTGTTCCTTTCCGGTATCCGTCCCGCGATCAACGTAGGTATCTCTGTAAGCCGTGTGGGTGGTAACGCACAGATCAAGTCCATGAAAAAAGTAGCCGGTACCCTGAAGCTCGACCAGGCCTTGTATCGTGAGCTGGAAGCCTTCTCTAAATTCGGAGGTGATCTCGATGCTGCAACCAAGAACGTGATCGATAAAGGTGCCCGTAACGTGGAAGTATTGAAGCAGGCTCAATTCACGCCGTTTGCCGTAGAAAAGCAGGTGGCAATCATCTACCTCGGAACCAATGGACTGTTGAAAGATGTAGCAGTTCGTCGCGTGAAAGAGTTTGAAGAACATTTCTTGATGGAGATGGATAATAAACTGCCTGAGGTGATGGCTGAATTCAAAAAAGGAAATCTGCCTGAGGATGGTATCAAGAAGATGGTCGAACTGGCCAAGGGTTTGATGCCACAGTATAAATAATCCCTCTACTGAATGACTCATACGAGGCCGCCTTTGGTGGCCTCTTTTTTTGACAGTTACGCAAAGAACATTTCAGGGCGCTGATTCGTTATCATTACATGGAACCTCTGGTCCGCGTATCCCATCTCTCCAAACGATTCGGCTCATTCGAAGCTGTACGCGATATTTCCTTTGAAGTGAATCGAGGACAGGTCTATGGTTTTCTCGGTCAGAACGGTGCGGGTAAATCCACCACCTTGCGTATGCTGATGACCTTGATCCGTCCCACAGCGGGTTCCATTGAAGTATTCGGACTCAACCTGGAGCAACACCGCAAAGAGATACTCCGTCAGGTCGGTGCTGTGATTGAAAAACCGGATCATTACGGTTACTTATCGGCCTATGAAAACTTGCGGATGGCGGCTGTGCTCTGTGGCATTCATCCTTCTCGCGAGAAGTTGATGCAACAATTGGATTTCGTGGGACTGGCCGATCGGGCTAAAAGTCCGGTCAAAACTTTCTCCCAGGGCATGAAACAACGCCTCGGCATCGCTACTGCATTGGTGCACGATCCGGCACTTATCATTTTAGATGAACCGACGAACGGACTCGATCCGCAAGGCATTGCCGATATCCGTGACCTGATCCGTCGCCTCAGCCGTGATCATCAAAAAACATTGATCGTTTCCTCACATCTCTTATCGGAGATCGAACTCATCGCGGATTCCCTGCTCATCCTTCACAAAGGAGAGAAACGCATCGAGGGGAAAATGAATGAACTCCTGAATCCTGCTGAAACGATTGTTGAATTGGAATTGGGCAACAGCGCCGCGGCATCGATCCTCTTACAGCAAACTGAGTGGATCGGTTCGGTGGACTGGCGCAGTGATCTGCAATGCTGCGTACGCATGCCCAAGAATCGTATTCCGGAATTGGTTCGTCTTTTATCCGAGGCCGATATTCCCGTACACGCAGTAGCCAGTAAGCACTCCCTGGAATATTATTTTTTACAACTCACCCAAACCGAATCGCATGTTGGCCCTGCTGTGGATTGAACTCAATAAGATCTTCCGGAGGCCCCGAACCTATATCGCTTTCGGTGCCATGGCCGCCATTGTTTGGCTGATCCAACTGGCACTTTATTTCGATGGACAAGCCTATGTCGATCTGCTGCTCAGCAATCTTTCCGGTTCTTTTGAATTTTCAGATCTTTTCAAGACGCAGTTGCTGAACGGATATCTGATCTGCTTTGTCATACTGAACACCTTACTCATTCAAATGCCGCTGCTGGTGGCACTCGTGGCCGGTGATTCTATTGCCGGCGAAGCAAGTCAGGGCACGCTGCGTTTTCAACTCACGCGACCGATCTCGCGCGCGCAACTGATTTTCGTGAAGTTTGCTGCCTCCGTTGTTTATGTGCTTTGTCTCTTGTTGTGGTTGGCCCTGCTGGCGCTGTTGGGTAGTGTGTTATTATTCGGGGTGAATGATCTGGTCGTACTTCGTTCTACCGGCATCGAGCAGATGCAGATGGGTGATGTGTTCTGGCGATACCTGGCGGCCTTCGGATTTGCCGCGATCGCACTGACTACCGTAGCGGCCCTTTCACTTTTATTGAGCGTGCTCTCTGAAAATCCGATCGGTCCCATCATCGCCACGATGAGCGTTGTATTGGTGTTTACCATTCTATCCGAAATGAATATTCCGATTTACGATACGACGGTCAAACCCTGGCTGTTCACCACACATATGGTGGCCTGGAAAGGTTTCTTCTACGTGCAAGCAGATGCAGAGGGGGCTACGGTCCGAGGCAGTGTGGAGAATCTTCCAGCCGTACTGAGAAGCGCCGCTATTTTATTGGGATACATTGCTTTGTTCTTGTGGACATCGATCTATCTCTTCAGACGAAAAGACATCCTTACCTGACATGAAAAACTTTCTATTGGCTTTCACCTTGTTGATGGGTTTTGTAGCACAGGCACAAACGCCGGAGGAGCTGGTACGCTCCATTAAATCCAAACTCGACCGGGTCAGTAATTATTCGGCTACCGGTAAGATGAAGACGAACGTGATCTTCCTGAAAGCGCCCATTGCCAAGGTGCAAGTGTATTTCCGAAAACCTAATCAGCTTCGCATTCTGAATGAAAAGGGGATCTCTTTCATCCCGAAGGGATCCATGAATATGGATCTGAGTCAACTGTTCATCGATCCGGCCGGATTCGATCTGCTAGATCTGGGGAATGATAAAAAGACCGGATGGCGCATCATCAAGTTATTGCCGCGTGATCCTGTATCAGATGTTGTGTTGTCGACCATCTATGTGGATGCGGCAGCGGGACTCATTCGTCGTTCGAGCACCACCACGCGTGAGAACGGAACATTTGAATTGGAAATGAGTTATGGGGCCTATGCCGAATACGGATTGGCCGATAAAGTGATCTTCTCCTTCAACAGTCAGGAATACAAATTACCTAAGGGGATTACGTTCGATTATGACGATGGCTCTGGTAATAAATCTACTTCCACCGGTAAGCCGACCAAAGGCCGTGTGGAGATCTATTATTCCAACTACCAGATCAATAAGGGCGTTCCGGATTCCGTTTTTCGCTGATTAATCTTCGAACGCTTCGTCCTTGGCGTGACGCATCATCGCTCCACTCATTCTCCGCAATGGATTCTTTCTTGCATCCGCATAGCCGGCACGCTGGTTGATGATGTCGATGCAAGTGAATAAGGAAGTCATAAAGGAGGTGTGATCGGCTTGGTTTTTCCCGGCGATATCGAATGCCGTTCCATGATCGGGTGAGGTGCGAATGGCAGGTAGTCCGGCTGTATAGTTCACACCTTCTCCGCCAGCAATGGTTTTGAAGGGAATCAATCCCTGATCGTGATACATGGCCAGTATGCAGTCGAAAGCATCGTATCGTCCGCGAGCAAAAAATCCATCGGCCGGGTAGGGACCAACCACCAGCATGTTCTGGTTCTTCGCTTATTTGATGGCCGGTTTGATGATGGTTTCTTCTTCATTGCCGATCAATCCTTCGTCGCCACTGTGCGGATTCAGTCCGAGTACGGCAATGCGTGGTTTATCGATCCCGAAGTCTGTTTGCAGGCTCTTGTGTATCAGTTGAATTTTCTTGAGAAGTTTTTCTTTTGTGATGTGTTGGGCAACATCTTTTACGGGGATGTGTTCGGTGAGTAGTGCCACCCGAAGTTGGTCGGAGCACATCATCATCACGACATCGGAAGCCTGAAAAAACTGTTTCAGGTAGGGGGTGTGGCCGGTGTGAGGGAATTCGGCCGATTGTACATTCTTCTTGTGAATGGGCGCGGTGATGAGTCCGTCGATCTGTTTTTGCTGTAAGGCGGCTACAGCCGATTGCAGGGAGATCACGGCATATTTTCCGCCGGTTTCATTCAGTTCGCCGGGGGTGATGTTTACATCCTCTTCCCAGCAGGTGAAGACATTCAGCTGTTTGGGGTTGAGGCGGTCGTACTCGCGAACGGTTTGATAATTCAGGTTGGCGTCGGGGATGGTTTTTCGATAGAAGTTGACGGTCTTGCCCGAAGCATACAGAACAGGTGTGCAATGATCGAACAGACGTGCGTCTTGAAAGGTTTTGATGACCAGTTCGAGTCCGATGCCATTGAGGTCACCGCAACTGATACCGATCACAGGTTTATGGGGAGTCATGTGGGTCGATTGAGGCCCTAAAATTAACCAAATCCGCCGGGGCGAATCGGGTTATTTTTGCAAGGTGTACACGCTGAAAAAATCACTCGGACAACATTTTCTGCAGGACGAGAACATTTGTCGCAAGATCGTTTCTGCTTTGCAGGAGCGTCCGGTGACGCAATTGCTGGAAGTGGGTCCGGGTGGCGGGGCACTGACCAAACACCTGATCGAATGGCCAGGCATCGATTTCAAGGCCGTAGAAATCGATGATGAAAAAGTGGAGTATTTGCTGAAAGCCTATCCGAGCTTGGCCGGTAAGATCATTCATAAAAGTTTTCTGGAGATCGACGCTCCTTTCAGTGGTTCCTTCACGGTGGTGGGCAACTTTCCTTATAATATTTCTACGCAGATCCTTTTTCATGTACTACAATGGCGTGATCAGGTTGAATGTGTAGTGGGTATGTTTCAAAAAGAGGTGGCCGAGCGGGTGGCAGCACCCTCCGGCAACAAAGTGTACGGCGTGATCAGCGTATTGATCCAAACATTTTTTGAGGTCGAGTATCTGTTTGACGTGCATGAGCGTTGTTTCAATCCCCCGCCCAAAGTGAAAAGTGGTGTGATCCGTTTAGTGCCCCGAACAGCATTGCCCGTTTTCGCATCGGAGAAAAAATTATTTCTGCTGGTGAAGATGGCTTTCAACCAGCGACGCAAGATGCTTCGCAATGCGGTACGCGGATTATTCGATCCGGAGACACTGGCTGATCCGATCTTCGATCTTCGGGCAGAGGCATTGACCGTAGAACAGTTTTCTGCATTAACCTTTCGAATGCAATGAAACCGATCGTACTCATAACCGGTGAATCGCATCCCATTCTGGCCAGCGCGTTGGTACAGATGGGGTATGAAGTGATCGACTCTCCACAAATTTCACGGATTGAATTGATGGAGCAGGTTTCATCCGTTGCTGGCTTGGTACTCACGTCACGTCATCATATCGACGCGGACGTTTTTGCCAAAGCGGAAAAGCTTCAATGGATCGGAAGACTTGGCAGCGGTTTGGATGTGATCGACCTTTCGATCGCGCAGAGTAAGGGTGTCAGCGTATATAGTAGTCCGGAAGGAAATCGACAAGCTGTTGCGGAGCATACTCTTGGTTTGTTGATGAATCTGATCCGCAATCAATCGCGTTCCGACAAAGAAGTGCGTCAGGGTATCTGGAATCGAAATGAGAACAGGGGCTATGAACTGAGCAGCTTGACCATGGGCATCATCGGTTACGGAAATACAGGAGAAGCTGTCAGCCGAGCGTTGACCAGCTTGGGCATGCGGGTATTGGCCTACGACAAATATCGTTTCGGGTATGGAGGGGAGTGGGCCGTGGAAACTGATATGGAAACCATTCGCAAAGAAGCGGATGTGGTGAGTTTGCATTTGCCATTGACCGCGGAGACTATCGGGTTGGTAGACGATGTCTGGTTGGAGGCATTCACAAAATCGATTTGGCTGATCAATACGTCGAGAGGGGCAATCACGCCGCTGGAGCCATTGATCCGGCAATTGGAAAGTGGGCGGTTACGCGGATTGGCACTGGATGTATTGCCCAAGGAGCCGTTGAAGAATTACAGTACCGAAGAACAGCAGGCGCTGAACAAGCTCTGCGCCTTCGAACAGGTGGTATTGACCCCTCACATCGCCGGCTATACGCAGGAGTCGCCCGAGCGGATGGCAAGGGTGCTGTTGGATAAACTGGGCGCCGGTCTCGGAGGCTGATATTTCATTTTTTACTATTTTTATATCGCAACGCTTCAGTCCATCTGGGGCGTTGTTATTTTTTTCCCTAAACGAACCGATGATGAGTGTTCAATACGTAACAAAAGAGACACTGGAGTTGATGCGCGCCGAGTTGCAGCGCATGAAAGGCGTGGATCGTCCAGCCGCCAGCCGTGCCATTGCTGAAGCCCGGGAAAAGGGTGACTTGAAAGAGAACGCCGAGTACGATGCGGCCAAAGAAGCGCAAGGGATTTTGGAAGCGAAAATCGCGGCCTTGGAAGGAGCCATCGCGACTACTCGTATTGTAGATGAGTCAACCATCGATACCAGCAAAGTGTCTATTCTGACGAAAGTGACTGTCACCAACCTGAAAATGAACAAACAGGTAACTTATAAGATCGTCAGCGAAAAAGAAGCCGATCTCAAAGCCGGTAAGATCTCAATCTCATCGCCCATCGGAAAAGGATTGATGGGTAAGAAAGTAGGAGAGACAGCTGAGGTACAAGCCCCAGCCGGAACCCTTCAATTTCGTATCGAGAATATCACTGCCTAATCAAGTCGCATGACGCTCTTCTCGAAGATCATTGCCGGCGAGATCCCCTCGTACAAGATCGCAGAGGACGAGTGCTTCTTTGCATTTCTGGATATTTTTCCGCTACGGGAAGGTCATGTTCTCATCGTTCCGAAAACAGAGACCGATAAGTTCTTCGATCTCCCCGCTGAATATCTTTCGGCGATGCTGCTTTTTGCAAAACCTATTGCAACCGCGATCGAGATTGCCTTTCCTTGCAATCGCTGTGGCATGAGTGTGATCGGATTGGAAGTGCCACATGCGCATCTGCATTTAGTCCCCATTGATTCCGCCGATGATCTGAATTTTACGCGTTCGAAATTGAAGATGAGTCCGGATGAATTCAAGCAAGTTCAATCAAAAATCCTCGCCGCCCTGTCGTTGAGTAATCGAGATCCTACTTACGGATCCGTTCGGCGTTCTTACTGATGAATGCCGCCCACTGATCTCTTTTACCTTTTGTTGTTGTTGATTTTTTTTTACCAGTGGTGGTAGCAGGAGGTTTCCAGCGGGTGCCGGATTGAAGATGATGGCAGAAGGCGACGGCCAGTGCATCGGTGGCATCGTAATGATCGGGCGATTCTTCAATCTTGAAGATCGTTTGTAGCATACGCGCTACCTGTTCTTTGGTGGCGTTTCCATTACCGGTGACGGATTGCTTTACTTTTTTGGGCGCGTATTCGGTAACCGGTAAACCATGTTGCAGGGCAGCAGCCATCGCTACACCTTGTGCTCTTCCGAGTTTGAGCATGCTTTGTACGTTCTTACCGAAGAATGGCGCTTCGATCGCGAACTCGGTTGGTTTGTATTGGCGGACGAGTCCGCTGATCGTAACATGAATGATCTGCAATCGTTTGATCCCGTCTTTGGCCTTCCCTGGCTTCAGTACACCCAGGTCGACTAGACTTACTTTTTGTCCCTGTACGCGTATGATCCCATACCCCATGACCACCGTGCCGGGATCGATCCCTAAAATGATCTGAGTGGTTGGGGTGCTCATGGTTATTTTTACAAGATTAATGAAGGACGCTCGAACCATCAAATCCATACTGACTTACGCATTGGCGCCGTTACTGCTGATCATCTTATCCGTATCCGTATGTCGGGAGATAAGATCACAAACGGATTTGCCCGCTGCTTGGGAACAGATCATAGGGTCGTTGTTCAGTCCGCGTATCGGTTGGTTACTGGCAGCACTGGTAGGAACGTTTTTAAACTGGGGACTCGAAGCACTGAAATGGCAACGGCTGATGCGGCAGACGGAGCAGATTAGATTCATGCAAGCATTCAGAGGGGTGTTGACCGGTGTCTCCTTCACCTTGTTCACGCCGAATCGGATCGGAGAGTACTTAGGTCGGATCTGGCATCTATCGCCGGCCAGTCGGGGTGCAGCGATTTCTCTAAGTGTAGCAGGGGGCATTGCACAACTCCTCGTAACGGTTTTGGGGGGAATGATCGCCTATGAATTTCTATGGCGTGGGGGTTTCTCTATACCCATCTTACCGGATCGTGCTTTTGCTTTTTTCCCTTTTCAATGGCTGGGGTGGTCGGTCGTGATCTTATTATTCGTGATTTATTTCAATCTGGGAGAGACCGGTAGTTTTTTATCAAGGGTTCGATGGCTTCAGAAAATCAAGCACTGGATGATGGCGCTCGTTCATTTATCGAGACGTGAATCAGCCACTATTTTAGGTTTGTCCCTGCTGCGTTATTCGATTTTTCTGCTACAGTATTATGCCTTGTTCCAATTCTTCGGCGTGTCGCTCACGCTTTCTATATCGTTTATCACGGTTGCCTTCGTTTTTCTTTCGATGGCCTTGATCCCTGCTATGGCGCTGGCCGATCTGGGCATAAGAGGGCAACTTTCTTTGTGGATCGTGGGCGCGTTCAGTGTGAATGCATTGGGCATCGTGATGACTACTACAACGATCTGGTTCATCAATCTGATCCTGCCTGCGGTAGTGGGGGCTGCTTTTCTATCGAAAAGCAAGTTGAGGAGTTGAAGGATGAAAGATGAAATTCACCGTTGTTATATAATTCACATCTCCTCAACTTCTCATCCCTCATCCCTCAACGAACTAGAGATCCTTCACCGTAATAAACTCCTTCACCCTAACTCCTTTCTCCGTCTGTTCTAGCTGGGCGCATTCATGCAACGCGTCATGCTCGAAGAATAGGATATAGTCTTTTTCCGCCGCTTCATTCAAAAACATTTTCTTTTCCTGGAGTGTGGTGAGCGGGAACATATCATAAGCCATCACCCAAGGAAGTGGGAGATGCGCGGCGAAGGGAAGTAGGTCGGCACAGAAGACGATCGTGTGTCCCTTGTATTCAATTTGGGGCAGCATCATCTTATCGGTATGACCGTTCACGAAACGGACAGCGATGTTCGGAAATAGGTCGCTTTTGCCGAGATGACCATGATGCGTTTCTGAGACCTCAACGAATTTCAGCTGACCGGATTCCTGAATCGGAAGAATATTCTCTTTTAGGAAGGAGGCTTTTTCGCGTTCATTCGGATTGACCGCCCAATCCCAATGATCGGCATTGCTCCAGTACGTCGCATTCGGAAAACTTGGACGAAATCCCTCTCCTTGTCTTTCGATCGCTCCGCCACAATGATCGAAATGCAAATGTGTCAGGAGCACATCAGTAATATCGCTAGTTGAGAATCCGTGTTGTTTGAGAGAAGCCTTGAGCGTATCGGCTCCGTTCAGATCGTAGTGACTGAAAAATTTCGGGTCTTGTTTGTCGCCGATACCGGTGTCGATCAGGATCAAACGGTTGCCGTCTTCTATTAGCAGACAACGCATCGACATTTGGATGCGGTTGTTCGCATCGGCCTCATGTTGTTTGTTCCAGAGTGTTTTGGGTACCACACCGAACATGGCGCCGCCATCCAGTTTGAAATATCCTGTTTCGATACTATGCAGTTGCATGTGTTTCTTCTTTTATCCGATCGGTGTACGCGAGTAAGAAAAATCCGATCACAAAAAATACCATCAATACCAGCACGGAATTACGTTGAGAGCCGGTCAGCTCCGTAATGTAACCGAATCCGAACATCCCGATCACGGTCGCAACCTTTTCCGTTACATCATAAAAACTAAAATACGAGGCCGTATCCTTCGTAACCGGCATCAGTTTGGAATAGGTGGAGCGGCTAATGGACTGTATGCCACCCATCATGAATCCGACCAGCGAAGCCAATCCGTAAAACTCATAGATCCCGCCCACGGGTAAGATGTAGCCGATGTAGCAGCCCACGCACCAGAGCGCAACGAGGATCATGAGTGTTTTGATATTGCCGATGCGGGAGGAGATCCAGGAGATCGTGTAAGCACCCGGTATGGCGATCAATTGAATCAACAGAATCGCAGCGATCAGGTTGGTGGTGGGAATTTCCAGTTCACTTTTTCCGTAGATGGTGGCTACGAGAAAAACCGTTTGCACGCCCATGTTGTAACAAAAGAAGGAGGCCAGGAAACGGCGGAGTTTGTGTTGATCTTTCAGTTGATGCCATACTTTTTTCAGTTCATGATATCCTTTTGAGAGGATGTGATGCTGAAGATCCCCTGTACCGGCTGGCGTGGAGGGAGGCAGACGATTCAGTGCGATACTTCCGAAGCTGAACCACCAAATACCGACCAGCAGAAAACAGATTCGATACTGGATCGTGGTATCGTCGTTGCCACCAAGTATTCCTGGATTGAATACGAACACGAAGCAAATGATCTGCAGCAATACGGATCCGATGTATCCGTAGGTGAAACCGCGGGCACTGACCCGGTCGCGGTCTTCGGGTGCAGCGATCTCGGGCAGAAAGGAATTGTAATACACCCAACTGGCCCAGAAACCAACACAGGCGAGGATCATGCAGATCAGTCCCAGTCCGAGTTTATCCCGTTCGAACAGAAACATGCCGCTGCAGCCCAAACTTCCCAATGTCATGAAGAACCGCATGAAGCTGCGTTTGTTGCCTTTATAATCTGCAATGGCGGAGAGTAGGGGTGAGAGAAAGGCAACGATGATCAGGGCCAGTGCGATGGTATAATTATACAACGCAGAGTTCTCAAAGGTTCTTCCGAGAAACGTCACCTGTGTTTTGGAGACGCTACGGTCATCGACCGCGATCGCTTCAAAATAGGCCGGGAATATGGTGGACGTGATCACCAGATTATAAGACGAATTGGCCCAGTCGTAGAGGGCCCAGCCGTTGATGACCCGGCGGGAGGCGGTTGGCATGGCAAGGTTTTTCTAAAAATACGGAATGAAACTATCCGATGAATCCGGTGGCCAGTCCGATCAGCAAGAGACTGCCCGCAACGATCCGGTAGTATCCGAAAAACCGAAAGCCCTTTCGTTGCAGGAATCCGATGAACAGCGTGATGGTAAGAATGGCAACGATAAAGGCGACGATATTCCCCAGTAAAAAAAGCTGCAGGTGTTCGATTTGTAATTGGTCGTATCCTTTTATGAATTTATACCCGGTAGCCGCTACCATGGTAGGCACGGCCATGAAAAAAGAGAATTCAGCCGCCAAGGAGCGGGTTAGTTTTTGTTGCATACCGCCGATGATGGTGGCCGCACTTCGGCTGACGCCGGGGATTAGGGCTAAGCATTGCCAGCATCCGATCCAAAGGGCTTGTGTGAATTGGATCTGCTTTTCATCCTCAACATGTGTCTCCTTGAATACACCATCGATGAATAGCAGTACAAACCCGCCTAAGATCAAGGTCACTCCGACGGTCCACGCATTTTCCAGCATCACATCGATCCATTCAGCTAAAAAGAATCCGCTGATCAAGGCAGGAGCTACCGCAAGGATCAACTTTCCGTAGAATGCAACGGCGTCATTTCCGTTTCGAAGTGGTAAAAAGAATCGTTTCCAGTATAGGATAACAACTGCCGCGATGGCACCCAGCTGAATGCCTACGGTAAAGAGTTTAGTGAAATCGTTATCGGGTACACCCAGCAATTTGCCGGCGATGATCATATGTCCAGTCGAAGAGATCGGAAGGAATTCCGTGATTCCCTCCACGATGGCAATGATGACGGCTTCCAGCCAAGTCATATTACTGAGCCTGCTTGGGTTTGCGGAAAATGGCGAAGACTTCCACTACGAGACCGGCCAGGATCAGGATCGGCGCCACGGTGATGCGGATCGGACTGTACAAGGCTTCTTTATTGAAAACTGCCGGATCCGTGTTGCTTTTACCGCCCGACATCAAGAACATGCCCAGGGCGATCAAGGCCAAGCCGATGGCCATCCATAGGTAATTTTCTTTCGAGAAAAGCTTGGGAGTGGTATTCATGAATTTAGATTGAAGAGGGTAGATGGTAGAAGGTAGATGGTAGAAGGTTTAACGTTTAACGTAGAAGGATGTAGGGGATTCATTCTGCGTTAAACTTTCTACTAATAAAGATCGTCCAATTTCATTTTTAAATACTTGATCACACTTCGGTGGGTACTGAACAAAGTAATACCGATACCGAGGAGTACGAGTCCGCCATACAGCATTGTCAAACTCTGCCAGTCCCGGATCGTTCGCAGCTCAGGCAACAAGCGTTCAAACAGCAGGATCACGCCCTGTACGAGCACGATCGCAATTCCACCGCTGATGCCACCGTTAATGATCGCTCGCTGATCCATCGGTTTGGCGATGAACCAGCGGGTGGCTCCCACCATTTGCATAGTCTTGATGAGAAAGCGATTGCTGAACATCGCCAGACGGATCGTATTATCTATCAAAATGATCACCACCGTTGCGAGCAGGATCGCGATCGCTAATAGGATCAAGCTGATCCGTTGAATATTTTTATTCAAATTATCTACCAATGCCTGGGGGTAGGAAACATCACTGATGTAAGTCTGTTTTTTGAGATCCGCTTGAATGATCAAAAGGGAATCGGCATTCATGTAAGCCGGTTTCACTTTGAAGTTGATGCTGTTCGGGAGTGGATTGGCATCTAAAATCCCTTCCCAGGATTTATTTCCATCACCCAAAAAGATCTGTTTGGCTTTTTCCTTATTTATGAATTCAAGCTCACGAACATAGGGTTGTGCGCCGATGTATTCCATCAGTATCAAACTATCTTTTTTATTCAAATCCCCCCGGAGTTCGGCTCGTACTTCTACACTCTCTTTGAAGTAATCGCCCAGCTTATTAGCGTTGATCACCAACCAGCCAACCACGCCCAGCAGCATCAGCACGAGTGTGACACCCAAAATGGACATGAAGTAAGAGGGTTTGCCTCGTTTGATAGAAAGGTTGGAAGATCGACTCATTTTTGGCTCGATGGGGTGGTTACAAAAATAACAGAATCGGGGTACAATGTGTACTTTTGACGCTCTTTTACAACGCCAACGGAAGTCATATATTGCCCGGATCCTCCATTATGGAATACAACTTCAACCAGATCGAAAAAAAATGGCGCTCCGCGTGGGAGCAAGCACAGGTATATCGAGTATCCAACGATCCAAGTCGCCCGAAATGCTATGTGCTCGACATGTTCCCTTACCCAAGTGGTGCCGGTTTGCATGTGGGGCATCCGCTTGGCTATATAGCCTCGGATATTTACAGCCGTTTCAAGCGACTGAAGGGTTTTAACGTGTTGCACCCGATGGGTTTCGACAGCTTTGGCTTGCCGGCGGAGCAATATGCACTCGATACCGGACAGCATCCGGCTGTTACCACACAGAAAAATATTTCGACTTTTCGTGCGCAGCTCGACAACATCGGATTCAGTTATGATTGGTCCCGCGAGGTACGCACCAGCAATCCCTCTTATTACAAGTGGACCCAGTGGATCTTTCTTGAGCTATTCGATTCTTGGTATAATCGTCAGACCCAACGAGCCGAACGCATCGAAACCCTGAACCGGCTCTTTTCTCAACAGGGTTCTGCCGCTCCCGGTGTTCGTCCTACTGCTTTTGTTTTTACCGCTGAACAATGGAATACTTTTTCGGAAAAGGAAAGGCTTGAGGTACTAATGGAACATCGGTTGGCCTATTGCGGATACGGAGAAGTGAATTGGTGTGAAGCACTCGGCACGGTGCTGGCGAATGATGAAGTTGTCAATGGAGTGAGTGAACGGGGCGGTCACCCCGTGGTGAAAAAGAAATTACGTCAATGGTATCTGCGCATCACGGAATATGCCGATCGTTTGCTGGACGGCTTGCAAACGATTGAGTTCAGTGACGCGATGAAGGAAATGCAATCCAACTGGATCGGTCGCTCCTCCGGCGCAGAGGTCACTTTTCAAGTCTCTCAACTCTCATCCCTCAACCCTCAACTCGCGCTCACCGTCTACACCACTCGCCCAGACACCATCTTCGGCGTGGACTTCCTGGTACTGGCGCCCGAGCATGAAGTGGTCCCTTCACTGATCCATCCCGAACAGAAAGAGAAGGTGGAACAGTACCTCAGTTGGGTGAAAAGTCGGAGTGAGCGAGAGCGGATGGCTGAGAAGCAGATCAGCGGCGTTTTTACCGGTAGCTATGCGATTCATCCGTTCTCTAAAAAGCTCATTCCGATCTGGGTGGCTGAATATGTGCTGGCCGGATATGGAACAGGTGCCATCATGGGTGTTCCTTGCGGCGACGAGCGCGATCATAAATTCGCCAAACATTTTGAACTCCCCATCACAAACATATTGGGTGTTGGTTATAACGGAGCGGAAGCGAATCCGGATAAGAGTCTCAGGCTGGAAAATTCCGACTTCCTTAATGGAATGAAAATGTCGGATGCCATCCAAGCGGCCATACAACGGATCGAGCAAGATGGTATCGGGAAGCGACAGGTCAATTATAAGATCCGCGATGCGGCGTTCAGTCGGCAACGTTACTGGGGTGAACCTTTTCCCATTCTTTGGAAAGAAGGCGTGGCCCATCCGATGGATTCCACTGAATTGCCGTTGGAACTTCCGCATGTAGAAAGTTATAAGCCTGGACCGGATGCACAAGGTCCGCTGGCCAACATCACCGATTGGATGCAAGTGGGCGATTCGCAACGAGAGACCAATACCATGCCCGGTTACGCAGGATCCTCTTGGTATTTCCTGCGTTTCATGGATCCGAATAACGATAGTGCCTTTTGCGATAGAACCATTTCCGACTATTGGAATCAGGTCGATCTCTATGTGGGCGGTACGGAGCATGCGGTGGGGCATTTGCTGTACAGTCGTATGTGGACCAAGATCCTCTTCGATCTAGGTTACATCTCTTTTGATGAACCATTCAAGCGGCTGCTCAATCAGGGCATGATACAAGGAAGCAGTCGGTTTGTCTATCGGGTGCGCGGTACCCATAAATATGTTTCAGCCGGATTGAAATCCAACTATGGAGTGGATCCATTACATGTTGATGTGAATCTGGTCGACGGATTCGAGCTCAACACCGAAGCCTTCCGTCAATGGCGTCCGGAATACGCGCAAGCTGAATTTGAATTGGAGGAGGGTAAATACATCTGCGGCGCGGAGGTGGAGAAAATGTCTAAGTCTAAGTTCAATACGGTCAACCCCGATGATCTGGTGGCTAAATACGGAGCGGATACGTTTCGTATGTATGAGATGTTTTTAGGTCCGGTCGAACTCAGCAAGCCATGGGATACCAAAGGAATCGAGGGGGTTCATCGGTTTTTGAAAAAATGCTGGCGTCTTTTTTACGGTACAGATAATGGATGGCAAGTCAACGAGGATAAAGCAACGGCTGAGGAGTTGAAGGTGCTGCATCAAACCATCCGAAAAATTGAGAACGACACCGAGCGGTTCAGTTTCAATACTGCGGTGAGTCAATTCATGATCGCTGTGAATGAACTGACCGATTTGGATTGTCACAAGAAAGAAGTTCTCTTGCCCTTGTTGGTGTTATTGCAGCCATACGCACCTCATTTCACCGAAGAGCTGTATTCCCAATTGGAGCCCGGAAAAGCATTGCCTGTCGGGAAGGGACTGATGGGTGAATCATATCCTGTCTTTGATGAGCGTTTTGTGAAGGAATCAACAAAGAAATACCCGGTTGCGATCAACGGAAAGACCCGACAGGAGTTGGAATTGTCACTGGATGTGACTGCTGAGGAAGTAGACGAGCTGGTTCGACAGGATGCGGTCGTGCTCAAATGGATGGAAGGACGTCCGATCAAAAAGGTGATCTACGTGCCAGGTAAGATGATCAACGTAGTGGGTTAGTCTCTGCCCGGATTTTCATTACTTTTATAGCTGCACCTCAAATCGTTTTCACCCTGAATCCCTTTTACATGCGTCATTTATTTTTTCTGTTGGCCGCAATGGTCATCACCGCATCTGCATTTGCTCAACCCAATGATGCGGATATCAGTGCTGCCAAGGCGCTGATCCGCTCACAAGCAACTGCGATCGGCCTTTCTGAGAAAGAACAGGCGGAGACACGTATCTCATCTTCCTACAAAACAATAGATGGTATACAGATGGTCTATGCCCAGCAAAGCTTCAAGGGTATTCCGGTATACAACCAATTACAGGTACTTGCTTTTCGTGATGGAAAGTTGGTATCCAATATGGGAGCCCGCCGTGCGGATCTGGAATCGGTATTGACAACTGCTCGTACACAGCCGCTCGTAACCGCGATCGATGCCGTAAGAAACGCCTTACGGATATTCAAGGCAGAGCCGAAGGAGTTGTTGATTCCTGTGGACATATCCAGCGATGCGCAGGTGTTCCGTTTCGGAACCGTGGGGGTTAATACAGAGCCGGTAAAAGCAGAGTTGCTTTGGTTTCCAATGGAAAATAAGAAGAATGACATTCGATTGGTTTGGCAGGTATTTATTACACCGTACACATCCGATCAATATTGGTTGATTCGAATCGATGCCCAAACCGGAGAAGAGATCAGTCGTCAATCACTCACCATCACTTGTGCCTTAGATAAAGAGCCGCATGATGCGATCAAGCATACAACCGATCATACGCCCAGTTCAATTTCAGCAAGGCGCATCACGAACCGCCCCGACTTTAATTACGTACAACTTCAAAAAGAAAACAAAAGAGATTGGCGATTCAGTCCGCGATTGATCGGCAATGCAACCTATCGCGTGATCAAATATCCGGCGGAGAGTCCGAATCATATCGGTGGTACGCCCAGCTTACATACGAATCCTTGGGAAATGACGCCCGGCAATGCCACATCTTTAAAGTGGAACAGTGATCCTGTTGATTACAACATTACCCGAGGTAACAATGTGTACGCGCAAGAAGATCGGGATGGGCTCAATTCCACAATTGGTCTTCCAGTAACGTCTACAACATCTTTGCCTGATCTGACTTTTGATTTCACATATGATTTCGCAAAAGATCCGACGGATCCTACTTCAGACAATCAGAAAGCAGCCATTGTTAATCTCTTTTATTGGAACAACATCATCCACGACCTGAGTTATGTATATGGGTTCGATGAACCCTCCGGAAATTTTCAGAATGATAATCAGGGTCGGGGTGGCGCCGGGATAGATTACGTGATTGCTGATGCACAGGATCGGGGTAATCCTCAGCCCCAAAATCAGCTCTTTAATAACGCTAATTTTTCCACCCCGGCGGATGGTTCCCGCCCACGGATGCAGATGTTTATTTGGACACCCGCGAATCCTGATCGTGATTCCGACATGGATAACGGCATAATCGTACATGAGTATACACATGGTATCAGTAACCGAATGACCGGCGGACCGGCCACTACTTCTTGTCTGACGAATAGCGAACAAGCAGGCGAAGGCTGGAGTGATTATTTCGGGTTGATGGCTACCACCGATTGGTCAACAGCTACACTTACCTCTGGTGCCAATCCTCGAGGTGTTGGCACCTATGTAGTCAACCAGCCGATCACCGGAACCGGAATTCGTCGACATCCCTATTCTACGAGTATGACCACCTATCCGCTTACTTATGCAAACCTGCCGGGTTCACCTATTCCGCATGGCGTAGGTGAGATCTGGTGTAACATGCTTTGGGAAATGACCTGGGCCATCATACAAAAAGACCAAGCCATCAGTACCAACCTTTTCACACCTGGTCCGACTAGCTCCATGGTGGGCAATGCAGCCGCGATGAAACTCGTGATGGAAGGGATGCGCTTGCAAGTCTGTAATCCAGGATTCGTCGATTCGCGAAATGCCATCCTGAAAGCAGATACCTTGTTATTCAATGCGCGATACAGCTGCGTCATCTGGCAGGCTTTTGCCAAGCGCGGTTTGGGTCGAAATGCTTCTCAAGGATCCAATGCAAGTATCACGGATGGGGTGGCTGACTTCACGGTCGATGCCAGTACCTTCACGGTGAACGAAAGTTTGGCCACTGTGCCCGAGGGACAATCGGTCACATATACCAATAAAGTCACTGCTGGAAACTGCGGCGCTCTTAGCAATTATACGCTCACCGATACGCTGCCTACCAATGTTACCTATGTAAGTGGAGGAAGCTACAACGCTTCCAACCGTGTTGTGAGTTTTTCCGGGATCAATTTGGCGGCGGGACAAACTCAATCCTATCCATTCACCGTTAGTATCAATACTGGCACTTACTTCGCACCCATTACCGTATTAAATGAGCCAGTATTTAATACGACTATCCCCGCTACGTGGACAGTCAATGGTGCCTGGACGGTCTCCAATACTCAAAGCAGCTCCTCTCCCAATGCGTTCTTCATGCCCAATCCGACTACTATATCAGACGATCGGTTGGCCTTGACCACTGGACTGGTCCTGAATCCTGCTACGGTTTCCAATTACACCACCCTCAGTTTCAAACACGCCTTCAATACGGAGGATGGATGGGATGGCGGATTGGTCGAGATCAGTACAAATGGTGGCATCACCTGGACCGATCTTGGTTCACGCATGTACGAAGGCAAATACAACGGAAGTATGGGTACCGGCAGTAACAATCCTGTGGGTGGACGAGCTGCCTTCACCGGACTCAGCAATGGTTTCTGGACCACCAAAGTGAATTTGAGTTCCTATGCCGGACAAACTATTCAGATCCGATTCCGTTTTGGTTCGGATGACAATACTGCTCCGTCGGGCGGTGGATGGTGGGTAGATGACATCAACATCTATTCGGAGCCCGCGGTTACCATTCGTTCCAACCTAATCAACGCATCGGGTGTGCGCACCTCTTTCTCTGATACCATCACGCGAATCGTGGTGGGGTGTACACCGGTTACCATCACCACGCAACCGGCCAATGCTGGAAGTTGTCTCGGTGGGAACACGTCCTTCACGGTAGTGACCCAGGGACTCAGCAATGTGTATCAGTGGCAACTGAACTCCGGATCAGGTTTTGTAAATCTGTCCAACGATGCCACCTATGGCGGCGTGACTACCGCTACGCTAACAGTCGGAAACGTATCGGCCGGCATGGTGGGGTATCAATATCGATGTATCATTTCTAACAGTTGTACCGCACCGATCAATTCAAGCGCAGCTACGCTCTCGATCGGAACCGCTTCAACCATTTCTAGTCAGCCACAATCAGTGACGGGTTGTGATGGGGGAACGGCCAGCTTTGTGTTAGGGGCTTCCGGTACCGGAAATACCTACCAGTGGCAATTGAACACGCCCAGTGGCTGGGTCAATATCACCAATGGTGGGTTTTACAATGGTGCTACAACGGCCACGCTGACTTTGTCGAACATTACGATGCCGCTAAGCGGATACCAATTCCGTTGTTTATTGTCGAGTGTGGGGTGCCCTTCCGTTGTTTCCACCTCTACGGTCGCTACCTTGACGGTGCAAGCTCTACCGACGTTGACGAGTCAGCCCGCGCCACAGACGATATGTGTGGGATCGGGGACTTCCTTCACAGTGAGCGCTTCCGGCTCAGGACTCACCTATCAATGGCAGATAAATACGCCCACGGCCTGGGTGTCGCTTTCCAATGGCGGTGCTTATGCGGGTGTTACAACCTCCACCTTGATCCTTTCAAATGCGACTCTGTTGATGCATAATGGACAATACAGATGTGTGGTGACCGGGGTTTGTCCACCTGCACTGCTCTCCGATGCGGCTACGTTGACGGTTCACGCGCCGGCTGCGGTTAGTGCTTCCCCCACCAACCAGGAGGTCTGTTCCGGTTCAGCGGTGACTTTTACTGTGAGTGGAACCAGTGTACCAACGATTAGTTATCAATGGCAAACGAGTACAAATGGGGGCGTGAGCTGGACAGATATCTCAGGCGCTAACGGGGCCACGTTTACGATCAGTAATGTGCTCCTGTCGGCTACGGGTAATCGATATCGTTGTTTGTTGTCGAATGCGACTTGTCCGGCGCAAGCAGCTTCGAATGCTGCTTTGCTGACGGTCCGCCAGCAGCCCTCAGTGAGCTTGACAGCGTCTCCGCTGACCGGTTTGTTGCCTGGTCAGCAAACGGTGTTGACGGCTACGCCTTCCGCTCCCACGGGTGGAACCTACAGTTATACTTGGTCGTTGAACGGATCGGCTTTGACTGTTTCCGGCAATTTGCTGACTGTGAATGTTACACAGGCCGGCACTTATCAGACGGCCGTTCGGGAGTCTTGGCCCAGTGGTTTAGTTTGTTCCGCGAATTCAGCGGTGGTGAATATTGTTGCACTTGCCAGTGAGCGGTTGTTCATTTATCCTTCGCCGAATGATGGTCGATTTACGGTCTCTTACTACAATTCCGGTGGGGCCAGTGGTCAGCGTTGGATCCGGGTGTATAATGGATTAGGGTCCTTGGTTTATGATCGGACCTTACCCATTGCCGGAACGTATACGCTGATCCCGATCGACTTGCAGCGCATGGCTCGGGGTATTTATTATGTGGTAGTAGGAGATGGCAGCGGCAAGCGTTTGACAGAGGGTAAAGTGCACGTCAGATGATCTAATATATAATTGGTTAACAATTATTTGAACTAAAATCCCGCTCCCGAATAGGGGCGGGATTTTTTATGTCCAAGATCCTCAGTTTAGATGCCCCGATTTTCAACTCCCTCAACGATATAAACTCCCTCAACGATCTCAACCTGAATTTTTGCGCATCGTATAAAAATTCAATATCTTGTCCCCCTATACCCTAAATGGGTGTTAAAACATTACCCAAACTCTGTTTTATGAGGAAATTTTACTTCCTGTTGGTAGCGATTGTTTTTTCAATGTCTTTGAAGGCTCAAACGATTAGTGCTACTACCTATCCATTTACAACAACTAGCGGTGTTGCGCTGGAAGACATGTCATCCGGCACTACGTCATTGCTTGGTGCCAGTATCGATGATGGCGCGTCTACTGTTCAAAACATTGGGTTTGATTTCTGGTTTGTTGGGGTCAGATATACTCAATTCTCAGCAAACTCAAATGGATTAGTTCGACTTGGCAGCACTGCCGTCGGCACTACCTTTTCGAATGATCTGACTTCCACTACAAACATACCACAGATTGCCCCTTACTGGGATGATTTGGCGACGGGGACAACTGGAAGTGTTGTGTCAAGGGTGGTAGGTAATGCTCCAAATAGAAAATTAGTTATACAGTGGTTCGTCACCATTCCTCGTGCCACTACTTCGGCTGCAAATGCCACTTTCCAATGTTGGCTTAGTGAGGGTACAGGAAGAATTGATTTTGTATATGGGGCTGGCATGCTTACTACTACCGCTGGAGCTTCAATTGGTATGGGCACATCCTCAACGGTATTTTCAAGCGTCACATTAAATGCTACATCCAGTGCATCTACTTGTGCTTACGGCACAGCCAATAATGCAAATACGCTTGCAATTAATTCCGGAACGCTTTTCAGTTTTGTACCACCGGCCCCATCTGCTCCAAGCGGATTGACATTCACCTCGGTCTCCGGTACCGGAATGACACTCAATTGGACGGATAATTCATCGAGCGAATTGGGATATATAGTATATCGGTCACTTGATGGAGTTACTTATTCGGAAGCCGGTCAGTTTGCGGCTAATACAACCACCTCTACACAGGCTGGTCTATCCCCAACTACTTTATATTATTGGAGAGTGGCTGCCTTCTCGGAGGGAGCGTCTTCATCCCCTTTAAGTGGCTCACAATCAACAACCGCTTGCTCTCCATTGGCTGCAGGTACTTATTCTGTTGGCCCTACCGGAAACTACGCTTCACTTACTTCGGTTGCTTCCGCGATAGCTAATGGTACTACCGGTGCAACCATTTTTGAGCTAGAGTCAACTTATACGACTGCCTCTGAAACCTTCCCCATTACGTTCGCGGGAGGTGGGTGTGCACTGACTGGAGGGGTGATTATTCGGCCTTCGGCCTCTGTGGGCTCTGTAATCAATATCACAAGTTCCAATGCGACTTCCATCATAGATCTGAATGGAATTCAGAATATAACCATCGATGGTCGTCCCGGCGGAACCGGCACCACCTCACAATTAACCATAGCCAACACAGCTTTAGGAAGTGCTTCTGCCGTTCGTTTCATCAACGACGCCAGCAATAATACATTGACCTACCTCACACTGAATGGGTCCGCCTCAACGAGCTTGGGTGTTGTTTCCTTCGTGGGGGGTGTGGTTACCGGAAATGATAATAACATCATTAGTAACAACAGCATTGGTGGTGTTGGGGCTAATCTTCCTGTAATCGGTATCTATTCGCTGGGAACTAGTGCTACCGTAGATAACAGCGGCAACACTGTGACTGGTAATAATATCTTTGATTACTTCAATGCAACATCAGCCACTAGCGGTATTAATATAAATTCCTTTAACAGTGGTTGGACTATTTCCAACAATAAGTTATATCAGACAGCAACGCGTACTTATACCGCTAGCGGTACGCATACAGGAATTAATATCACCTCCGGTTCGGGTTATACAATTTCGGGTAACGTGATTGGGTATGCCAATGCAAGCGGAACGGGTACTACCAATATGGTTGGAAACTCCGTAGCACTGATCGGCTTCCCTGGTTCTTATGTAACTTCAGGAACCTCAAATGCTACTCGTTACATTGCAATCAGTGCCGCATTCGCTGCCGGTGGAACCGTTTCAAATATCCAGGGTAATACCATTGCTGGGTTTGCTTTATTTACCTCGAGCGGTGCCACTACCACGAACGGTATATTGTGTGGAATCAGTGTCACCTCTGGAAACGTAAACATCGGTACTACTTCGGGCAACACGATCGGAGCCACAACAGGTACTGGTTCTATTTATACCGCTACCACCACATCAGGAGGAGCGGTTGTAGGTATTTATGCGACTAGTGCCGATGCTTTAAACATTCGAAATAATACCGTGGGTGCCATCGATGCAATGGGTACTACAAGTTCCCTAGCTGGTAGCATCACGGGTATCAACATCGCAGGGGCATCTTCTTCTTATGATGTTTCCGGTAATACGATTGGAAATGCTACCAATCCCAACCTTCGGATGGGAAATTTGACTACGGGAACAAGTCTTTCAAACGTGGGAACAACTTTCGGATCAGCTAGTGGTCTTGCTCTCTTTAGAGGAATTTTCAGCGAAATCGCTACTGTGACATCGTCAGGAACGATTGGGACGGATGCGCTTCCAAACATCATTCGAAATGCCGCTTCAACATCCACCAGTAGCTCTACCAGTGGTGGAATCCGTGGTATTACTGCAACCGGAACACCGGTTATCAGAAATAACACGATCACAAACTTATCCACTTCCAGCGCAAACGCGAGTGTATCCAATACATTACTGGCTGGTATGGGAATTTTCATGAATTCCGTCAGTGTGAACGGCGCGGTTGTCACTAAAAATACAATCAGTAACCTAGCGCTTACGAACGCAGGTGCATTGGGCACCAACTTAGCAGGTATTGCATTGTATGGAGGTACTACAGAAGTGTCTGGAAATAATATTTCTCGTCTTTCCAATGCAAGTACCTCTACTACCGCAACAACGCCTGGAACGGTCAGTGGTATTTTTCTGCGGCAGCCCGGTGGTGTTCAGACCATTTCCAACAATATGATTTCGTTAGGTAATGGTCAAACTACAAATACTTCATTTATTGGAATCTGGCAACAGAACTCAAATGTTTCGTACACACTGAACGCCTACCACAACACCATTAATATCGAGGGTGCTGCAGCCTCTGGTGCTCAGCCAAGTTTTGGTTTGTACCGAGGATCTTTCACGACAACTCAGGTTACTACCACAAGTGATATACGAAACAATATTTTCACCAACACGCGCTCGGGCGGAACCGGTCCCCATTTCGCTATAGCAAATAACTATGCAGCCACAGTTACTGCGACTGGATGGGGTGCCGGCGCATCGGATTTCAATGTACTGAATGCGAATGCCTCTACAGTTGGATGGTGGGGAAGCAATCAGACAATTGCGGCATGGCGGACCTCTTCTTCATGCGATGCATCATCGCTCTCGGGAGTCACAGTTACCTATGTGAATTCCGCAACAGGAGACTTGCATCTGAATATGGGAACCACCCCCACTCAACTTGAATCAGGTGCTGCCGTCATTTCTGGAATTGCTATCGACTATGACAATCAAGTTCGCCCTGGTCCTGCCGGTTCAGTAAATGGTGGAGCCGTTGCTCCCGATTTTGGTGCCGACGAATTCGACGGTGTTATTCTTGATCTCACTCCGCCTTCTATCACATACACCGCATTACCTTTCACTTGTAGTGGAACCGCCCGTACTTTAACCGCTACGATCGCTGACCCAACCAGTGGTGTACCGACCACTGGAGCTGGTCTACCCACATTGTACTGGCGCATTAACACAGGTGCTTGGCAAGCGGCTATCGGAACATTTGTATCTGGTAATACATATTCATTCACATTCGGAGCTGGTGCAGTTTTGAGTGATGTGGTTTCTTACTACATCGTAGCGCAGGATAATGCTGCAACTCCCAATGTGGGCGTATTCCCATCAGCTGGCGCAAGTGGATTCTCTATTAATCCGCCTGCTGCTTCCACAGCCCCCACTACTCCTAGTTCTTATTCCATCAATGGAACCTTGAATGGCATTTACACAGTGGGAGCTACGGGAGCGACATATCAGACACTGACTGCTGCGGTTGCTGATTACAATACCAAGTGTCTGACTGGTCCGGTGACATTCTCCTTGATTGAAACCTCTTATAGTGCTGGTGAAACATTCCCAATTACTATCAATGCCAACCCCTCGGCCAGTGCAACCAACACACTGACCATTAAACCGGCTTCAGGCATATCGTCAACTATCACTGGCGCTTCTACTACGGCCATTCTTCGATTGTCGGGAGCTGATTTTGTGATCGTTGATGGTAGCAACACAGCTGGCGGTACAACAAGAGATCTGAGCGTTACAAACACTAGTACTGGCGCTCTTCTCTGGGTAGGTACCGACGCTACTTCAGGGGCAACGAATAATACTTTTAGAAACCTGAATCTGATTGGACCTGGAGCATTTGGAGGCCAGGGTATTATCACAGGAAGCGGTGCTACGTTCGGAAATGCTGCAGAAAACGGCAGACCCAATTCAAACAATACAATTCAGAATTGTACTGCAAAGTCTGTTCAAAACGCGGTATTTGTTTCAGGAGATGGAACAACCCCTGACCAAAACTGGATAATCACTCAAAATAATTTCGGCTCCTCCGTTATTGCTGAAAAGCTTTCTTTCCGAGGCATTTTAGCACAAGGGGTACGAGATTTCACTATAAGCAACAATACGATTATTGGTATTGCTTCTTCAACCTCTTCCATTTCGACCATGAGCGGAATCTTGGTTGGTGGTGTATTGAATGGTGGTATAATTTCTAATAACACTATTAGAGACATTAAGCAATTCAACACTGTAGGTTATGGATCCAGTGGAATTCAACTTAATAGTAGCTCAACATCCGCCAATGTAGCCGTTGTCAACAACTTTATAAGTGACATTGTGTCTATAGGATTCGGTGGCGTTACAGAGGCTGATAACGGTTATGGCATCATGGTAAATGCTGGTGGCGGGTACAGCATCGATTATAACTCGGTTAGTTTGTCGACCAACCAAACAAGCACCTCTGGTCAAACTGCAGCCATAAACATATCCTCTTCAATAACCACTCCGGGGGCATTGAATATCAGAAATAACATTTTCTCTAACACACAAACTGTTGGTGGTCAGCGGTATGCAATTCTGTCTAAGGCAACGAATAATAACATATTCGCTTCCATTGACAATAATGACTACTGGAAAGATGCCTCCACAACAAATCTTGCCATATTTAACACGACCAATGTTACTAACCTAGCTGGTATCGTGACGAACTTTGGAGGTAACGTCAATTCTCAAGTTGCTGCACCATCTTTCGTAAATCCAGTTACAGATCTACATCTCATCAATACTAATCCTGGTGACAATCAATGTCTGAATGGCAAGGCCACACCAATCGCTGGTATCACCACTGACATCGATGGTCAAACGCGTAATGCAACCACGCCTGATATCGGAGCTGATGAATTTGTATTTACTGCGCCATCTTTTGTTGTAAATGCACCGGCAGCAGTTTGTGTGGGAGGATCAGTGAACCTGACAGCTGCTGCTGTTACTACAGCTACAGCCGGTTCAACGACAGTTGGCTATACCTACTTTACGGACGCTGCGTGCACCAATGCGTTGACCACTCCTGCTGCCGTAACAACATCTGGCACTTACTACATCAAAGCAACGTTTACATCATCTTCAGGTGGTTGTACCTATGAGCAGATTCAACCCGTGACCGTCACCATTAATGCACTGCCCACTGTGTCGATCGGAGTTGCTGAAACATCCGGTACTACAGTCAACGACGGTACGATCTGTACCGGTGATGCCGCAACGCTGACGGCATCAGGTGCTGCTACTTATGTGTGGAGCACTACAGCCACTACCGCTGCGATCACTGTTTCTCCAACCACAACTACTACTTACACAGTAACTGGTACCGATGCCAATGGTTGTCAGAATACCGCCAGCACCACCATCACAGTGAATGCTTTGCCAGTGGCTAACATTGTTCTTGCTGAAACCTCCGGTACTACCAACAACGATGGAACGATCTGTGCGGGTGCCTCCGCTTCTTTGACTGCCTCTGGTGGAAGTAGTTACTCCTGGAGTAATGGTTCTACAACAGCAGCCATCACGGTTACTCCTTCAACTACTACTACCTACACGGTAACTGTTACCAATGCGAATGGCTGTATCTCTACGGCTTCTACCACGATCATCGTCAACGCACTCCCAACTACTTACAATGTTACCGGTGGTGGTGCTTACTGCTCCGGTGGTGTTGGTTCTTTGATCGGTCTTTCCGGATCGGATTCAGGGGTCAGTTACGAGCTTTATTTTGGCGGTTCAGCCACCGGTAACATTGTGACTGGAACCGGCTCAGCCATCAGCTTCGGTACCATCACTACGGCTGGCACCTATACCGTAGTTGCATCCAATGCAACTACCGGTTGTTCTACTAACATGTCCGGTACGGCAAGTGTTAGCATCAATCAGCTACCAACTATATCTACATCGCTCACGCAGCCCACAACTTGTGTTTCTAATGACGGAGGGGCGACTCTCACGCTGGGTGGCGCAGCGGGACCCTATACCTTTAACTGGACCGGCGCAGGCTCTTTACAGGGTCAACAAGATCAAACTACGTTACTCGTTGGAACCGCTTCTGTGGTAGTCACAGCGGCTAATGGCTGTCAGGCTAGCGCCAGCTTCACGCTGATTGGTCCAGGTGGTTGCACCGTTTGTCCAATCATTGGAGCGGCAACTACAACACCCTCTGCTATTTGTCAGGGTGGATCTGCAGCCCTTAATGCAACTGGTCTCGCAGACCTAGGAATTTCATATGGTATTGGATTCGTCGTGTCTTCCACACCGCTGGCCAATCCATACACGGGTACAGTAGTCGCTTCCGTGGCAAACGCTGCATTGACTAATGGCGGCGCCTCTGCAACTACAAGCTACACATTCAACACGCCCGGTACTCAATACGTATATGCGATCCTGAGTCCGGCTCCGGCCGATCCGGCTTGCCGTCCATTCATGTCTACGCAGATCAATGTAGTGGCTACACCGGATGTTAACTCAGTATCTAATCAAACCGTCTGTTCGGGTGGTGCCACTACAGCTGTAACATTCTCCGGATCAGTTGCAGGAACGGTATTCGACTGGACGAATAACAATACTTCTATCGGTTTGGCGGCTAGCGGAACCGGTAATATCTCTTCATTCACCGCTACGAACTTTACTAGCGCTCCAGTTACAGCTACTATTACTGTAACTCCCACTAACCCCATTCCCTCCATTGGTACACAAACCCTGAACTATACGGGTGCGGTACAAACTTGGACGGTACCAGCTGGAGTAACCTCCATCAATATCGAGGCTTATGGTGGAGCTGGTGCATCCGGATCTGCGGGTGCCAATTCAGCTACAGGCGGAGTAGGAGGTAAGGGGTCTAAAACAACCGGAACACTGGCTGTTACGCCCGGACAAGTTCTTAATATTTATGTAGGAGGAGCTGCTTCAGGATCCACCGGCGGTTACAATGGTGGTGCCCCAGGTGGTAACGCTGCTGCCGGTGGTGGTGGCGGTGCCACGGATATTCGAATTAGCGGAACTACACCTTCTGACCGTGTACTTGTTGCTGGCGGTGGTGGAGGCGGTGGCCGTGGCGGATGTGAATCCGGAACCGTTACCGGCGGTGCCGGTGGTGACGGAGGTAATGGTGTTAATGGTGCCAACGCACCGACTCCTGGCGGATTTGCCGGTGGTGGATTCGGAGCCATTGGTCAGAACGGTGGATTAGCCGGTATCGGTTGCGGCGGATTCCTCGGTCAGCCTGGGCTTGCCGGTGATCTCAACGGAACCGGTGGAACCGGAGGAAACGGTCAAACCTGTTGCTGCTTCTCTGCCCCCAGTGTACCTGGTGGTGGTGGTGGCGGCGGTGGATACATCGGTGGCGGCGGTGGCGGCGGCGGATCTGCTGGTACTGTAGGCTGCACTGGTAATGACAAAGGCGGCGGCGGCGGCGGAGCCGGTGGTTCTTCTTATACTGGCGGGGTCAGCGCAGGTTCTACAACCAATGGCGTGAATACCGGAAACGGATATGTAGTCATAACATATTCTTTAGGTGCTCTAGGAAACTGTCCCGGCACGCCGAAGACCTTTACGATCACGGTGAACCCGATCCCAACTGTCAACACAGTGGCCCCTGTAGCTGCCTGCAGCGGTGCTACTGTAAGCGTACCGTTCAGCGGATTCGTACCTGGTACGGTATATAGCTGGACCAACAGCAACACCGGCATCGGTTTGGCTGCCAGCGGAACGGGTGACCTGAGCTTCACCGGTACAAACAGTGGAACTACACCGATCACCAGCACGATCATTGTTACACCTTCTTATACAAACAACGGTCAAACTTGTACGGGAACGCCTGTGGCCTTCACGATCACGATCAACCCAACACCAAGTGTGAACGCGATCAGCAACCAGGTTGTATGTGCCAGCGGTTCTACTAGTGCTGTAAGCTTCAGCGGATCCACTACAGGAACTGTATACAACTGGACCAACAATACACCTTCGATCGGACTGGCTGCAAGTGGCACCGGTGACATTGCTTCGTTCACGGCAGTGAACAGCGGTACAGCGCCTGTAGTCGCCACGATTACGGTTACCCCAACCTTTACCAGCGGCGGCTCAACCTGCTCCGGCACAGCCACGACGTTCACCATCACGGTGAACCCGCAGGCTCAGGTGAACACAGTCAGCAATCAAACCGTTTGTGACGGTGCTAATACCGCCGCTGTAACATTCGCTACAGCTAATACCGGCGGAACGACAACATACAGCTGGACTAACAGCAACACGGCGATCGGATTGGGCCTCAGCGGTACCGGCAACATTGCTTCGTTCACGGCTACCAATGGTACCAGTGCACCAATCACGGCTACGGTCACCGTAACGCCAAGCTTCCTGAACGGCGGAACACTCTGCACAGGCACACCGCGCACGTTCACCATCACGGTGAACCCAACACCGACCGCAGTAGCTACTCCTGCTTCTCAGACGATCTGCTCTGCGAATGCAATGACGACTATTGCACTGACTGGTACCGTAACCGGAACTACCTACAGCTGGACGCGCGATAACACCACTTCTGTAACTGGCATCGCCGCTGGCGGCGCAGGTAATATCAGCGGTACACTGACCAATACAACTACTGCACCGGTGACCGTGACCTTCACGATCACCCCAAGCGTCAACGGTTGTACGGGCACTCCGATCACGGCGACGGTGCTGGTTAACCCCACACCGACCGCTGTGGCTACACCGGCTGCACAGACCATCTGCTCTGGCAGTGCCATTACAACCATAGCATTGACAGGCTCTGTGACCGGAACCACCTATAGCTGGACGCGCAATAATACCGCAACGGTTACGGGTATCGCCGCCAGCGCAACGGGCAACATCACCGGTACACTGACCAATACAACTACTGCACCGGTGACCGTGACCTTCACGATCACACCAAGCGCCAACGGTTGTACAGGTACACCGATCACGGCAACCGTGATCGTGAACCCGATCCCGACGGTGAATGCAGTAACCAACCAAGTGGTATGTAACCGTTCGAGCACCACTGCTGTGGCCTTCACAGGCGCAGTTGCTGGTACAGTCTACAACTGGACTAATAGCGCGCCTTCCATCGGCCTGCTTGCCAGTGGAACCGGTGATATCGCTGCCTTCACCGCCGCGAACACGACACAAACACCTGTGGTTGCAACGATCACCGTTACACCAAGCTTCACCAATGGTGGGGTGACTTGTACCGGTACACCGCGTACGTTCACCATCACCGTTAACCCGACACCGATCGTGGTAGCGACCGATCTGTTTAACCAGCGTATCTGTATCAGCGACGGACCTGTAGCCCTCAACGGCACACCTGTAGGCGGAAGCTGGTCTGGTATCGGCGTATCCGGATTTAACTTCATCCCGAGCGCAACGGCTGTAGGAAACTTTGTACTCACCTACTCCTTCACCAACCAGTTCGGATGTACGTCTACGGATACCACAACTGCAAAAGTGTCTGCTTGTGATGAGCGCAACCGTTCACTGGCTCAGCGCGGAGCTTTCATTTATCCGAATCCGAACAGCGGTCAGTTTAACATTCGCGTGAACAGTACCCGCTTCCAGTTCCTCCAAATGCGTATCTACAACGCACTCGGTCAGCTGGTATCTACCAAGCAGTGGAACGGACTGGTATTCGGTCAGATCATGCCGGTTGACATGCGTCACCTCGCGGCAGGTGTCTACACCGTACGCATCATCTACGACGGTGGAAACCTCTACGAAGACCGCGGTTACCAGATGATCATCACACACTAATCGAACCCAAACCAACCTTCCTAAGGCACTCCAATCGGAGTGCCTTTTTTTATGTTAGCTTTGATTTATGTCGAACCCGCTTCTGCACGAACAAGGATCACCACTCTCCGCAGCCGAGAAGGAATTTGAAAATCAGATCCGCCCCCAACAGATGCAGGAGTTCGCCGGCCAGGAACAGGTCATCGAAAACCTGCGCGTATTTATCAAGGCCGCTAAAATGAGAGGGGAGGCCCTCGATCACGTACTTTTCCATGGTCCGCCCGGTCTCGGCAAAACAACCCTCTCTCGAATCGTTGCCAATGAACTCGGGGTATCGATTAAGGAAACATCCGGACCGGTCATCGAGAAACCGGCAGACCTCGCCGGACTCCTCACTAGTCTCGAACCCAATGATGTTTTATTCATCGATGAGATCCACCGACTTAGTACCGTCGTTGAAGAATATTTATACGCAGCCATGGAGGATTTTCGGATCGACATCCTCATCGACAGCGGTCCCAATGCCCGCAGCATACAGATCAATCTAAGCCCCTTCACCCTTGTTGGTGCCACCACACGCAGCGGATTACTGACAGCCCCCTTGCTTTCCCGATTTGCGATCAAATCAAGACTACAGTACTATACGGCCGCCACGCTTCATCGGATCATCGGGCGTTCGGCAAGCCTACTGAAAGTTCCTATCGAAGCAGATGCCATCGGAGAGATCGGAAGACGAAGCAGAGGAACGCCGCGCATCGCTAATGGCTTACTCAGACGCGTTCGTGATTTTGCGCAAGTACTGAACGACGGACAAATAGATATCGGAATCACCCGTCATGCCTTAAATGCCTTGAATGTTGATGAGCACGGACTCGATGAAATGGATAACCGCATCCTAAGTACGCTCATCGAGAAATTCAAGGGTGGCCCTGTCGGTATCACCACACTCGCAACAGCAGTAGGAGAGGAGTCTGGCACCTTAGAAGAAGTATATGAGCCATTCTTGATACAAGAGGGCTTTCTGCAGCGCACACCTCGTGGCCGAGAAGCGACCCATAAGGCCTATGAACACCTAGGAAAAAAACGTCCCGGACCAGCCGGGACGCTATTCGAAGAATAAGTCAGTTCTATCAGGATTTCACGACGAGACGGAATCCGTTTCCGTGAATGTTCACGATCTCCAAATTCGGATCGTCCTTCAAGTACTTGCGCAATTTCGCAATGTATACATCCATACTTCGTCCATTAAAATAGGTGTCACTACCCCAGATCTTTTTCAGCGCTTGTTCACGGGGTAACAGATCATTCAAGTGCTCTGCAAGTAATCGTAACAGATCGTTCTCCTTGGGCGATAACGTCTGTGTGATACCATTATGGGAGAGCTGACGAAGTTTAGGGTTGAAATGATAGGTTGATAACGTGTATTCGCGGTTCTGCGTCTCCCGATTCTGCTCTTCATTGCGCTTGAGCATCGCCTGGATTTTGAGCAACAGTACCTCACTATCAAAGGGCTTTGTGATATAATCGTCAGCACCCAGCTTGTATCCTTGGATGACATCCTCTTTCATCGTTTTGGCACTGAGGAAGAACAAGGGGATGTCCGGGTCTACATCGCGGATCTCTTCTGCCAGTTTGAAGCCATCCATATTCGGCATCATCACGTCAAGCAGACAGATATCGAATTTCTCGCGTTGAAAAGCGGCTAGTCCCAAACGGCCATCCCGCTCCAACACAACGTCAAAATCGTTGAGCTCGAGATAGTTTTTCAATACACTTCCCAGATTGGTGTCGTCCTCGCAAAGGAGGATACGTGCTTTTGTTGTTTCCATGTTCGGCCGATTTTGGTTTTCGGGAAGATTCCCTGATTCAAATAAAGATAATTCAATTGCCTTCCCCTCGGAAGTGAAGGGAATTTTTTGTTAAAACGCGTGGGACTGATCCTGAGCAGGCACAAGAAGCTATGAGCCATTGGCCCGAAGGTTGCCATCCGCATCGACCATGATCCTTTCCTCTCCGATCAAAAAGTCGATGGCTGCTTTCAATTGGTCAGCAGTAACCTCCGGGAACTTCTCTTGGATCTCCATCCAATTCATCGGCTCGCCTCGAAGTATTTCCAATACCTGATCGTTCAATGCAACTCGGTCGATCGCCTTCGATCGTTTTTTTCGCTCCAGGCAGTTGTCACAGATGTCGCAGTCTCTTACCGTACTATCGCCAAAATAGTTTCCGATCCATTTGCTTCTGCAGACTGAACCCTCTTTGATATACTGCAGCATGGCCATCAGTCTTTTTTCTGCTTCCGTCTTTCGGAGTGTATACCGCTTGGCATCCAGCCGGATCTCCGGTGCTGAGGCGCGGGGTTGCAGCAATTGAATCTGCGGTTTTTCTTTTTTAGGTTGATAGTCGATCAGTCCCATCGCCTGCAACCGATTCAGCAGGATGACGATGAATTCCGTATCCCATTTCATGGCTTTTGCCAAAGCCCGTTCAGAAATCCCGGTGGGTTGATCCCGAATGCCTCCATACAATCGTAATAATGTTCTCAGCAATTCGATCTCTCGCGGAGCTTCGGATTCGTATAAGTCGGATGATTCACGTCCGCCCAATACTTGCACTTGCGGCGGAAAAAACAATTCTTCATTGTACGTGAGCCATTGATTCTCTTCCAGCAGCGCGAATGCTTGCTTGAGTCCGTAGGAAGGGTGTTTGAACTTCTTTCTAAAATCCATCAGATCGAAATCAAACCACTCACCTTCACCGGCACCAACGGGCATTTGCAAGTAGTTGGCAACCGACTGATAGATCTTTCGCACTTCTTCGAGTGTGGGAAATTGCATCCGTCCTTTCTCCTCCAGTTCGGTGATGGTTCCGGGTTCGGTCAGTAAAATGGCGTAGGCCTTCTTACCGTCTCTGCCAGCTCTTCCGGCTTCCTGGTAATAATTCTCCATTGAATCCGGTGCATTCACATGCACGACAAACCGCACATCGGGTTTGTCGATCCCCATGCCGAACGCATTGGTACAAACCATCACCCTTATGGCTCCGCCCATCCATTCTCTTTCTCGTTTTCTACGCTCCTCCAGGGAAAGTCCGGCATGATAGAAGGCTGCCGAAATACCCCATTGTGCGATCTGCTCGGCGGTTTGCTCTACACCCTTGCGACTTCTTCCATATACAATACCGGTGCCGGCGAGTTTTTCCAGGATCTGTCGAAGCCGCTGTATTTTATCCGGCACCAGGAGAACACTGTAGGAAAGATTCGCTCGTTCAAATGAATTTCTGAATAGGTTCCATTTGTCTATTTGGTCTTCTTCCGAGCTGAGCTTATTACATATATCCTCTTGTATGGCTTGTGTTGCGGAAGCGGTCAGTGCCAGAATAGGAACATTCGGTACTTGTTCACGTAGTTCGGCGATGCGTAAGTAAGCGGGACGAAAATCATAGCCCCATTGCGAAATACAGTGCGCTTCATCTACAGCTATTCCACGTATATCCAGACTGGGTAAATATTCCTGAAACAGTGGGGTCGTCAAACGTTCCGGTGAAACATATAAAAGTTTGCAATTGCTTTCAGCGGCCACTGTCAATATGTTGATCACGTCGGCGCGACTCATACCCGTATGTATCGCGTAGGCGGTGATGCCTCGTTTTCTAAGATTTTCAACCTGATCACGCATGAGGGCGATCAGGGGAGATATGACCAAAAACAATCCGGGCTGCAACAAGGCAGGCACTTGATAGCAGATCGATTTTCCGCCACCCGTTGGCAGTATCGCCAACGTGTCTTTTCCTTGTAGGATGGATGCGATGATCTCCGCTTGTCCGGGTCGGAACGTATCATACCCCCAATAGCGTTTGAGAAGTGTGGCGGGTGTAGACAATCAATAAACTTTTTTCACGAAGAGACGTACTGAATTGATCGCGAGTACCACGTCGCTTAGTCCCATGATCAAGGCCCCCCAGGTTGGCTCCAGGAATCCGAAGGCAGCTACCGGAATGGCAACGATATTATAGGCAAAGGCCCAGAAAAGATTTTGCTGAATGGTGAGGAAGGTGTGTCTGCCCAGTCCGAGTGCCATCGGCAGATTCTTCAAGCCTTTATTCATCAATACTACCTGTGCGGTTTGCATAGCGATCTGGGAAGCATCGTTCAGTGAAATCCCGATGGTGGCTTTTGCCAGTGCGGGGGCATCGTTTATGCCATCACCGACCATGGCTGTTGGCATCTCGGCCGACCAGGCACCGATCCGTTCCAGTTTCTGTTCGGGGGTTTGCTCTGCCAGCACGGTATCGATACCCAGCTCCTTTGCGAGTGTTTCACATTTGGATTGTCGATCGCCACTCAACAGAACGGTTTGTATGCCCCGTCCGTGCAAGTGTTCGATAACAGATTTCGCTTCGGGACGTACTTGGTCCTTCACATCGATCCATCCCAGTAATTTTCCGTCCCGCAATATGTACACGTTGTGTTCTGATTCGGTGGTGCACTCCATCGCGGCTTTATACGAACCCGCAACATAAGTTCTGCCTTCAGCATCCACCGCCCGCATGCCCAATCCTTTTACTTCTTCGATCTGCTTCCACTTGATCTCGTCGTTTGTTTTCCAGCTCTGCGTGATGCAAGCCGCGATCGGGTGATTGGAATATTTCTCCAATGAATACGCGATCTGCTTAAACTCAACCTCCTCAACTCCCTCAACCTTATACCCAGCGATCTCGAATTTTCCTGTTGTCAGGGTTCCTGTTTTATCGAATACGACCCGGCGGATGCTCTTGAATAATTCCAGGCTGGTGGCGTTGCGAAAGAGGATGCCGTTGCGGGCGGCGCGACCAAGTCCGACTGCAATCGCAGCAGGTGTGGCAAGTCCCATCGCACAAGGACAAGCGATGACGAGTACGGCGATGCTATTCAGTAGGGCAACCGAGAATTCGCCTTTGAATATCCAGGTGAGTCCGAACGTAAGGGCGGCGATACCGAGTACAACCGGAATGAAAACGGCACTGATCCGATCGGCCAGTTGCTGAATGGGCGGTTTTTCTCCTTGGGCTTGGCGTACCAATTGAATAATGCCGGATAATACTGTGTCTTCACCGATGGCGGTGACTTGTGCTTTAACGGTGCCATCGGTGATCAAACTGCCTCCGATGAGTCCGTCTTTTTTCTGCTTCCGTATCGGGGCACTTTCTCCGGTGAGGATGGCTTCGTTCACATGCACCTCTCCCCAGAGGATCTTGCAGTCGATGGGTACTTGTTCGCCCGATTTGATGAGGATTAGATCGCCAACCCGAAGCGCTGTATTCTCTACTTCGAATAATTGTTCTTGATGCTGATCATCGAAGGCGATCATGGTGGCCATCACTTTTTGTGATTTCACCAGTTTATTCAATTCGCGTTGGGTAGATCCAATAGAAGCTTCCTCCAGATAGTTTCCGAGGAATACAAGTGTGAGGATCGTTGCTGCGGTTTCGTAGAACAGGTATTTCTCGGGTTGTCCGGTCAGCGAACCATACAAGCTATAGATGAAGGCGGCCGTGGCACCGATGGTGATCAGCACATTCATGTTGGGCATGCTATTACGCAGGCTCTTCCAAGCACTTCTTCCGAAATAACCCATACCCACGACATAGACCGGCAGCGTCAATGCCAACTGAACCCAATGGTTCATCAGCCAATGCAGGTGCAGCCCGGGGATCATGTGGCTCATCAGCAAGGCCGTGAACGGGAAGCAGAACCAGAAACGTTGCAGGTGGGATCGGAACCAGGGTTTACGGATCTTCTCGCGTTTGTGCTCGACTATCTCATAGCCGAGATCTTGTATGCCGGAGGCCAGGGTGCTCTCTTTCTCACCCTTGGGATTTTCAAAGCTTACATGTCCGGTCGCAAAATTGACCTTCACGTCTTTCATCCCTTTTTTCTCCAGGTATTTATGGATGTGCAATGCACAGGTGTTGCAATCCATTCCCTCAACCCGCCAGGCAACTTTTTCCATAGGGTAAAGATACGCAATCGCCAAAGCAGGTTGGATGGTTTAGAAAGTTGAGAAGGTTTAGACTGCTCAACTTTCTAAACTCACTAAACTTTCTCAACTATATTCGCTGCATGACGTTCCTCTTTCATCGCTCGGCTCTGTCGGAGGCAGCACAGTGGTTGCTGGGACAAATCGGAACCGCTCGGGTCATTTGTTTTCATGGAGATATGGGTGCGGGAAAAACCACGCTCATCGCCTCGATCTGTCATCAACTGGGTATTGAAGGAACTGCCAGCAGTCCCACCTTCCCCATCATTCATGAATATGGATCAGCAGGTGAATCCCGTTCTGTATACCATATGGATTGGTATCGGTTGAACAGTGCTGATGAAGCCGAAAGAGCCGGGGTCATCGATGCCTTGTGCAGTGGGTTGTATTGTTTGATCGAATGGCCGCAAAAACTGCCCGAGATCATTCCTCCTGGTGCCATACACGTGGCGATACAGGTGGTGGACGAGGACAAGCGCACGCTTCAGCTGCTCAATAAATAGTATATTTGGTTTCGCCGTTTCATTTCTATGAGTCAGCAAAAACCTAAGATCGATCCGGGTATCAGTTTCCAAACCATGGAAGAAACCCTGGAGATTCCGCCCAAGCCGGCAGGAATGACCCTGGGCATACCCCGGGAAATCGCCTTTCAGGAGAATCGAGTAGCCCTTACACCGGATGCCGTAAACCTGCTTGTTAATAATGGACATCAGGTGGTGGTGGAACATCATGCCGGAGAAGCCTCCCATTTCAGTGATAAAGATTACGCCGATGCGGGTGCCCGTATCGTCTATGAGCGTTCAGAGGTTTTTCAGGCGCCGGTCTTGGTCAAGAGTGCGCCGATTATCGAAGCCGATCTGCCTTTGTTGCAACCGCATCAGATAATCATCTCACCCATTCATTTACCGGGAATGACATCTGTCATTCTGGAAAAGATGATGGAAAAGCGGATCACGGCACTTTCTTTCGAGCATTTGAAAGACGACAGCGATTCATATCCCATCGTAAGAAGCATGAGTGAGATCGCCGGATCGGCCGTTATGTTGATCGCGGGACAACATCTGGGTTCAGCCAATCATGGTAAGGGTGTTTTGTTAGGCGGTATTTCAGGTATCGCACCAACAAAGGTGATTATCATCGGTGCCGGTATCGTTGGTGAATATGCTGCACGGACGGCCTTGGCACTGGGTGCTTCGGTCAAGGTGTTCGACAATGATGTGTACAAGCTGAAGCGTTTACAGAATAATATCGGTCACCGGTTGTGGACTTCTGTCATCGAACCGCGATTACTAGCTAAACAATTGAAGACCTGTGAAGTGGCAGTGGGTGCGCTCAGCTCTGAATCGGGTCGCACACCGATGGTGGTTACAGAAGAAATGGTCAGCCATATGCGTCCAGGTTCTGTGATCATTGATGTCAGCATCGATCGGGGTGGTTGTTTTGAAACTTCCGAGATCACTTCGCATGAAAAACCGGTATTCACGAAGTACGGCGTCATTCATTATTGTGTGCCCAACATTCCGTCCGGATTTTCACGTACCGCTTCTCAAGCGATCAGTAATGTTCTTACGCCATTACTCATCGAAGCAGGGGCAGATGGAGGGTTTGAAAATCTGATCTGGCATAAGATCCACTTACGAAATGGGATCTATTTATTCCGAGGGGCACTTACCAATTTCTATATCAGTCAGCGATTCGATCTGAAGTACACCGATCTGAATTTGCTCATCGCTTCACAGCGATAAGTTTCTGTTACTTGTAGTCTCGGATATCGATCCGTTCCGTACAGGTGCGGATCTCCTGTTCGTCATTACTGCAGATCACCAGTAGTTTATCGGATGCAAATTCTTCGATGAGTCCGTGATATAACTCGATACCTTCTGCATCCAGATTTGTGCAGGGTTCATCCAATAATACGGCGGGCTTGGAAGAAAAGAAAGCCTGTCCGAGTTTCACCCGTTGTTTCATGCCGGAAGAAAAATAGCGGATCTGTTTTTCACGGGCAGTTGACAGATCCAGTCGTTCACAGATGGTATCAGGTGTAAGTCCGGGTAAGTAGGGGTGGAATTTTTCTTGGAATTGCCAGAATTCAAGTAGTGTCATTTCTTCGATCACCTCCAGATAGGGGGCAGCGATCGAGATGTGTTTGAACAATTGGTCGTCGGGAATAGACTTACCGAACGTGTCGGTTGCCAGCAGCGTTCCCTCGCTTAGCCAGCTGTATCCAGACAATGCTTGTAGCAAGGTGCTTTTTCCGGAGCCGTTGGGTCCGACGATCGCATAGCGGTTGCCGTTGGTGAATGTGTAATGGACGTGTCGGAAGATCCAATCGTAATTGAATCGTTTTCCGGCATCAGATAGGGAGATCGTCATCGTTTGCGCCTTTGGTGAAGCGTTTGATGATGCCACGGCCACTCTCCCGAATGAAGGTCATAATCTCGTCGCGTTCGTCGGTGGCGGCCATATCCTCTTCAATGTATTCGATGGCCTGGCTGGTATTGAACCCACGGTTGTAAATAATACGGTAGATATCGAGGATGTGATTGATCCGCTCTACGCTGAATCCGCGACGCTTGAGTCCGATTGAGTTGACCCCCGCGTAGCTAAGCGGCGTGCGGCCGGCCTTGATGTAGGGAGGGACGTCTTTGCTGACCAGCGATCCGCCACTCACAAAAGAGTGTTGTCCGATTTTGACGAACTGATGAACGGCGCACATACCGCCGAGGATGGTCCAATCGCCGATGGTCACGTGACCGGCCACCTGGGTGTTATTGCTGGTAATGCAATTGTCGCCGACAAAACAATCATGTGCAAAATGGCAGTAGGCCATGATCAAGCAATTCTTGCCGATCACCGTCTTTTCGCGGTCTTTCGTACCACGGTTGATGGTCACGAATTCTCGGATGGTAGTACCGTCGCCGATAAATACGTTTGAGTACTCGCCCTGAAATTTGAGATCCTGGGGAATCGCAGAAATAACTGCTCCAGGGAAGATCCGACAGTTCTTTCCGATACGGGCCCCTTCCATGATGGTCACATTGGACCCGATCCAGGTGCCTTCACCGATCTCCACGTCCTGGTGGATCACCGTAAACGGGTCGATCTTCACGTTGGGCGCAAGCTTGGTGTTGGGGTGAATATAGGTGTGGGGATGTATCATTTGAAGTCGACAAAAATACCATTTTCAAGGGGAAACCGGCCTAGGGGGGCATCGAAAACTGTTAAATCCACCGAAAAAACCTCTTCAAACACTCACTCGGGACTTGATTCGATAATTTCGCGCGTGCTTCAGTCCATTTCCATCGATCCTTCCTATCAGGGATTATTGGGTAACCGCCTGCAGTTGTTGCAAGATCGTTCCCAACAGATCCCCGGCTCCATTCATCATTCCATCCGGCGGTATAAGCGGGAGGGGGTGTGGACGGAGCCCGATGAGGGACTCATGGTTTTTCAACTCGACGAAAACGCAGCGGACCGTTCTACACTGGAGTTGCATTTTCTGCTGACGGGTCAGGTGTATTGCCGGGAAAAGGACAAGAACTGCGATCTCTGCCGGTTGCAGGAGTCGGAAAACTGTATCGAGAAAATTGACACGGTAGATCTCATCAGCTTTCGGTTTGATGCTAAACATTTAGGACAGTGGGGGAAGCCACGGAAGCATGTGTCAGAAGGGACTTCCGCTTCGAAGAACTTGAATTTCTCTGCCTCTTTTCGCCGTCCGGTCCCTTTCAATGAGGAGTTGACCGGCGTACTGCTCAGCATCCTGAACCATTCCTACAGCGACAGCCTGGAGAACATTTTTGTCAATGCACAGGCCCACATGTTACTGCTTCATACCCTCGAGCTGCTAGACGGCACGGATGATATATCTCATGCTCCTTTTCTCTCCCATCCAGGGGAGCGCGAGAAAATCGAACAGGCCAGAGAGTGGCTGATCGAGCATATCGGTGAACCAATCACGATCAAAGAACTCAGCCGAAAGGTGGCCATGAATGAGTGCTATTTAAAAAAAGGATTTCGGGTTATGTACGGCACCACCATTTTCGACTTCTATCAAAGCCAGCGGATGGAACATGCCCGCTATCTCCTGCATGAGAAGGGCTTGAGTGTTACCGATGTATCCATGCTACTCGGATACTCTTCCATTTCCCATTTCTCCACGGCGTTCAAGAAATATAGCGGACTCAAACCTTGCGACCTGTTATGGCGCCAACCACAATCCGTACCTTCAGTGGCTCAATAAAAAGTTCCTTTTTACGTTATATGTCCATGCGCAATCTTGTTTCTCTTTCCCTGGCGTTGATCCTTCTGGCTGGTTGGTCTGCCTGCCAACACCAGCCGCCACAACCCAATGCAGGCCCTACGGTTTCGGAGAACTGCAATAGCGATACCGTCTATTTTGTAAATGATGTGCTGCCACTGCTCCAATCGAATTGTGCCATGAGTGGCTGTCACGATAATGGCAGTGCGGCCGACGGGGTCCGTATGACCGACTATGCCAATATCATGGATGAAGTCAAGGCAGGTAATGCCGGTGACAGCAAGCTTTATAAGGTGATCATTCGAACGGATAATGAACGGATGCCACCTCCGCCTCGCCCCACTTTTACCACAGCACAAAAAGCCTTGATCCAAAAATGGATCAATCAGGGCGCTCGCAACAACAGCTGTCTAAATCGTTGTAACTCGACCGTCTTTACCTACTCCGGAGCGGTTCGTCCAACATTGGAAAGCAAATGCATCGGCTGTCACAGTGGGGTGGTCCCCAGTGGCGCAGTGAATCTTTCTGATTATACCAACACACGCATCTGGGCATTGAATGGAAAACTCTACGGATCCATCGCCCACCAAAGTGGTTTCTCTCCGATGCCGAAGAATAGCGCTAAACTATCTGACTGTGAGATCCAGCAAGTTCAGCAGTGGATCCAGGCAGGAGCCCAAAACAACTGATCATGTCAACCGCACGTGTTTTTCTTTTGATGCTGTTTGTAGTCGTTGGATTCACCGCCTGCTATTACGACAAGGAAGAATTATTGTACGGCGCTCCGGCCCCTTGCACCGACACCACCGGTACTATTTCCTACGCGGCAAAAGTGGTTCCTGTACTCCAATCTAATTGCTATGGATGTCATAGTGGGTCGGCCCCTTCAGGCGGACAAGCCATGGGCACCTACACGACGGATAAGACCATGGCGCAAAATGGTAAACTACTCGGCGTTATCTCACATGCCACCGGTTTCTCGCCGATGCCCAAGGGCGGATCGAAGCTCAGTAATTGCAACATCGCTCTTGTTCGCAAATGGATCGAGGCGGGTGCTCCCAATAATTAAATCATTTTTTACATGTTCAAAAATCCTAGGCTCAAGTATTTCCTTTTTGCGGTGCTGATCGTTGCGGCCATCGGCGGTTACTATGCATACACTGAATACAACCGTCGCAACCCCTCCATGGAAGAAGTAAAGGCAGCACATAAACTGAATGCATCAGATGTGTTGGCAGCCTTTGAATCCAAACCGGAAGAGTCAAAGAAAATGTACACCGACCAGGTGTTGGAGTTAACTGGTCCCATCAAAGAGATCGAGAAAGATGAGACCGGATTTTATACAGTCGTTCTCGGAGAAGCCGGCTCTATGTCATCGGTACGCTGTGTAGTGGATAGCCTATTCACTGACCGCGCGGCCAAACTTGTCAGCGGTACACCCGCAACCCTGCGTGGTGTATGTGTGGGCTATACGGCAGATGATATGGGACTCGGAGCGGATCTGCTGCTGAACCGTTGTTATCCGGCCCAACAATAAAAAATATATAGCACCATTTATTTAACGTCAATCCTTTTAACATGAATAAGTTCATCACTCTGTCTTTACTGCTGATCGGCATCAGCTCATCTGCCGCCGCACAAAAGTATTTTACCAAGAACGGTAGTATCAGTTTTGATGCAACAGCCCCCGGTTCGCCTGAGAACATAACTGCCGACAATCGTACGGTTCAGTGCGTGATCGATGGAGCAACAGGCAATATGCAGTTCAAGGCCTCCATGAAAGCATTCACTTTCGAGCGTGCGCTGATGCAGGAGCATTTCAATGAGAATTACGTAGAGAGTGATAAGTTCCCGGATGCCAAATTTGCGGGCAGCATCTCCAATATGTCTGCTATCGCCATGGATAAAGACGGTTCCTATCCTGCAAACGTAAAAGGCAAATTAACCCTCCATGGTGAAACCCGTGATGTGGAAACCACCGGAAAGATTACGGTTGCCAAAGGAAAAGTGACTGCTACGGCGAATTTCTCTGTGCTGCTCTCTGATTACAAAGTGAATGTTCCATCGCTGGTGTCTGATAAAGTATCGAAGACAGCCAAGATCACCGTTAGTTGCGGACTCGAGCCATTAAAATAAACCCGATGCAACAATCAATCAAGACCATACTGCTGCTGGGATTAATCTCATGCAATACCGTTTTGCAGGCGCAGGACGATCTGTTGGGCCTGCTGGGAGAGGATAAGCCGCAGAAAGAATACATCAAAGCGGCTTTCAAGTCCAGTCGGGTCATCAACGCCCATTCGATGGAATTCATCAATCCGGGTACGATGGACTTCCGGATCCTGCACCGTTTCGGGAATATCGATCAGGGACTGAAAAATTTCTTCGGACTGGATCAGGCATCCATGCGTATGGGTTTTGATTTCGGACTTCGTTCGAATCTGATGGCGGGCATCGGCAGAAGCACCTTCAAAAAAGAAGTGGATGCCTTTATCAAGTATGCACCCCTTCGCCAATCGAAAGGTCCGGGTAGCTTCCCTGTCACCGTTGCCTTCGTAGGGGCCGTGACAGTCGACGGACTTCCTTGGGCAGATCCGACCCGTCAGAATTATTTCACCTCCCGTATGGCCTACTATTTTTCCGCGATCATCGGACGGAAATTCAATGATGCCTTCACGTTGCAGGTAACGCCTACCGTGGTTCATAAAAACCTAGTGCAACTGCAGACTGATCCGAATGATATCATCGGTATCGGTGTAGGCGGTCGACTGAAACTCAATAAGCGGATGGCCTTCACCTGGGATTACACGCATGTACTCGACGGACTGCCGACGGGTTATTACAATCCGCTTTCGGTTGGATTGGATATTGAAACCGGCGGACACGTTTTCCAACTTCATGTATCCAACGCTACCGGTATGAACGAGCGAGCCTTCATAACCGAAACAACCGGTCAATGGGGAAAGGGTGAGATCCGCATGGGCTTCAACCTCTCTCGTATGTTCCAGCTAAAAAAGAAAAAGGCTTGATCCCAACTCCCGATTATCGGATCATCTATCCACTTCGCATCTCCAAGAGCCGCATTGCCGGTAAAGGAGCCTTTGCGATTCAAACCATTCCAGCCCGAAGAAAGATCGGTGACCTGGGTGGTGTGATCATCACCATGCGCGAAGCACGTAAATTGATCCGTAACAAGAAAGTCATCAACCTGGTCGAACTCGACGACGATCTGGCCCTGAATGCCTCCGCGAATCCGAACGATATCCGTTTCATCAACCACTCCTGCAACCCGAACACGTATATGCGCGTCCTGAAAGATCGGGTGGAGTTCTACGCGCTTAGGGCCATCCGAAAAGGAGAGGAGCTGAGTTGTGATTACGGAGAAACGCATCACGAAGGCACCCTTCCTTGTCGCTGCGGAGCGGCCAACTGCAGAGGCTATATTTAATTGGTTGATGTATCTTTACCAACTCTTCAAATACCATAAAACATCGATATATGAAAAAGCTGATTTTCGCCGCGATCCTTTCCACTACTTGTATCCTTGCCCAGGCACAACCCCCTGCCGGTGATGCCAATGCGGGAGATAGCTATGGATCGAAGTTCAATGTCACAGAAGTGATGAACATCAATGATGTGGTGAAGAAACTCAAAGGTGGTTCTGAATTTCAGGAAGTACAGGTTTCTGCAAAAGTGCTGGAGGTCTGCGCCAAAAAAGGATGCTGGTTGAAACTGGAACTGGCAAACGGAGAAACCGCGACTGTTAAGATGAAAGATTATGGTTTCTTTTTGCCTGTGGCAGCTGTCGGTAAGAATGTTGTGATCAACGGAACAGTCAACCTGAAAACCGTATCCGTAGCGGAGCAGAAACACTATGCAGAAGATGCCAAGAAATCACAGGCAGAGATCGATGCCATCAAAGAAGCCAAGCAGGAAGTTCGGGTACTGGCCAGCGGTATCGTGATCGCCCAGTAGGGTGTTGAGTGATGAGAGGCGAGGGTTGAGATTTTTCTAAACAAATCTCATTTTTCATCCTTCATCTTTCATCCTTCCTCCATAAGATGACAATCCCATGATAATTCTCTCGCGACCGCATTTCAATTTTGCGGTCCGATGCGATTGGTAGTATTCATTTTATTCCTTCTCCTTTCAAGCACCTCTTTATTGGCGCAGGCCGATTCACTGCGCAACCTGCAAGAAGTGGTGATCACCGCTACACGCCAGGAAAGACGCCTGGGCAATGTGGCCGTTCCCGTAACCCTTATTCAGCAGCAGCAGATCCGCCAGGCCGGTTCGCTTCGACTCCGTGATATTCTGCAGGAGCAAAGCGGACTCGTGATGACCAGCGCCTTCGGGGTGGGGGTGCAGATGCAGGGACTGAATCCGGAGCATACGTTGATCTTGGTAGACGGACAGCCGCTGGTCGGACGAACCTCCGGCGTATTGGATCTGAACCGGATCGCATTGGCTGGTATCAAGCGCATCGAGATCGTAAAGGGCCCTTCTTCGAGCCTATATGGATCCGAAGCCATGGCCGGTGTGATCAACCTCATCACGGAAGCCCCAGGTAAAAAAGAATTTTCCGGCTCCATCCGTTACGGAACAGGTAATCCTGACAAAGGATGGGCTTTGCCTTTTGCTTCGAGCGGATTTCAGCAAGTTGATGCTGATCTGCAGGTAGGATATCAGGTTGGTAAATGGAAGTTCCGCCACAGCAATAATTATCTCTACAACGACGGAATCAGCTTTCGTCCGTTTTCGACCGACCGAATTCCCCGTCCGATCAACCGACTGACGCATCAAACCACCCTGCTTCGACCCATCGGAGAACGAACCGAATTCAAACTTCTTCTCCGCGCCAATCAGGATAAGATCGAGCAGGAATTCGCGGTACGAAACAATGGCCAGCTCATTGAATCCTATGGGCGCGAGAAAAATACGGAGTGGAATATCCAGCCTACGATCACCTATCGACCGGGTCAACGTTTGGCCCTTCATTCAAGAGGGTTCTTCACTCGTTACGTTGGTGATCAGCGCTTGTTTTTCGTACAAAAACCCGACAGCAGCTACCTCGATCGTTTCGAACAACATCTTTATCGTTTCGAGCAACAACTCGATTGGACCATCGGTCGCTCTGAATGGATATTTGGTGCCGGTTATCAGATCGATCAGGCCCGTTCCACCCGATACGATGCATTGGACAATCGCAAACAGAACCGTGTAGCATACGCATTCGCGCAGTGGGAATGGAAGCTCAATGAAAAGTGGATCTCAGTGGCGGGGATGCGATACGACGATAACCAATTGTTCGCAGCCGCGCTTACGCCGAAATGGTCGCTTCGTTATAAGCCCAATGAGAAATGGTCGGTGCAGGCTTCGGTGGGACAAGGATTCAAGGCCCCCGATTTCAGGCAACTCTATTTGAATTTCACCAACAATGCCGCCGGTGGTTATTCCGTCTATGGTACACAGGATGCCATTCGCATCATCAACGAGTTGAATCGTCTAGGGCAGATCGCGGAGCTGCAACCGGATTTTGCCAAGCTATCCGATCTGACTCCTGAGTACTCAACCGGAACCAACCTGGGTGTTACCTACCAGCCGAAACAAACGATAACGGTTCGACTCAATGGATTTCGAAATGATATCCGCTCACTCATCGATGTTCGACAAGTGGCCACCCGCATCGATGGGGCACAGATCTTCAGCTACTTGAATGTAAAGCGTGCCTATACGTATGGATTGGAATCCGAATTCAAATGGCAATTCCATTCCCAATGGACGCTGCAGACCGGTTATCAATGGCTTCGCACAGGGGATAAAGACGAACTCGACCGCATCAAAAAAGGATTGGAGTACACACGTGCCCCTGACGGATCGAGTCGGGTGATGACTCTTCGCGAATATGTCGGACTCCCGAATCGAAGTGAACACCAGGCGCAATTCAAACTGCGGTATCAGCCGGCCGAACACCGATTCGTGTTTTTGCGGTTGCTCTATCGGAGTCGGTGGACCATCGCCAATAGCAATGGTAACGGCGTGCATGATGTACAGGATGAATATGCAAACGGCTTTCTGCAGATCAACCTATCCGGTGGTGTACCGCTTCGAAAGAACATCCAGTTGCAGGCAGGCATAGAAAATCTCCTGAATTACCAGGACGTGAACTATCTGCCCAATTTCCCCGGCCGCAACATTTATATGACCCTAAACTTCAAACTCTGAACCCTAAACTCTAAATCATATCCTTATGCGTTTTCAACTCCTCCTTCTGACTTCTCTAATTTCTTTCGTTGCTTGTGAAAAAGACAAGCCTACACCCACGATCGATCAGCGTGCTTATTCCGTGACCACCAGTGGTAATGTAGTTACGGTTCGAAATCTTCCTGGTGACACGATCATCGGGGTCAGTGCTCAGGGCCAGCCCGTGGGTGCAGGGCGGTATACTTTCTTCAGCCTGGAATCTGGTCAATGGATTCCGAATGCCGATTCAAATTCAAGTCGTTGGGATTTGGCTTTTGCCGGCACGACTGTACGCGTGAATAATCTGACCAGCGGCCCGGGTAGCGGGGGCGGGTTTGTATTCAATGGTTCCTTCGAAACACTTGCCTCTGTACCGGTCGATTCAACCTTCCGTGTTGATAACCATCCGGTATCTTATGCGATCCCTCGTGGCTCGGGCCGTGCTTGGTATACGTATGATGGTCCGACGAACCTGCTGACTCCCATTCCCGGCCGCACGCTGGTGATCCGCACGGCCAATGGGCAGCGCGCCAAGGTGGAGATCCTCAACTATTACCGTGGTGGCAGTACGCCCTCCGCTTCCGCTGCCGACAGCATCAAGATCCGCGATCAGCGATTCTTTCATTTCCGATACTCGAAGTTCTAGTTGAAAGGTGAAGGGTGTTTAAGTATTCATCCTTCACCCTTCATCCTTCAACTCCTAATTGTGTATTTTCGCGGACTGCAAAAAACACTATGTCCGCCAAATACCGCGAGTTTACCGGATTGAACCTGCCCGCCCTCGAGAAAGAGGTGCTGGAGCGCTGGAGTAAAGAGAAAACCTTCGAGCAAAGTATCTCACACCGCGAAGGCAAGCCGGCCTTTGTTTTCTATGAAGGTCCGCCCAGTGCCAACGGCATGCCCGGCATTCACCACGTGATCTCTCGTACCCTGAAAGATCTGGTCTGCCGCTATCAGACCATGCGCGGTTTTCAGGTCAAGCGAAAAGGCGGATGGGATACACACGGACTGCCCATCGAACTCGGCGTCGAAAAAGAACTCGGTATCACCAAAGAAGATATCGGTGTCAAGATCACCGTTGAAGAATACAACCGCAAATGCCGCGAGGCCGTTCTTCGATACAAAGACAAATGGGATCAGATCACGACCCAAATGGGCTACTGGGTCGATCTGCAGCATCCTTACATCACCTTCGAGAACTCTTACATTGAAACCCTCTGGTGGTTACTCAGCGAACTATATAAAAAAGGGTTACTCTACCAAAGTGTCAGCATTCAACCCTATTCGCCCGCCGCAGGTACCGGACTCAGTTCACATGAATTGAATCAACCCGGCACCTACAAGGATGTAAAAGACACCTCCGTGGTGGCAATGTTCAATGCGATCCGCAATGAACGATCTGAATTTCTCTTCGAAAAATCGAACGGTGCGGACTGTTTCTTTCTGGCTTGGACGACCACCCCTTGGACCCTTCCATCCAACTTAGGTCTCACCGTCGGGGCCGACATCGACTACGTACTCGTCAAGACCATCAATCCCTATACTCACCAACTCATTCACGTGGTGTTGGCTGAGGCCTTGCTCGGAAAGCATTTCAAAGAGGAGGGAAAAGATGGCGACTTTGATGCCTATACCGAAAAAGACAAGATTGTTCCTTGGACCATTCTGCATCGCTTCAAAGGATCCGATATCGAAGGTTGTCGATACGAACAATTGCTTCCCTTCGATGCAAATCGTCCGGAACTGGCAGAAGGCGATCCGTTCCGGGTGCTCACCGATTCATTCGTAACCACAGTGGATGGTACGGGTATCGTACACACAGCTCCTGCCTTCGGAGCGGATGACTATAAAGTCGGAAAGCGATACGGCATCGGTATGCTGACTATGGTCGACCGCGAAGGAAAATTTGTAGATGGACTCGGTGAATTCAGCGGTCGTTACGTCAAGAATTACAAAGACCAACCCGACTATGTCGATGTGAACGTCGACATCGCCGTCAAACTGAAAAAAGAAAATCGCGCTTTCAAGGTTGAGAAATACGAACACTCTTATCCGCATTGCTGGCGTACCGATAAACCCATTCTGTATTATCCGCTCGATGCCTGGTTCATCCGAACCACTGCGCTGCGCGACCGAATGGTGGCGCTCAATAAAACCATTCGTTGGAAGCCCGCTTCCACCGGAGAAGGTCGATTCGGGAATTGGTTGGAGAACATGGTGGACTGGAACCTGAGTCGCAGCCGCTACTGGGGAACGCCGCTTCCGATCTGGCGTACGGAAGACGGTAGTGAAACGATCTGCATCGGTACCGTAAATGAACTCAAGCAAAAGATCCGCGAAGCCATTGACGGCGGATTGGAAATGCGTGGACTGAAAAAAGGAATGAGCGGTTTGGAAGAAGCGATCGATTCACTCGTATCCGATCTGCACAAACCCTATGTCGATGACATTCTCTTGCTCTCCGCGAGTGGTCAGCCCATGAAGCGTGTACCTGATTTGATCGATGTGTGGTTCGACAGTGGCGCCATGCCCTATGCGCAATGGGGATTACCCGACGCCAGCTCCAATGCTTATGGTCCGCTTAGCCCCGAAAACTTTTTCGCTTACCATAAACTAAATGGAAACGATGGCGGTTCGGCTTTTCCGGCCAGCTTCATTGCGGAAGGAGTGGACCAAACGCGCGGCTGGTTCTATACCCTACATGCGATCGGCAGCTTGCTGTTCGATTCGGTTGCTTATCAAACCGTGGTGAGTAACGGACTCGTGCTGGATAAGAACGGCAACAAGATGAGTAAGCGTTTGGGCAACGTGGTGGATCCATTTCAGACCATCGACAAATACGGAGCCGATGCGACTCGTTGGTATCTGGTGACCAATGCTTCTCCCTGGGATAATCTCAAGTTCGATATCGATGGCATCCAGGAAGTGCAACGTAAATTCTTCGGAACACTCTATAATACCTATCAGTTCTTTGCGCTGTATGCGAATCTCGACGGATTCAAGTTTGAAGAGAAGTCAATTCCTCTTTCAGAAAGACCGGAGATCGATCGGTGGATCCTTTCCTCTTTGCATACACTTATAAAGGATGTTCAAGCCGCTATGGAAGAGTACGAGCCTACGCAGGCTGGCCGACTCATAGAGGATTTTTTGGATGAACAACTGAGCAATTGGTACGTGCGTCTTTGCCGACGTCGCTTCTGGAAAGGAGAATATGCAACGGATAAGATCTCGGCGTATCAAACGCTGTATGAATGCCTGGAGACCCTCACACGTTTGATGGCCCCGATTTCTCCTTTCTTCAGCGATCTGTTGTTCCGGGAGCTGAATGCCGTTACTAAGCGTCATGCCGTTGACTCTGTACACTTGGCCGATTTCCCTGTCAGCGATCCCGCTTCCATCGATAGCGGACTCGAGGAGCGTATGCGTTGGGCGCAAGATGCCAGCTCACTGGTCTTGTCGCTTCGCAAGAAAGTCAAGATCAATGTTCGTCAACCCCTACAGAAGATGATGATCCCCGTGCTGGATCCAAACATGAAAAAACAACTGGAACGGGTGGCTGATCTGATCAAGGCCGAGGTGAATGTGAAAGAACTAGACTATCTCGATCCGAACAATACGTTCATACGCAAGAAGATCAAGCCCAATTTCATCGCGCTAGGAAAGAAGCTCGGTCCGAAAATGAAGGCCATGTCGGCTGCGCTCGCCGCCTTTTCGCAGGAGGATATCGCAGCGCTGGAGCAATACGGATACAAGGACGTGTTGTTGGAAGGGGAGATCTTCCAGCTTCAAGTGGGAGAAGCCGATATTACCAGCGAGGATGTGCCGGGGTGGACGGTGGCAAGCAAGGGCCGGATCACCGTGGCGTTGGACCTGAACCTGACACCCGAATTAGTTGCAGAAGGGCAGGCCAGGGAATTGGTGAACCGGATCCAGAAGATCCGAAAGGACAGCGGATTTGAGCTGACCGACCGGGTTTCAGTAAGCGTTTTTGCTCCATCTGGGCTGGCTGAGTCGTTCGGACGCTTTAAGGACTATATTTGCGCGGAAATCCTGGCAGACGACCTGTCTTTTGAAAGCGGGCCACAAGCTCAGGAAATAGAAATAAACGGTGAAAATCTGACCGTTACGGTCAACAAAAAAGGCTAATATATGGCCATCAAGAAAAAACCCGCCCCCAAGAAAGCTGCCAAGCCTGCCGCTAAAGCGAAGCCAGTTGCAAAAAAACCGGCTCCTAAAGCCAAACCTGCAGCCAAAAAGCCTGTAGCAAAAGCCAAGCCCGTCGCTAAAGCTAAACCAGTTGCCAAAAAACCGGCAGCAAAGGCAAAACCTGTTGCCAAAGCGTCTGTTAAGCCTGCAGCCAAAAAGCCCACTGCCAAACCAGCAGCTAAGTCTGTTGCTAAATCGATTGCCAAGCCAGTCGTCAAAGCACCTGCTAAGCCTGCTGCGAAACCAGTTTCAAAACCGGTGGCAAAGCCTGTAACTAAAGCACCTGCCAAGTCTGCCGCAAAACCTGTTGTATCGGCTAATAAGCCCACAGCACCTGCTAAGACGGTTGTTGCTGCGCCTGCACCGAAACCGGCTCCTGCACCTGTTGCAAAACCTGTAGCTAAGAAGAATGATCCTTCCAGCTTGGTCTCGATCAAGCCGAAGGCAGCGGTGGCAACTAAAAAAGAACCTCCTCGTCCGGCTAAAGTGGTGATGCCCAAACTCACAACTCGAAGTGCCGTTAAATACGAACCCGATTTCACTCGTTCCGTACTGGATTCTAAGCCCAGCTTACCGTCTGGACCTACCATGCGTTATTCCGATTCGGATCTGGCTGAATTCCGCGAGATCATCAGTCGGAAATTGGATTCTGCCAAGAAAGAACTCGCGTATTTGCAAGGACTCATCACCCGAAAGGATGAGAGTGGTGATTTCGAGGATGCTCGCTACATGACCATGGAAGATGGCAGTGTAAGCATGGAGCGTGAACAATTGAGTCAAATGGCCAGTCGTCAGATCACCTTCATCGATCACCTCGAGAAGGCACTGATGCGCATCGAGAACAAGACCTATGGTGTTTGCCGCGTCACCGGTAAGCTCATCGATAAAGCGCGCCTCCGCGCCGTTCCGCACGCCACCCTCAGTATTGAGGCGAAGCAAATGCGGAAGTAATAATTTGTTTACAGAAGAAGGTAGAAGGTTTATGGGAACAAACTCATAAACTCTCTACCTTTCCTTTTTATTAAACCTTCTACTTTCTACATTCTACTTTCCAGGTTATGAAACAAATTCTGCTCAGTCTACTCCTGCTCCCATTCGTTCTCCTCGCGCAGCCCCGCGTGATCGCTGGTCCGATGCTGGCCGGTGTGGAACTCCGTGATGTTCGAGTGTGGACGGAAGTCTCCTCTGACGTCAAGTCTGTTTCCATTCGTTATGGGAAGAGCGGAACCGAACAAAAGAGTGAAGCCCTTTATTACGGAGCGTTGGGAAAACCGTTCAATCCGATCACGGTAACCGTGGGCGGACTCGAGCCTAACACCGCATACGATTATACCATTTACATCAATGGCAAGAAAACCGATCGCACCGGTTCATTCACGACCAAAGAACTCTGGCAGTGGCGCAAACCCGCTCCTGATTTTTCATTTCTTGCCGGATCGTGTTCTTATTTCAATGAAGCGTCGTACGATCGTCCCGGTCGTGCATACGGACAAGACAGCAGCATCTTCATTCCCATGGCCAAGGAAAAATCTGAATTCATGCTTTGGCTTGGTGATGCGTGGTATACGCGTGAAGTGGATTATTACAGTGAGTGGGGCCTCTGGAACCGGGCCAGCCGCGATCGATCTCTGGGTGTATTGCAACCTCTTTGGAAAGCAATGCCACATTATGGCATTTGGGATGATCATGATTTCGGTCCCAATAACAGCGGGAAAAGTTATGAACTGAAGGAAACAAGCCGTCAGGTATTCAATGCCTATTTTCCGAATAAATCCTGCGGTGAAAACGGACAGGGTATCTATACCAAGATCCAAAACAATGATGCCGATTTCTTCCTCACCGATGATCGTTGGTGGAGAAGTGACGATCGTACAAAAGATTCCATCAACGGCGCCCCCAATCCGGATAAAAGAATGCTCGGTCCGCAGCAGATGGAATGGCTGAAAGATGCACTGCTTGCCAGCAATGCCGTTTTCAAATTCATCGTGATGGGCAGCCAGGCGCTTAATGATGTGTCTCCTTACGATAAGTGGACCGACTTCCCCATCGAGCGACAGGAGTTGCTTGATTTCATTCGATTCTATAAGATCAATGGTGTTGTTTTCATGAGTGGCGATCGTCATCACAGCGAAGTGATCAAGATGACTCGGCCGGGTACATATCCACTCTATGATGTAACGGTGAGTCCGCTTACCTCCGGCACGCATCTATTCGACGGTCCGGAAAAAAATAATCCGCTCCGTGTGTTCGGTCTCGATCAGAAGAATAACTACGGACGGTTCACGATCGCCGGTCCAAAAGGATCCCGCAAACTCACTGTCGATTTTCTCGGGACAAAAGGAGAGAAGCTGGGTAGTTGGGAGGTCAGCGAAACCGATCTGAAAACGCCTCGCTAACACATGCGCATCTCTTTCGCCTACGACAAGCGTCAGGTGATGCAGGCCCTGCGCTATCATTTCATCAGCCGGCTAGAAATCCGTCTGCTCATCATTGCCGTGAATGTATTCGCGATCGGATCGGTGGTGTTGTATGCACTCAAACAAGTAACCCCGTTCGCCTTCTTGCTCAGCTCCTGCTTGTGGCTGGTACTCATGATCGCCATCTGGTGGTTTTTACCCTGGATGGTATACCGTCAAACAAGGGCCTTTCAGCATCATTTTGAAATGGGATTCAGTTCCACCGGTTTTGAATTGAATCATGAAGGAAAGGGTAATGCCTGGACCTGGGAATCGCTGCAGCGATGGAAGGAAACGCCCTTCTTTTTTCATCTGTATTTCGATCCGCGTTCTTTCTGGCTGGTACCCAAAGAGGCCTTGTCGGATGAGGATCGCGTTCAATTGCGTCAATGGCTCAATGAATTTGTGCCGGGGAGGTCAAAGTGATTTTTCCATCACCACATGCGGGATGGTTACTTCGGTGAACTCTGTGCTGGTCACCCGATAGCCCATCTTCTCATAGAAGCCGATGGCATGCTGACGGGCGTGCATGATGAGGTTTCGGTACCCCTGATCGCGGGCAATGTTTTCCGCAAAATTCATCAAGGCCTTGCCGATCCCTTTACGTTGTATGTCGTCTGACACAGCCATCTGCCGTAACCGAACAGTTCGGTTGTCCTCCCGAACCAGCATGCAACAGCCCAGTAAGCTATCCTCTTCAAAAGCGCCGATGTGCACATGGGGTCGTTCGGTTTCCAACTCCTCTGAATCAAGGGTCAGGCCTAGGGGGCGACGCAGAATCTGCTCCCGGAGACGGGTCATTTCCCGGTATTCGGGACTTCCATGATCAATGATCTTCAGGGCCATAGACAAATAGCAATATTTTGAATATACGATTTTCAGGGGATACGAACCATCGTTCAATGATTTCGGTTGGATATTAAACAATCTGAATCATTCGTTTTCAATGATTTATGTCGTATCGGAAAAATGCCTTCAGAAGATGGCATTTTGAGCAAAAACTATATTTTTGCACCCTATAAACAAAACCTTAACACATGTCAGACATCGCATCTCGAGTCAAAAAGATCATCGTGGACAAACTGGGTGTGGATGAAGCAGAGGTGACCAATGAGGCCTCTTTCACCAACGACCTGGGAGCGGATTCTTTGGATACCGTTGAACTCATCATGGAGTTTGAAAAAGAGTTCAATCTTTCCATCCCCGATGAGCAGGCTGAAACCATCACTACGGTGGGACAGGCTATTTCCTACTTGGAAGAGCATTCCAAATAAGTTGACTCCGAGTCGTCAGCCGAACTTCGACGAAACGACCGATACATGATTAACCGCCTTCTTGATCGGAATCCCGGCTTGAGAAGGCGGTTTTCATTAATCCATTCTTCTGATTAACTTTCCTATATGGAATTGAAACGCATAGTGGTGACCGGCATCGGCGCCCTCACGCCCATTGGCAACAATCTCGACGATTACTGGAACAAACTGCTAGCCGGTGTATCCGGGGCGGGACCCATCACTCACTTCGATGCCAGCAAAGTCCGCACCCGCTTTGCCTGCGAGATCAAGAATTTCGATCCCACTCAATACCTCGATAAAAAAGAAGCCCGCAAACTCGATCGTTTCGCCCAACTGGCCCTCGTGGTCAGCGATCAGGCCATGGTCGATGCGGGACTCAATAAAGACAACATCAACCCTGACCGTGTAGGCGTGGTGTTCGCCAGTGGTATCGGCGGACTCATCACGTTCCAACACGAGGTCACCGAATTCGCAAAAGGAGACGGTACCCCTCGCTTCAATCCCTTCTTCATTCCCAAGATGATCTTGGATATCGCTGCCGGTCACATCTCCATGCGGCACAACCTGCGCGGACCCAACTTCGCCGTGGTCAGCGCCTGCGCCAGCAGCACCCACGCCATCATGGATGCATTCAACCTGCTTCGTCTCGGTAAAGCCGACATCATCCTTACCGGTGGTGCCGAATCCGTGATCAGTGAAGCAGGAGTAGGCGGATTCAATGCGATGAAAGCCATGAGCGAGCGCAACGACGATCCGCAAACTGCCAGCCGTCCCTACGATAAAGACCGCGACGGATTCGTAATGGGAGAAGCAGCAGGTTGCTTAGTACTTGAAACGCTGGATAGTGCCCTCGCTCGTGGAGCGAAGATCTATTGCGAAGTAGTCGGTGCCGGTGCGACCGCCGATGCCTATCATATCACTGCGCCTCATCCGGAAGGATTAGGTGCCAAGAATGTAATGTTCGCAGCTCTCGAGGAGGCTGGTATGCGTCCGGATGAGATCGATTACATCAACACGCACGGAACCTCTACGCCGATAGGAGATGGGGCGGAAGTGAAAGCCATTACCCAGGTATTCGGTGAGCATGCCTACCAATTGAACATCAGTGCTACGAAGTCGATGACCGGTCACTGTTTAGGTGCTGCCGGCGTGATCGAAGCCATCGCGTGCATCAAGGCTGTGATACACGACATCGTTCCACCCACGATCAACCATTTTACCGATGATCCGGAGTTGGATCCCAAATTGAATTTCACCTTCAACAAGCCTCAGGCTCGTCCCGTTCGTGCAGCGCTAAGTAACACGTTCGGTTTTGGCGGACACAATGCTTGTGTGATCGTGAAAAAATATGTCTGATAGTCCAACCACTTTGCTGCATCGGATCTTCGGTTCGGCCGAAGAGCGGATCTTCCGAAAGAATCTGCGCAATCTGTTGGGTTTTCGTCCCCGTAATTTCTCCGTTTACGAACTCGCGCTCACACATCGTTCACTGAAAGAACCCATCGATCAGAACAACGAGCGGCTGGAATTTTTAGGGGATGCTATACTGAGTTCCCTGGTGGCCGAGTATCTCTTCAAACGGTATCCCTACAAGGAAGAAGGGTTTCTAACAGAGATGCGCAGCAAGATGGTGAATCGCAATCAGCTCAACGACATCGCCCTTCGGATCGGATTGAATAAGATCGCTATTTTCAATCGCAATGATGGGGCCCTGCGCAGCAGCCAGATCTTCGGTAATACGCTCGAGGCGTTGGTTGGAGCAATCTACCTCGATCAAGGCTATGCTTTCACGGATAAGTGGGTGTTGCGCAACCTGATTCAGCCGCACCTGTCGATGGATGATCTCGAATTGCTGGATCTTAATCTTAAGAATAAGCTTTACGGCTGGGTGAATCGTCAGGGTAAAACGCTGGAGTTCGTTACCCTCAATGAAAAACTCGAGCGCGGCCGACGACTTTTCACTGTTGCTGCCGTTATCGATGGTGAACGCATTGCCGAAGGGAAAGCCTTCAATAAAAAAGACGCTTCTCAGATCGCGGCACAGGAGGCGATCCGATTATTGGGGATCGAGTAAAATTTCAGGCTATTAAGCTGGTTGGATGAGATCCCATTTATTGCCATAGAGATCTTCAAATACGATCACTTTCCCGAAGGGCTCAGTTGCTGGTCCGCGTACAATACGAATATCTTTTTTCCGCAGCCGAATTTCATCCGCATCAATGTCGTCGGTGTACATGAAAAGAAATACCCGTCCGCCTGTCTGATCACCCACTCGGCTCCGTTGATGTTCATCCGCTGCTTTGGCCAGCAGTAACTGGCAACTGTTTTTTCCGGGCGATACCACCACCCAGCGCTTCGTTTCGCTCATCACAGTATCCTCGATCAAGGCAAAGCCTAATTTGTTGACATAAAACTCGATCGCCTCGTCATAATCCCGAACCACCACCGCGATCTGAAAAAGCTTTTGATTGGACACGTTTGTACTTTTTGAAAAATTATTTCATCTCTAATCCTTCACCCTCTCTCCTGGCACAATTCCACCAACACTCCTCCCGCCGTCTTCGGATGTATAAAACAGACTAACTTATTATCCGCCCCAGCCTTGGGTTCGGTGTTCAGCAATTGAAACCCATCGGCTTTCTTTTTCTCCATCTCGGCCCGGATATCCGTCACGGCAAAGGCAATGTGGTGCAGTCCTTCACCCCGTTTTTCGATGAACTGGGCGATGACTCCGTCCGGACTCATCGATTCCAGCAATTCGATCTTGGTCTCCCCCTGTTTGAAAAAGGCTGTTCGAACCTGCTCCGAGGCCACTTCCTCGGTTTTATAGCAGGGGGTGCCCAGCAGTTGTTCGTATTTGGGGATGGCTTCGGCGAGGGAGCGGACCGCGATTCCGATGTGTTCTACCTTCTCCATGACATTCAAATGATTAGAATTGTCTTTCGATTTCAGAAATTTCACAAATCCCTCCGAAAATACCACAATCCCCTTCAACCTTTTAAGGTAAATTTGCGTTCTTAAGCCGAACATAAAAATCATTATGAGCCTGAACCTTCCCGTATACCTCGATCACAACGCCACCACCCCCTGCGATCCGCGGGTCGTGGAGGCTATGATACCCTATTTCACCCAGAGTTTTGGAAACGCCGCCAGCCGCAATCACTCGTTCGGATGGCAGGCAGAAGACGCGGTTGACAATGCCCGCGAGCAAGTAGCCAAACTCATCGGTGCCGATCCCAAAGAGATCATCTTTACTTCCGGTGCCACAGAGGGCGACAACCTCGGCATCAAGGGAGTTTTCGATATGTACGCCTCCAAAGGCAATCACATCATCACCTGCAACATCGAGCACAAAGCTGTGATCGATACCTGCAAGCACATCGAGCGTGAGGGTGGGGAAGTGACCTACCTGGATGTGAAGCCGAACGGACTCATCGATCTGCAAGAGCTGGAAGCGGCCATCAAGCCCACTACCATCCTGATTGCTATCATGTACGCCAACAACGAGATCGGAACCATCATGCCGGTTCGTGAGATCAGTGCCCTTGCCCGCAAGCATGGTGTCCTTTTCTTCACGGATGGTGTTCAGGCCGTCGGAAAGATCCCGGTAGACGTGAACAAAGACGGCATCGACATCATGGCCTTCACCGCACACAAGATGTACGGTCCCAAAGGCGTAGGTGCGCTGTACGTACGTCGTAAGAATCCACGTGTGAAAGTGACTGCTCAGATCGATGGCGGTGGACATGAGCGTGGTATGCGCAGTGGAACACTCAATGTGCCCGGCATTGTTGGATTCGGAAAGGCTTGTGAGATCTGCATGCAGGAAATGGAATCAGATACTGCCCGCATCATCAAGCTTCGCGATAAATTGGAGAATGCGCTTCTGAAAGTAGAAGAATCTTATTTGAACGGTGATAAAGAAGCTCGTTTGCCCCATGTTACGAATATCTCTTTCAAGTATGTAGAAGGGGAGGGACTGATGATGGGCTTCAACAAGAACATTGCCCTCTCTTCCGGTTCTGCTTGTACTTCTGCTTCGCTGGAGCCTTCGTATGTGTTGAAGGCGTTGGGACTGGGCGATGACCTGGCTCATAGTTCTTTGCGTTTCGGACTGGGTCGTTATACCACCGAGGAGCAGATCGACTTTACGATCGAGCAAGTGTCAGGCACCGTGAATAAGCTTCGTGAGATGAGTCCGCTTTGGGAGATGTTCAAAGAGGGCATCGACCTGAACACCATTGAATGGGCACATCATTAATTGAAAACAGTAATTTTATAAACGAATAATATCCAATAATCATGGCATACAGTGAAAAAGTGATCGACCACTACCAGAACCCCAAGAATGTGGGTACGCTGGACAAGTCAAAGAATACCGTAGGAACCGGTCTCGTAGGTGCACCTGAGTGCGGCGACGTGATGCGTTTGCAGATCGAGGTGGATGAGGCTACCGGCATCATCAAGGACGCCAAGTTCAAGACTTTCGGTTGCGGATCCGCCATCGCCTCCTCTTCTCTGGCTACGGAGTGGCTGAAGGGTAAATCGGTAGATGATGCGGTTAAGATCGACAACATGACCATTGTGGAGGAGTTGAACCTGCCTCCGGTGAAGATTCACTGTTCTGTACTCGCAGAAGATGCGATCAAGGCAGCGATCAATGATTACCGCAAGAAGAATGGTTTGGAGGAATTGAAGTTTGAAGAGAGTGTGATCCATTAATATCAGTCAGTTATGAGTGATACAGTAACAGTTGATGTACAACCACAGAACGCCATCTTCGTCAGCGAGAAAGCTGCCGGTAAGGTGCGTGAGTTGATGCAGGAAGCGGGTGTGGAGAACGACCCTTCTTATTTTCTGCGCGTGGGCGTAGTAGGTGGGGGTTGTTCCGGTTTGAGCTACAAGATGGATTTTGATAATGAGATCGGTCCGACTGATCAGCAGTTCGAGGATAATGGCATTCGTGTGGTGACCGACCTGAAGAGCTTTCTGTATTTGGTGAATACGGTCCTTGAGTTTTCTGACGGACTAAATGGCAAGGGTTTTTACTTTGCCAATCCCAATGCCAGCCGCACCTGTGGTTGCGGAGAAAGTTTCTCGGTGTAATTACTTCTTTCAAGAGTTTGCTGCAATAAAAAATCCCGCTTTATCGGTGGGATTTTTTATTGGTTGAGAAGGTTGAGAAGGTTGAGGGGGTTGAGGGGGTTGAGGAAGTTGAGTCGTTAGGGAAATCTCAACTCTCTCAACTTCCTCAACTGTTCTACTCGATTCGTACAGTCCTAACATGTTTCTGCACACCACCTCGTACTTCCACTTGATAAACGCCCGAACTCAATTTCGGTAACCCAAGCTGCATACTGCGGCTACCGCCTTCGTGTGTGAGGGGTTGTTGGTAGACGGTTTGTCCCACAGCGTTGATCAGTCTGATCTGATAATTCCCGGCGGGGATGTTCAGTCCGAGGTTGAGTTCTCCGCGGCTGGGGTTGGGATAGACGCGGATATCATTATCAACGGCGCTGTTATTGTCGAGACGAATGATCTTGCTATAGGTGAGTTTACCGTCGATGTCGACCGCTTTCACGCGATAGTAGTTCGCACCTGTGTGGAGTTGCGCATCGGTGGCTTGGTAGCTGCTGCGGCTGGCGGCGTCAACCTGGGTGAAGGTCTGGAACTGTCGGCCGTTCACAGACTCCTCCACTTCATACCGATCTACATTTTGCTCGTCTGCAATATTCCAGCTAAGATTCGCCCTTCCGTTGCGGATAGAACCCGTGAGGGAGGTGAAGGTGACGGGAAGGGGGGTACCGTTTACATTTATGGTTCCATTATTTGTTACAGACCCATTACGCGAAAAGGTGCTTAAGTTAAGTGTCACATCTGAGTCAACAATTAATGTTCCACCACTATTTAATGTAATTGAGTTTAATGTTTGATTCGAGGATACTTTTAAAGTTCCACCATTGTTTATGACAATGGTATTATTGCTAGGCAATGTTCCACCCCCATTATTATTGAGTTGTAATATGCCAGCATTTATTGTTGTAGATCCCGTATAACTATTTGATCCAGATAGTAGAAGAGTACCATTTGAAGATTTGATTATTGAGCCAGTGCCTCCACTTTCAGATATGATACCGGATATTGTGTTGTTGCCTAAAAACGTAGCGCTGAAATTGTTAAGATAAAAATTGGAAGCAAATATGTATGTCCCATTGTTAGAATTAAATGAGCATGATGCACCCAAGGCTACAGGTGCATTAAAATTATGCGTTATTGAGCCAACATTTTCATTGTTGATTCCTGCATCGACATTTATTCCCCCTCCTGATACAGAATTAAAAGTCCGTCCACTGGAAGCTCCAGATTTGAAAGTTATACTTTTTAGATTAAAATAAGTTCCATTTACGGACATAGTTAATTGAGAGTTGTTGTCAAAATTCACATATGTTCTACCAAATGTGCTATTGTAAGTATTGCAACCATTGTCATCGGGTCTTTTAACGGAGTATCCATCACAAATCCTATGCCATGGGTTTTCGTCATCCCACCAATTTGCTCTCGACATCCCTGATCTATAAAAAAGAGTTTGCTGGGAGAATGTTTGCATAGTTGGAGCTATCAATGAGATGACGACAAGTGCATATGCAAAAACAGACGGAATTAAAAAAAAGTTAGAAAATACCTTAAGATTAATTGATGACATTTTTTTCATAGACAATCAATTGTAAGATGAAGCAATCAGTTTTGGATGAAACAATCGTCCCTTCAAATTATGTACTTAATACACATTACCAAAAAAATGTTTAAGAAAATTTAATATCCGAACAGCCGTTCTTTAACGCCGGATTTGCAGGGAGCGGGAGGCTATTTTCCCCTCGGAAACAAGGGTCAGGCGGTAAGACCCGCTCGGAAGAGATGCAGGCAGACTAAGGCATTCTACTGACTGGGCCAATGCCAGGGTTCCAGCGAGAACCGGTTGGCCCAAACCATTGTATAGCGTCCAGCGGCAGGGACCCCCGGCGAATCCCGCCATGCGGATGAAAACCTTTTCCGCTGCCGGATTCGGAAACATATGAATCGGTGAAAAGTCTTGATTGTCAATAGAAACGGTCCTGCTATACACCGTCTGCCCATTCCATTTACGGGCCACTAATCGGTATATATTTCTTCCTCCCAACGGGGACTTATCAATATAATTATACTGGGCTACCGACCCCTGACCCCTCGCCACAATAAAGCCGATCCGTTCAAATTGAGCCCCATCCGATGATCTATCTATGTAGTAGTAATTTGCCTCGCCCTGCTCAGCAACCGACCAGTCCAGCCGTACCCCAGCCCCCTCCTTTTTGGCACTTACCCCCAGAAAATTCAAGGGCAGTACCACCCAGGGCTGGGTATAAAAAATATCCTTTCCTGAATTGACAATACTGCTCAAATTGAAACTACAACCCAAGTTCGAAGCACCCGGATCGCCGGGAATGCAAACATTCGAAGCCAAGCCATCCGCATTGGTGATTAACACAAAAAAACGAAGCTGATGGCCAATGGTTGTACCGGTCAACGCTGCATAAGGAATAGAAATTTCCATACCCTTGTTCGGTGCTGTACTGGGATCATAACCGTTTTGCCAGGCAAAACTGAACTGATCGGTTCCGGTATTCCAGTTGGTGATATTGATCGGATATCCTGCCGTACCACCCGATTGATTACACGTTCCTACAAAATGTGGTCCAGCTAAATAAGAAGGTGTCGGTGTTGGTAAAAAGTCGTTATTATAATTACTGAACCTTACCGCATCTAAAAAGATGGTATTGCCGGTGTTCCCCTTATTGAAGGCAAAAGCGAAATCAGCATCAAAATCAGTATCCATTCTGGTCCCGGATAATCCATTCGGCTGGGAGGGATTGACTCCACCGGTAGGGCAGGATGAACTTGTGGTTTTGAAAACGGTGTTAAACACCGATGACATATTTTCTCCAAGTCTGTTCGGTCCTCGACCACTATAGCTCTGATTGTCGATGAACAGTACAATATTATTGTTGGCATTTACCTCACCGGTAATAGCAAGAAATAACGTTGTGGAGTTGGAGTGATATTTGAGTACTCCTAATCTATTGCTGGTTCCGAATCCTGTGTTCGACGTGCCAGATGTATTGACCAGCCCGATGATCCGCCAAGCCGCATCGCTGCAGTCACCATCAATGACCGGCTGTCCTCCCGCAAAAAGCGGAAGCCAAGTCAACAACAGGAAAGCAAATCGCTTCATGGTCAAATCGTTAGTTTTGCCGAAGGCACCGAAAAATAACAATTTTTCACACCTACCATACGTTCTGATTATCCACCATGTGGCCCGTTTGTAAAAAAGAACTCCGACAATTCTTCTCCGGTCTCACCGGATACCTCGCCATCGGCGCCTTCCTGGTCGTGAACGGACTCGCCCTCTTCGTCTTCAACGACAACCTGTTCGACTACGGCTATGCCACCCTCGACCCCTTCTTCGCCCTGGCTCCCTGGGTGCTCCTGTTCCTGATCCCCGCCATCACCATGCGCAGCTTCGCCGATGAATTCCGAACCGGCACCTACGAGATCCTACAATCCCAACCAATCACCCCCTTTCGCATCATACTCGGAAAATACGGGGCCGCCCTCATCGTGGTCATCATCGCCCTAGTCCCCACCGCCCTCTATAGCATCACCATCGATCAACTTGCCGCCGATCAAACAATCGATACCGGCGCCACCCTCGGGGCCTATATCGGACTCATCCTCCTGGCCGGCGTATTCGCGGCCATCAGCATCTATTGCAGCAGCCTGACCCCCAACGCCGTCGCCGCCTTCCTGCTCGCCGCCCTTGGATGCGCCACGATCCACTACGGCGCACAAGCTATCAGCCAACTTCCCGTATTCGCCGGCTCGCTCGACTATTACATCGATATGGCCGGGATCGAATTTCATTATAGAAGCATTCGGCGCGGACTGATCGACAGCCGCGACCTCATCTATTTCTTCTCCCTCATCACGGCCTTCTTGCTGCTCACCCTCCGAAATCTCCTGCGCCGCCGATGATCAAACGCCTCCAACATATTTTCCTGCATCGCTGGGGCGGATGGATCCTGATCCCTGTAATGCTACTGATCAACTGGGCCGCTTCGGTATTGCCCATCCGTACCGATCTCACAGCGGATAAACGTTATACGCTAAGTCCCGCCACCCAAAAGCTGGTTCGCTCCATCCAAGAACCCATCACCATCGATGTTTTCCTGAAAGGAGAGTTCCCCTCCGGGTTTAGAAAGCTGGCTAACAGTACCCGAGATTTTCTCGAACTGATCAAAGAAGAAAACGGACAGAATATTCAGTTTCGTTTTTTGTCACCTGAAGACCTGCAAGAAAATAACCAACCCTACGCCGATACGCTCAGCAAAATGGGTGCCATGCCCATCAACCTGACGGTGCAGAAAAAAGCTGGACAATCCACCAACCTACTCTATCCCTATGCATGGATACGGACCGGCGATAAACAACAACTCGTGCCGCTTTTCGCCGGTAGCAAAGGCCGCATCAGCCAAGAAGAGATCAACAGCGCTGAGAGTCTACTCGAATATCAATTTGCCGGCACACTTCAAAAAATCAGTTCAACCAAACAAGCCACCATCGCCTATGAAGTAGGTCATGGAGAACCCACCGACTTGCGCGGATACGATCTGGAAAACACAATCAGTGCCGATCATCGCTTCGGATTGCTCAACATGCGCGATTCCCTGACGATCCCAGACGGTATCGATCTGCTGATGATCGTCAAACCAACCGATGCATTCACTGAGGATGACAAGATCAAACTCGATCAATTTGTGATGCGTGGTGGCAAACTGTTGCTCTTCATCGATAATCTCATCGCCGAGCAGGATAGCCTTCGCGTAAACGCAACCGGTGAAACCATTGCCTTCGATCGCAACCTGCAACTCACCGATCTGCTCTTCCGCTACGGATGTCGCATCAATACCGATCTGGTGATGGATCTACAATCCGATTTCATCCCCCTCGTCGTCGGCGGTACGATGGAAAATCCACAACTGGAGTACCTGCGCTGGAATTATTACCCGCTGGCAAATGGCGCCGGACCGTTCAGTAAAAACCTCGGATACGTCTCCACCCGCTTCGCCAACTCCATCGATACCATTCAGGTGCCTGGTATTCTCAAAACACCTATACTGGCCAGCTCAGCGAATGCACGCACCATCACCACACCGGCACTGATCAGTTTCAATGAAAACCGAAACGCACCGGAAGATGAAAAATTCAAACGATCAAACATTCCCATCGGCTATCTGCTGGAGGGAAGTTTCAGTTCCCTGTATGCTAACCGCATTAGTACGGCCTGGCGAGATAGTTTGCAGCGGATCGGTAAACCTTTTCAGGCTAAGTCGGTACCCAACCGCATGATCGTGGTGGCCGACGGAGATGTTGTGCTGAATGAGGGTGTTGCGCAGGTAGGCCCGCTTCCGATGGGATGGAATAAGTATACATATATGGCTTACCAGGAAGGTCAGCCTGGCGGACAATTTTTCATTCCCGCCGCTAATCGCGATTTTCTGAAAATGGCCATCGAGCAACTGGTCGGTGACCCGGCCATCATGGAAACCCGCAATAAGGAGATCGTACTGCGGTTGCTGGATGCCAAGAAGATCGAGGAGGGACGTTCAAAATGGCAAGCCCTGAATATCGCGCTGCCAGTTTTCTTGCTGGCCCTGTTCGGCGGGCTGTTCCATTGGTCGCGTAAAAAACGCTTCGGCGCCGCCTGAGGGTTATCTTTGTTCTTCAATTTTCCATTATGACGGTCGATCAGATCACCTATTCCGTATTCGGTATTGTATTGGTATTGGCCCTGGTATTCGACCTGGGACTACTCAGTAAAAAAAATCAGGATGTTTCGATCAAGCAAGCCCTGAACCAAACTTTTTTCTGGGTTGGCCTCGCCCTCGCCTTTTTCTTTTTTATGTGGTACGAGAAAGGTCAAGGTCTCGCGCTTGAATACCTGAGCGCCTATCTGATGGAATGGAGCCTGAGCATCGACAACATCTTTGTATTCATCTTGATCTTCTCGGCTTTCTCCGTGGCACCGAAAAACTATGGAAGGGTTTTATTGATCGGTATTCTGATGGCCATTGTATTCCGTATTTTATTTATAACCGTTGGCGTGGCATTGGTCGATCGCTTTCATTGGATCCTATATGTATTCGGCGTTTTTCTGGTGTATACAGGTTATAAGATGTTCACCTCTACGGAAGACAAAGAATTCGATCCCCAACAAAGTAAGATCTATCTGTTCCTGAAGAAATTTCTGCCACTGGTACCGCACGATGGAGGGGGCAAGTTCATGATCCGGGAGAACGGTCGCCCTGTTTACACAACACTCTTTGTAGTTGTAGTGATGCTCGCAGCCATCGATCTGGTATTCGCACTGGATTCCATTCCGGCCGTGATGGGCATCTCGCGCGATAAACTCGTGATCTATACCTCGAATATTTTTGCGGTATTGGGATTGCGATCTTTATTCTTTTTACTACGCGGTGCCGTGAATCAGTTCGATTATTTGCCTCAGGGTATATCGATTGTACTAGTGTTCATCGGACTCAAGATGCTGGGTGAGCATTGGTTGAATGAATGGTTCAGTAAGAGCGTATTGGTTGCGCTTTCACTCGGCGTGATCATGCTTTGTATCGGGGGCTCTATTTTCTACTCGATCTTCATGCGTAAACCCGGCACACCCGACAAACTCTGAACGCTGAACAATCCGTTCTGTGAGCTATTCCATCTCGACGATATGTAAAATTCTGACAGGCGCAACCGCATCACTGGATCAGGACTATGTGATCACAGAACTTGTAATCGATTCCCGTAAAATCACTCCGGCGGAAAAGCTCAATCATTTATCAGAGGCCAACGATTATCCGAGGAATAATTTATTCTTCGCACTGGTAACCGATCGTCGGAACGGACATGATTTTATTCCAGCTGCCTATGCGACAGGCCTTCGGGCTTTCGTGGTAAGTCAGGATATCGACAGTTCCTTATTCCCAGATGCTTTTTTTATCAGGGTGACGGACACACTGGAAGCTTTACAAAAGTTGGCTGCTTATCATCGATCCCAGTTTAAGTATCCGGTTATCGGTATTACCGGTAGCAACGGGAAAACGATTGTGAAAGAGTGGTTGTATCAATTATTAAACTTAGATTTTCGGATCGTTCGATCTCCGCGCAGTTATAATTCACAGATCGGTGTTCCACTGAGTGTGTGGCGGATGAGTCATCTGCATGACCTAGCCATTTTTGAAGCCGGAATATCCAAAGCCGGAGAAATGGAAAAGTTGGCTGCGATCATTCGTCCCACGATCGGCGTGTTCACCACACTTGGTCCGGCTCACAATGATGGCTTTTCTGATCGGAGTCATAAACTGAAAGAGAAATTAAAATTATTCGAGGGGGCTGTGTGTCCGGAGCGTGTACAACTTGAATCGTGGATATTCATGGATGACAAAGCGGAGCTGAAGGATGTATCCGGCGAAACGATAACGATACCATTCACGGATCAGGCATCCATCGACAATGCGCTGACCTGCTGGTCGGTGATGCGTCACTTAGGCTATTCTATCGAAACCATCGCTCCGCGTATGCTATCACTACAGCCGGTACAGATGCGGCTCGAGATCAAGCGTGGGATCAACCAATGCTTGCTTCTGAATGATGCATACAGCATGGATCTGGATTCGCTTAACATTGCCTTGGCACATCTTCGTCAACAGTCGGGTGATCTGCCACGTACTGCTATACTCACGGATCTGCCGGAGGGTGGAGTTCCTGAGTACGACCAATTGATTCGCTACTTGTTGCAGCATCAGTTACATCGTTTGATTACGATCGGTCCCGCTTTCCAGCAGTATCTGGCGGATAAACGTTATTCGAATCTGGTTGTTACATCCTATCCCGACCGGGAGAGTTTTGAGAATCATTTCTCCTCACGTTCGTTTCATCAGGAGGCCATTTTGATCAAAGGGGCTCGCCGTTTTCAAATGGATAAACTTCTTTCGCTGCTGGAAGCACAATTGCACCAGACGCGGATGGAGATCGATCTGGGAGCATTGCGTGATAACATCCAAGCCTATCAATCTGTATTGAAGTCGGGCGTGAAGATCATGGCCATGGTGAAATCATTTGCCTACGGCAGCGGCGGCGTGGAGATTGCCCGGGTGATGCAAGAAGAGGGGATTGCCTATCTGGGTGTAGCCTATGCGGATGAAGGAGTGGCCTTGCGAACGGGGGGTATACGTATCCCGATCATGGTCATGAATACAGAACCCGCTGCATTCGATGCGATCGTCGAGCATCGATTAGAGCCTGTCTTGTACTCGATGGAAATGGTACATACATTCCGACAGTATTTGCGCAGCCAGGTGGAGTTGCATTATCCTGTGCATATTGAAGTAGAGACCGGTATGAATCGTTTAGGTATTGCGGAGTCTGAGCTAGATGAATTAGCGGAGGGGTTGTTGATCGGAAATGAATTTCAGATAAACTCTGTGTTTTCACATTTCACGTCTGGAGAAGAGGTCGGAGGAGATGATTTTTCCGCCCTGCAAGTAACTCGACTGAATAAAGCAATTGATATTATCCGTACGGTGCACGGAAACACGTTCATTCGTCACATGGCGAATTCAGCGGCCGCCATTCGGCATCCTGAGTGGCAAATGGATATGGTGCGTATCGGCATCGGATTGTATGGTATCGATCCGGCGGTTTCGGATAAAATACAATTGAATCCTGTTGCCAGTTTACTGGCTACCGTTGCTCAATTGAAAGACCTGAAGCCGGGCGATTCGGTTAGTTATAATCGAAAAATGATCGCGGATCGTCCGATGCGGATCGCCACGGTACGATTGGGTTATGCGGATGGATTTCCGCGTCGCTTGGGAAATGGTGTGGGATCAGTGATCTTACATGGGAAGCGAGCGCCGGTGATTGGTACGGTGTGTATGGATATGTTTATGGTCGATGTATCAGACATTCCCGCTGTGCAGGTCGGGGATGCTGCTATCATATTTGGTGCTGAATTGCCACTAACGGAATTGGCTCAACTCGCCGGAACGATACCCTATGAGATCATGACGGGAATCTCGCAACGGGTGAAACGGATCTATGTGGAGGAGTGAGGAAGGGTGAAGGGTGAAGCCTGCCTGCCGTCAGGCAGGGATGAAAGTTGACATCAGTCAGTCAACTTAAAACATTATGCGCTCAACAATGAACTCTCATCGTTCATCTCTCACCCTTCAACTCTTAAAGGATTTCTTTCGAATCGTTATGTTGCTGAGAGGTACTGATCGTGGAGGCGGCTCTGTTTTCTTTCGGCTGCTCTAATAATCGTTTCTGGAAGAAGAATAGCACTAGAACGCCCACGGAGATGGAGGCGTCGGCGATGTTAAAAATGGGACTGAAAAATTCAAATTCCTGTCCGCCAACCAACGGCACCCAAGCGGGCCAGGTAGTATGGATGATGGGGAAGTAGAGCATGTCAACGACGCTGCCATGTAAAAAAGAAGAGTAGCCTTCTGATCCGATAGTGGCTGTACCGATGTACGATACATAATCGCCGATGGCGCTATCGAAGTGGAGTCCTTTATCAAAGAACATTCCGTAGAACATGCTGTCGATCAGATTGCCCAGTGCACCGGCATAGATGAGTCCGGCACAGATCATAAGTCCGCGTGAAAAATTTTGTTTCGTCATCTTACTCAGATACCAAGTTCCGATGATCACGGCGATCAGACGGAACAGGGTGAGGATGAGTTTTCCGGTCTCGTTCCCGAATTTCCAACCCCAGGCCATACCCGGATTCTCGATGAAGTGGATGCGGAACCAATCCATGCCACCGACGCGTTCGATCTCGCCGATCGGATACTGCGTCTTGATCCAGATTTTAACGGCCTGATCAATCACGATGATCGCAGCGATCAGCAAAACGAGGTATTTTGGTTTCAATATTCTCATTCCAAAAATTTGAACGCTTGATAAGACGTAGGTTAGCGTTTGCTAACGAAAACTGTAATGATTTAAGTATCGAAACTCTTCATCCAGTTATCGATTTGGGCAAATTTCGAACAATTCTCTGGATTCAATGAAAGTTCTTTTGGTCAAAAGGGATTGGGGAAAAGTTTCTGTCAATTCAATTATACAGTTTGTATGCCAAATTGCCATTCAGAGCTTCCTGCGTCATGATATATTTGTACTTTTAATTTACTGACATCAAAAATTGACTGAATGAGATATCTCTGCATCGGATTCCTGTTGATTTGTATGAGCGCATCGGGGCAAAAGGGTAGTGTAAAACTTTTAGTGGATAATGGCCAATATGCTGAATCCGAGTGGTGTAAACAAATCGCAGTTACCGATGATGATCGAGTTATTATTTTAAATGATTTTTCAAATGGGTTGAGATTTTACTCGACCGAGACGGGCGAATTGATCAACTATTTTGAAGGACATTCACTAGAAGGAGATCTTTATTTAGATAAGGGTAACAGCATCTTGGTCACAACCGGCGACAAAAAGATAAAAATATGGGATGTTTCTGCACAAAAATTACTTAAAGAAATCAAACAGCCATTCCATTCTCAATTCATGAAGGATGTATTTATCGATAGTAAACGAAAATATGTTTTTGCCCAGGGCACAAAATACGACTACTCTAGCGGTCAAAAAGTTAGATCCTACACGTTCAATCGAATGTATTTCTTCAAAGATGATTATTTCATTTTTGATAAATCATCGGGTAGCATCAATCAGTATAGTATTTATACTGACCAGCTGATCAAGACCTATTCAATAAAAAATTATAAGAAAGGCCAAAGCGAATTCTTCAATTCAGATAAAGGGATATTATTTATAGAATTTACGGATGGGGTACACGCAATTGATATTTTGACGGGTGATAATGAGAAAATTCGTTTTGACCGATCTGAAACATATTCAAATATTTCGGTCGGCAGTAATTTTGACTTTTCTGAGGATGGAAATCTACTTGTCGCTAGCTCAAATCAGTCTGAGGGCCATCTTGTCGTGTTAGAGAAAAATTCAGGGGAATGGAAAACCAAACACTTTAAAAAAGGCAAATATCAAGAATTGGTTTTTTTGAATCACCGTATTAAGTGTGTTTTGACAAAGGGTGAAGATAGTGGTGTTGACGGTTTGCAGCCCAATCGATTTGGGTTGTTCGATCCAACTGCAGGCCGATTTGATTGGTCTAGTCAGCCTAGCCTGATTAAGCCTTCAAGTATTAATACTAACAAGAATGGTGAGATTTTGAATCTAAACCTGGGCTCTAATGGCATTCATATCCGAACGATACTAGATCTTGGACTAGATTCTGCTGCTTTAAATAATTTCTTTGTTCAGGTGAGTGAATATGGGTATCTATTCAAACCAAATATGAAGGCAAGTGATCTTCCAAAATCATTGGAATCGCTGTACAGTAATCGGCTTCGGAAGGAATATTATTCATTGAGCTCTTCCTTCCAAAAGCGGAAAGATATTCAAGATTCTATGTTGATTAAAAGTACAGTACAAAATCCTTATTTGGAAGAGGGGGATCACGTTTCGGCCACTAAAAAGTATATAGCTTACAACGATTACGGGGGAGTAAAGTATTTCAAAAAAGAGGGTAAGACAAGACAACTTATTTGTTCGGTGCCCAGTTCGGGTGTTGTATACCACATCGAGTTTTCGGAAAATGACGATTTTAGTGCTTTTGGAGGATCTGACCGTAAGGTTACAGTAATATCGTTAAAGGATAAGCGTGTAATTCATAAACTATGGGCTGAGAGTTACGTTACTTCAATATGTTTTTCGAATGATAATAAATATGTATATGTAGGTACGCTGAAAAATGAAATTCAAATGTTCAATATGGCTACGGGGAAGTTGGTTAAAAAGTTTCTCGGCGCCAATGGTTCCATTCGCGATCTAGAGATCAGTAAAGACAACCTAACACTTTTCAGTATTTCAGACGACTACGCCCTTCGGTTTTGGAATGCTCTTGACGGCACCCCCTTACTTACCTCCTATTTTGATTACGAGGAAGGTTATTTGGCCTTTACGCCCGAAGGCTATTTTGTAAAAAGTGAGAAATTTCAAGGTCGGGTATCCTTTTTAATCAATAATGAAATTGTTTCCTTTGATCAGCTTTTTGAGAATTATTATCGGCCTGATATTATTCAATCTGTGCTGAATGTTAAACATTCAGTGATTCCTAAGCTGAATAATGTGAGTAATGGTATTAAGCAACCTCCGTTGGTAGAATTATCTAGAAAGGTCGAGTCTTCTAGGGGATTGGTTGTTATCCCGGATACAGTGAGTAAAATATCTGTACTCATTAAGGTTAAGGATGTCGGTGGTGGTATAAGTGGATTTCGTCTTTTTAATAATAATAAGCTGGTTGAAGAGACAATCCTTCGAGAACCGATCTTTAATGATAGTTTAATATTGTTAGTTGACGTCTCAGCGGCTGTTGGGGAGAATCAACTAAAGTTAATCGGGATAAGTTCTGATTTTTCGGAATCAAAGCCTTTTTCGCTTACTTGCAAGTATCAAATGGCTCCTTCCGGCTCAAAAATCTCTCCTCCTAATATATTTATTCTTTCTGTTGGAATTAATGAGTATAAAAACTCAAAGTATAATCTGAATTACTGCGTTCAGGATATGAATGCGTTTTCGGATACACTTAAATCGGTTTGTGATAATATTTTCGGAGATGTATGGTTGAAAAAGTACGCTAACAACGAAGCATCGAGAACTAATATTATCAATGCCCTCAACGAAGTTAGTACGTTAGCAAAGCCAGCGGACGTGTTTATCTTTTATTATGCGGGACATGGAATCGCAATGGAAAATAATAGCGCCATTAATTTCTTCTTAATTCCGTTCGGGGTCACTCAAATGACTGATCTTGAAAACTGTACAAAAAACGGTATTGCGGATCATGAAATCAGGGCACTCTTGAAAACCATCAAGGCCAACAAACAGATATCTTTCATCGACGCTTGTAATTCCGGTGCTATGGCTCAGCAATATTTATACCGTGGGGCTGCAGAGGAAAATGCAATTGCGAAATTATCTCGTTCAACTGGGGCGGCGATTTTTGCCTCTACCAATAGTGAGCAGTATGCCTCCGAGTTTGCCCAATTGGGCCACGGTGTTTTTACGCACGTGCTTATAAAAGCACTGACCGGAAATGCTGCTATGGAAAACTGTCAGATTACTGTGTCTACATTGAAAAGTTATATAGACGAGGAGGTTCCCAAAGTCACGCAAGCATATAAGGGTACTGAACAGTATCCGACCACCTTTATGTACGGGCAAGATTTTCCAGTAGGTGTAAAATGTAAAATGAAGTAATGTTGCCTATTTGAGCAACTCAATTCACTTTCTTATTTATCGTCTACTAGGTTAGTAGTTAGATCCAACCATTTTCTCTGGCCGTACCCACTGGTCGAACTGTTCGCCCGTCAAATAACCAAGTTTGATCGCCATTTCCCGAAGAGTAGTTCCCTGCTTATGGGCCTTCTGTGCGATCTCGGCTGCTTTATAGTAGCCGATCTTGATGTTCAGGGCCGTCACCAACATGAGTGAATTCTCCACGTGTTTGCGGATGTTCGCTTCAATCGGCTCGATGCCTCGGGCGCATTTCAGATCAAAGGATACACATCCTTCTCCGATGAGTCGGGCGCTGTGCAAGAAGTTATAGATCATTACCGGTTTGAACACGTTCAGTTCGAAATGTCCGTTCGCGCCTCCGATGTTGATCGCTACGTCGTTTCCGAGTACCTGTGCTGCGATCATCGTGAGCGCTTCGCACTGGGTAGGGTTCACTTTACCTGGCATGATAGACGATCCGGGTTCGTTATCGGGAATGAAGATCTCGCCGATGCCGCTACGTGGACCGGATGATAACATCCGAATATCGTTGGCGATTTTCATCAAGCTGACTGCTACTGTTTTCAAGGCGCCGTGCGCTTCCACGATGGCATCGTGGGCGGCCAGTGCTTCGAATTTATTGGGAGCGGTGACAAATGGAAGACCTGTCAGTGCAGCAATGTGCTTTGCCACGTTTTTCGAGTAATTCGGAGGCGTATTGATGCCAGTTCCAACTGCGGTGCCGCCCAATGCCAGTTCGCTCAGGTGCGACAGTGTGTTCTTGATCGCTTTCAATCCGTGATCGAGTTGCGATACATAACCGCTGAATTCTTGTCCGAGTGTGAGTGGCGTCGCATCCATGAAATGCGTGCGACCGATCTTCACCACTTTCATGAACTGCTTGCTCTTTTTCGCCAGCGTGTTTCGCAGTTGCTCGATACCGGGGATCGTTGTTTCGATCAGCATCTTGTAAGCAGCGATGTGCATCGCGGTGGGGAAGGTGTCGTTGGAGGACTGTGATTTATTCACGTCGTCGTTCGGATGCAGAAATTTATTGGTATCGGTGAGTGAGCCGCCTTTGATGACATGTCCGCGGTAGGCGATCACTTCGTTCACATTCATGTTGCTCTGGGTACCTGATCCGGTCTGCCAAACGACCAGAGGAAACTGATCGTCGAGTTTTCCTTTTAGGATCTCATCACAGACTTTGCCGATCAGCTGTGCTTTATTCTTGGGCAGCACGCCTGCTTCCGTATTGGTGAGGGCGGCGGCTTTTTTCAGGTAAGCGAAGGCACGTATAATTTCTTTAGGCATCCGGTTGATGTCCTGCGCGATGCGAAAATTCTCGATGCTTCGTTGCGTTTGAGCACCATAATATGCGTCCACAGGCACTTTCACTTCACCCATGGTATCCTTTTCGATACGGTATTGCATAAAGCGTGATTTTGAGTGGGGCAAAGGTATGGAACGGTTGAACGTTGAGGGATGAGCGATGAGAGTTTATTGTTAAAGGATTTGGGTTGAAAGTCGACTTTCGCTCTACACTTCTCAAGTCTCAACTTTCATCCTTCATCTCTCAACTGAATTTCGGAGTTCTTTTCTCCAAAAACGCCCCCACGCCCTCTTGCATTTCCGGGGTGCCGAAGCATTCACCGAATAGGCGTACTTCTTCTTTGTATCCGGCTTCGTCAGGGGCGCCGGCTGCGTTTACCGCGGCGATCACGCGTCCGACCGCATTCGGACCTTTCGACAGGATCGTCGTCAATAATTTTTTGGATTCTTCCAGTAAGGTATCGGCCGTAAATACATGGTTGACCAGTCCCACGCGATGTGCATCCGCTGCATTCAGCATGTTACCGCTCATCATTAATTCCATCGCGCGTCCTTTTCCGATCAGTTGGGTCAGACGTTGTGTTCCTCCATAACCGGGAATCAGACCGAGGTTCACTTCGGGCTGTCCGAACCGCGCATTTTCCGAAGCCAGACGGATATGACAGCTCATAGCCAGTTCACATCCACCACCGAGCGCAAAACCGTTCACGGCAGCAATGATCGGTTTGCGGCTACGCTCAAGACGAAAAAAACAATCCTGTCCGCGCTTGGCTAATGCCATCGCTTCTTCTTTGCTGAGTTGAGTGAACTCGCTGATATCTGCTCCTGCCACAAAGGCTTTTGGTCCGGATCCCGTCAGGATCACACCGCGGATGGCCGGATCGGTATCGACCTGATCCATCAAGGCATTAAGGTCATCGAATACCGAACGGTTGAGTGCGTTGAGTTTATCGGGACGATTCACGGTTACCGTCAGGATGCCATGCTCCAGCTCGGTCAATAAAGTCTGATACATATGTACTTTTTAGAAAGGTCTTTTTTCCTGCACCCATTCACGGATATAGGTGACGATATCTTGCATGGGAGAGCCGGGTGCAAATAGTTTTCCAACCCCTAATTCATGCAATGCGTTCATATCTGTCTCGGGGATGATCCCACCACCGGTAAGTAATACATCTTCCAAACCTTTTTCCTTCATGAGGCCGATGATCTTTGGGAAAACCGTCATGTGTGCACCGGACAAGATGCTGATGCCGATCGCATCCACGTCTTCCTGCAAGGCGGCAGTCACCACCATCTCAGGGGTCTGACGAAGTCCGGTATAGATCACCTCCATACCGGCATCCCGCAGAGCAGTGGCTATTACTTTGGCTCCTCGGTCGTGGCCATCTAGACCGACTTTGGCGACCAACACACGTATGGGGCGAGCTGTATTCATCGATTGTGCAAAGTTAATTGTTCGTCAATTGAGCAGTCAACATCTCGATCCGCCGAATCGTTTCCTCTTTTCCGAGGATGTCGGCGATGTCGAATACACCCGGACCGAATTTTCCGCCCACCAACATAATACGCAGTGGCAACATCAACTCACCCGGCTTGATCGCTTTTTCTTCCGCCAGCGATTTGAAACTTGTCTCCAGTTCGATGGCGCTCCACTCCGCCAATGTCTCGTATCGTTGCATCAGTGTTCGAAAGAAATCTGTTTTCGCTTCATTCCATTTCGGTTGAATCGCCGCTACATCGACCGTCTTTGGATATTCAAAGAAATAACTCGTTTGCTCTGCAAAATCCGTGAGCAAATGACATCGATCCTTAACCAATCCCACTATTTTTTCTAAACTTCCTAAACCTTCTAAGCCTCCTAAACTTTTCTCAACCCTCATCGCTAAACCCTCAACCGGAACCCGCTGTATCCAGGCATGATTGAACCACTTCGCTTTTTCATAATCGAATTTCGCACCGGCACTGTGCACCCGTTCCATTGAGAAGGCTTCGATCAATTCTTCCATGGAGAATATTTCTTTTTCCGTGCCATCATTCCATCCCAGCATGGCCAGCAGGTTGATGAATGCTTCCGGTAAGAACCCGCGTTCGCGGAATCCTTCTACGGTTTCACCGGTCTTCGGATCGGTCCAGTTCATGGCAAACACCGGAAATCCGTATTTAGCACCATCTCGTTTGCTGAGTTTACCGCTCGGGCCGAGTATCAGGGGCAAATGTGCCCACTGGGGCATGGCGTCACGACCGAATAATTTTTCCCATAAACGTATATGAACAGGGGCGGAGGGAAGCCACTCTTCTCCCCGGAAAGCATGTGAGATCTGCATGAGATGATCGTCCACTACCACCGCCAGATGATAGGTAGGCATGCCATCGGCTTTCAGCAAAACTTTATCATCTACCGTGCTCATGTCGAATGAAACATCACCCCGGATCATGTCGTTGAAGGCGATCGTACCCGTGCCCGGCATGTTGATGCGGATCACGTGCGGGGTGCCGGCAGTGAGAAGAGAATCCACCTCCTCTTTTGACAGGGTCAGCGAGTTGCGCATCTTCAGTCGCAGCGTATGGTCATATTGAGGCGAGGGGTTCTGCTCAGTCTTGTAATTTTCCCGCATCGACTCCAGTTCGGCAGGGGTATCAAAGGCATAGTAGGCGTCTCCTTGTTCGATCAGTTTCTCTGCGTAGGTCCGATAAGTCGGTTTCCTTTCGCTTTGGCGGTAGGGACCGAAGGAGCCGCCGTGCTGTACGCTTTCATCGGGTTCGAGCCCGCACCACCGCAGGCAATCGAAAATATATTCTTCCGCCCCGGGCACGTACCGGCTTTGGTCGGTGTCTTCAACCCGGACAATGAAGTCGCCTCCGTGTTTTTTAGCAAAGAGGTAATTGTAGAGAACGGTACGAACACCGCCGAGGTGTAGGCCTCCGGTTGGACTGGGCGCAAAGCGGACGCGGACTTTTTTCGACATGCCGCAAAGATAACCCCTCCCGCTTGGCGTTTATCTTTGTTGTGATGCGTGATTACTTGGTCCGATCTCCCCGATGGCTGCAATGGCTCTATCCCAATAGGATATGGTCCTTGCCAAATGATGAACGCATCGTGTACCTGACCTTTGATGACGGCCCACATCCCGAGATCACTCCATTTGTGCTGGAAGAGTTAGAGCGATACCAGGCTCGGGCTACTTTCTTTTGTATCGGACAGAACGTGGATCGATATCCCTTGGTATACCGATCGATCATCGAGGCTGGTCATGGTGTCGGAAATCATACACAGCATCATTTGAATGGGTGGAAAACGTCCACTGAAAAATATCTGTCTGATGTGGAGGAGGCTCAAAAGCGGATGGAATCCAATTGGTTTCGTCCGCCGTATGGTCGAATGACCGGCAAGCAGGCCATCGCGTTGCAAAATCGGTTTCCTGAGATGAAGATCGCTATGTGGGATGTATTGTCGGGCGATTTCGACCGTTCAAGAAAAGGCGAATGGTGTGCTCGTCAGGTTCAACAAAATGTGAGATCCGGTTCAGTGGTAGTGATGCACGATTCGGAGAAGGCTTGGGATCGATTGAGGGTTTGTTTACCCCTCATATTAGAATATTTCAACAATCACGGTTTTCGGCTGGAGAAACTGCCCGGGTGATAAAAAAATTGGGCCGGGGTGGAAACCCTGGCCCGTTTTTAATCCGTACCCTATGAAAACTCCGACAAATATAGGGGAATACAGCTAGGCTCGGTGATATTCTAACCCCCACATGTTGATAAAGCCGGAATCAGGGCAATGTTATCTGGCGGGTGACCCCATTTATGGTGATGGTCGCTAAATTGTCGCAAGTGCCTGTTCCAAAGTCCAGTGCAGCGATCCAGGCGCTGGGGGCAGTGGCACTGACCCGTACTGTACGGATCTTACCTCTTACGATCCAGCGGCAGGTGAATTTTTTCATAAGTGGCTCAATTACATTGGATTCGAACAGAGAAAGTCGTCCGTTCCTGGAAACTCGTCCCCGTGAACTCCCTTCGATCCGGAAAATATCGTCCACCGGCATGTTCGTGATCATACCCTCTACCTGGGTGATCACTTTATTGCTGTTCCACTCAATAAAATTGCCACTGGGGCGGGTGAGTTTCCCATCGGTTACGGTCACGGTATACTGAAAAGCGGGTGGATTGCCGATCTGGCCACTTCCGGTATTGGTGATCTTGTGGGTGCCTTCTACTTTGGTGCTATCAACATAATAGCCATCAAAATTGGTTGTGGCGATCGCACCGGGCACGATCAGGCGGTTTGTGTAGGTTGTGATGATCTTACCGCGGCGAGTTCGCCCATCACGGCCAACACAGCCGGTAGCGCCGAAGTCCATGGTGATTCGAACCGGAAACGCGGTTCCGGCTCCTAAACGGGTAACTGTTACAACCGGACAATTGGTGGGTCGGCCAAATATGCCGGTGCCCCCCAGGCCAACCTCATCATTCACGCCCATCACATCATCAAAAACATCATTGAACAGTGCATCAGCCTCGCCATCAGATTCGCTGCTGATCTGTGAATCTTGCTCTTCCAACAGGTTCTGCTCCGGATTTTCATCGTTTTTCTGGCATCCCTGGAGGACGAACAGACTCAGTGCCAATACAGGCAAGAAAAGATTTTTAAGGGATAGGATATGTCTCATAAAAATGGTTTTGCGTCTTCTGAGAACAAAACTATGGGCATTGGTTTAATGGGAAGCAACTTAAATTCCGGAGTTTTGTCTGCGAAATGACCCTGATCGACAGCCATACCCATATTTATCTGCCCGAATTTGATTCCGATCGGGCCGTTATGATCGAGCGAGCTCTCGCAAATGGGGTAGAAAAACTCCTGTTGCCGGCCATCGATTCTTCCACGCACGATAAGCAACTGGAGGTTGAGGCCACTTACCCAGACCGCTGTCTTTCCATGATGGGATTGCATCCTTGCTCTGCTAAAGAGAATGTCGAAGAGGAACTGGCCATTGTACGGGGTTACCTGGAGTTGCGCTCCTTCGTGGCGATCGGGGAGATCGGGCTGGATCTTTACTGGGATAAAGACCACCTCGATCAGCAGTACCTGGCCTTTGAACGTCAGATTCAATGGGCGTTGGAGTTCGACTTGCCGATCGTGATCCATTCGAGAGAATCCATGGATCGATGCATCGAAGTTGTTAAAAAACATCAAAACGGGAAACTTCGCGGGGTCTTCCACTGTTTCTCCGGCTCCCTCGAATCGGCCAAGCGGATCATCGATCTGGGGTTTTATCTGGGGATCGGTGGCGTAGCTACCTATAAAAACGCGGGGTTGCCGGCTGTATTGGAGCAGCTCTCCCTTGAGCATTTGTTATTGGAGACCGATGCACCCTACCTCACGCCGGTGCCACACCGGGGCAAGAGAAATGAGCCGGCCTATCTCAAGCTCGTAGCGGAAAAGATCGCAGAATCAAAATTCTGCTCGGTTCAAGAAGTGGCGGAACAGACCACGAATAATGTCCGTCAGCTGTTTCGATTGCCTTAGCCTGTTACATTTTCTTTGTTTGCTACACTAGCTAATAAATCATCGCCATGCGAGTGCTGTTGCTTTCCGTTGTTTTGTTTTATTCTATTACCCTGATCGGGCAAAACAATGCGCCTCCCGGTGCAACTCATGATGCGACCGGACATACCTCATATTACCCTGGTACCATGCCATTAGTTATCAGTGTTCCGCACGGGGGCACTTGGAATCTGGCGGAGATCAAAGACCGCGATTGTGAAGGGGCCGTGACGGTAACAGATCGCGAGACCAAAGAACTAGCCTTTGAGATTTCTGACGCGTTGGCTAAGTACCATGGAATGCGACCCTATTTGATCGTATGTAACATTACTCGAAAGGATGTGGATCAAAACCGGGAGATCAATGAGGCAACTTGCGGCAATCCGGAAATGGCAAAACCCTGGGAGACGTTTCATGCTTTCATCGACTCCGCTCTAGCAGAGGCGGTTTCTAAATTCGGCAGCTGCCTGTATATCGATTTGCACGGACATGGTCACCCGGAACAGCGACTGGAAGTCGGTTACTTGATCACCGATAAAAAGCTTACGAGTTTTTATGATCAGTCTGAGTTGTTGTCTGACCGTACAACCTCCCTTGGCAATCTCCTCTCTCGCAAAGAAGTCAGCTCCCTGCGTGAGTGGTTATTCGGAGAGCGAGCATTCGGCACGCTGATGGCAGCTAAGGGCTATCCTTCGGTACCGAGTCAGCAGGATCCACATCCCAAAGAGGGAGAAAAATATTTCAATGGCGGATACAACACGAAGCGCTATACAGGGGCGGCTTATCCAAATGTGTTCGGTTGGCAGATCGAGAGTAATTACAGAGGGGTCAGAGATCCAAAAGGCAGGCCGGCATTTGCCATGGCATTTAGTGATGTGATCACCGGTTTCCTTCGTCAATTCTCTTTTGTGAAAATGCCTGCGTCGATGGGAGAGCAGGTGCGCTGATACTTCGTTGTTCCAGTATGCCGCGTAACCGCTTGATGCCTTGATGTAAATGATTGCGTGCGATCTGATAATCCAGCGATAAGATCGAACAGATCTCCCGGTAGGAGAGAGAAAGATAAAAACGCAGGTATACAACTTCACGCTGGCGGGGAGATAGTTGTTGTATGGCTTCTGCCAACTGTTTGTTCCAAGCGGCATCTTCTTCTTGTCGGATGCGCAGATCTTCAGCACTCATCACAAAGGGCGTATCCTGCTCTTCCATGCTTCTTGTTTCCGCACCGCTACGGATCAGCCGAATGAGTTTGTAGCGAATGGCTTGGAGCAAGTAGCCTTTGATGGACAATACCGGTTTGGGATCTCGTTGTTGCCAGATTTCCAGAAAGAGATCCTGGATCAGGTCATTGATCGCTTCGCGGTCGGGGTGGATCTTATGCGCATAGCGGAACAGCTGAGCATAATGCCGTTCGAACAGTTTGGCTAGGGCTTCTTTATTCCCTTGCCGGAAACTGTCCCAGAGGATATCATCCGTAAGGGTAAGCAATCGTTAGTCTTGGTCATTAAAAATAGTCGTTCCGCCCTGTTACAAACAGAACTTTTTTTGCACCTATGTAATACTACGTATGTCAATGCCTCAACCAGACCGATTCATAAACGCTGAGCAGATCCTGCTGGATGAGCGTTTTTTGGCCTGGGCCGAGGGGCTGGAGGATGCTCCTGCGACTGATTGGATCGAGTCGCTGCGCCAATCGTCCCCCGAACAGGAAGAAGAGCTACTCGAGGCGCTTCTGACTTTTCAGGTTATTCGCCGGGATGAATCACCTGTTGTTGGCGCCCCCGAACAACTCGAGCGGCTGCTGGATCGGTTGGAGCGAGAATCCATTCCGGCGTTTCAACCCTCAAAAACTTCGAAAAGGTCCCTAATTCCACTGTTGAGTATTACGCTGCTGGCCGCTGTGTTGGCTATTGCTCTTTATTTGAATGACCGCAATGCCAATAATACCATTACCGGGGATGGTAAGGTTACCAAACTATCGGATGGTACGAAGGTGGCATTAAGTTCAACCAGCACCATCACCTATGCCGATGGCTTTGAAAAGAAAAAGGTCCGTGAGGTATGGGTGAAAGGGGAAGCCCAGTTCGATGTTGCTCATCAAAAAAACGATCAGCCCTTCATTGTTCATACACGTCACTTTGATATCGAAGTCACAGGAACGCGCTTCATCGTAAACAACCAGTCAACTGATGCCAGTGTGTTACTGCAGGAAGGGTCCGTGAATCTGATCTTCCCGAATGGAGAGCGGGCGCAGATGAAGCCTGGTGATTTTTTCTCCCTGAATGCGAAAAAGGCTTCTGTTGATGCCGTAACAACAACGATCACACCCGCTACATTGGAGCGACACATTGTATTTGACAATACGCCGTTTTCGCAGGTAGCCAAAGAGATCGAGCGTCGTTATGAAGTGCCCGTCCGGATCCTCGATCCGGTACTGAGCGAAAAACTCATCACGGGTATTCTGCCAAACAATGATCTCAATGCTTTATTAAAAGCGCTGGAGTCGGCAATGGACTGCCAAATCACACGAGAAAATCAGATGATCTATATAAAATCTTCTTTCTAAACCTTGCATATGCCAAACCTTTTCAAACACTGGATCCTCCGTTCGCTGACTGTTGCGATGTTGTTTTCTCATCTCGTAACAAACGCTCAGGGTAGCTTTGCCGGCACGACCCGCAGCAACGAAGCCGATCGCCAAACGGATCGGTTATCATCAGATTCCAATGCCCCAACAACGGCACTTTCCTCCGTGCTTAAAAAGCTGAATCAGGAAAAGGGGATCTATTTCCTGTATACCGATCCCTCTATCGGTTCAACCCAGGTATCCGATCCCGATTATCGTAAACAAGCCGAGACGATACTGGAAGAGATCACTCGTCAAGCCGGACTGGAATACAAGAAGGTAGCGGAGAATACCTATGTAATCCGGACAACCGGCCGCCCTCGCACGAACGGTGAAGAAAAATTGTACAAGTTCGATCAGGTTGTAGCAGAAGACATCATTGTGAAAGGAAAGGTCTTCAATGCAAAAGACAATACACCATTGGAAAACGTATCCGTCAAAATAATCGGTGCCAAGAAAGGAACCACCACCAAAGCCGACGGCAGCTTTTCCATCACGGTTCAGAAAGGACAGTCCATCGAATTCTCCAGTGTTAATATGATCTCCCGCACGGTAAAGATCAATGACGCGAAAGAGTTACAGATCTTCTTGCAGGAATCTGAAAACAACCTTTCTGAAGTAATGGTGGTTGCGTACTCCAACCAAAAGCGCAGCACCTTCACCGGAGCGGCCACTACGGTGAAAGCCTCTGTACTGGAGAGTGCTCCCAATACATCCGTTCAAGAAAGTATTCAGGGGAATGTGGCAGGGGTACAATCCACCAATGGTAGCGGACAGCCCGGTCAGGCTCCCGATATCCGAGTACGTGGTATCGGCTCCATCTCTGCTTCTTCCACACCGCTTTATGTGATCGATGGGATACCGGTTGTAAGCGGAGACATCTCCGGTGGAAACACCAACACCATCGCGGGCCTGAACCCGAATGACATCGCCAGCATGACCATCCTAAAAGACGCATCAGCTACTTCACTCTATGGATCCCGTGCAGCCAACGGTGTAGTACTGATTACGACCAAAACCGGTAAGGCTGGTAAAGTGAAAGTGAACTTCACCTATCAACGCGGTTATAACAATTACACCATACGCGACGAACAAAAAACGCTCACTACCGCTCAGTACATCCAATATTATCGTGAGGGTTGGGTGAATGCGGGCAATCCGGTCTCTTCGTATGATTCTTTACTGACGGCCAATCGCATCGATACCAACTTTAACACGGATTGGTTCGAGCAAGTTCTCCGTCAGGGAAAGTACTCGCAATACAACCTGAATATCAGTGGAGGAAGTGATCGTTCTACTTACTTCATGTCGGGTAGTTACTATGCATCTGAGGCCCCCACCAAGGGAGTGGATTACAACCGCGGAACCTTCCGTACCAGTATCACGTCTGAACTTTCGAAGAAATGGTCGGTGAAAGGAAGCTTGGCGGGAAGTTATCAGCGATCCACCAATTTCCTGGGAGGGTCCTTTTTTGGAAACCCTATTCGCGCCATGTATCGTTTGGCCCCTTGGTTGCCTGTCTATAAAAGTGATGGAGTCACCTATGAACTGGGTTATAACAACGGGTATAATCCTGTTGCTGTTATTGAAACTACGAAGCGTCTTGCACAGACCTATAATCTGGCAGCGAACGCATCCACTACTTTTAAAATCTTTGATGGTCTTCAGTACGAAGGAAGTCTGGCGCTGGACTTTAACCATGCCTTCCGTAGTACCTATTACGATCCGCGTGTCGGTAACACCTACGTAGCGGTGGGCGGTTCAGTCACTAATTACACACAAGACATCACGAACTGGGTCGCTACCAACATCCTGCGCTACAAGAAGAACTTCCGTGATAAGCATTCAGTTGAAGCATTCGCCGGTTACGAAGCGCAAAGCAGAGGTGATCTCGAAACAAGTGTAACCGTTAATGGAATTGCGCCAGGTACCAGTACGCCTGCAGGTGGTTCTTTGATCGAATCCGCTACCGGAACAAACACCGGGTTCAAGTTGCTGAGTAAGTTTCTGAACTCCAGCTATTCTTTCCGGGACAAGTATTTTGTTTCTGGTTCCATTCGTGAAGATGCTTCTTCACGCTTTGCCAAGAATTTTCGTTCGGCAACCTTCTGGTCGGCCGGTATCGGATGGAACATCGCTAACGAATCTTTCTTCAAGTGGCGTGCCGTAACCGAATTGAAACTCCGTGCCAGCTATGGATACACCGGTAATCAGGGTATCGACAATTTCGAGTCGCAAGGTTTATATAGCACCGGAGGTGATTATAATCAGTCGTCCGGGCTCACGCTCTTGCAACTGGCAAACGATAATCTCACCTGGGAAAAGAACCGTCCCTTTAACATCGGATTGGATTTTGTTACATGGAAAGGTCGCCTGACCGGTACCTTCGAGTGGTACTCACGTGAATCCAGCAATCTGCTGCGTAATCAGCCGGTGCCCAGTACCAATGGAGTTACTTCTGTGACTGTCAATAACGGCGCGATGAAAAATACCGGTATAGAGGCAACTGTGTCCATGGTCTTGATCTCGCCTACAAAAGCACGTGGATTCAAGTGGACCACCGACATGAACATCACGTCATTCCGTAATGAGATCACGCAGATCGATTCCAACTTCTCCAACAATGCCAACTATCTCCGTCGCGTTGGAACCAGTTACTATACTCACTTCCAACGAGGATACGCCGGTGTGAATCCATTGAACGGAGAAGCCCTCTGGTACACCTCCGCCGATAAGGAGCAGACTACAAACAATTTTAACTCGGCCGTTCGGATCCGTTACGGCTCGGCACTGCCTCGCTTCTACGGAGGTATGTCGCACACATTCGCTTACATGAACTTCCGCCTCAGTATGCATTGGTTCATCAACTGGGGCAATTTTATCTACGATGATTATGGATACTTTCAGAAGACGGATGCCAATCTTGGGTTCTCCGATCAGAGCAACGGTATGAGTCGATATGATTATGCCCAACGCTGGACAACACCCGGACAGATCACTAACGTGCCGAAACCTGTGTTCCTTGGTTCACAATCATCCGCGGCTAGCTATGAGAGTACTCGATTCCTGTATGATGGCAGTTACATCCGCCTGCGTGACATGCAACTTTCATACAGCATCCCCAAAAAATGGCTGGCAAAGTATAAGCTCAATACGGCCAGGGCTTATGTACGCGGACAAAATCTCTATACCTGGGTGAAGGATAAAGGATACAACACCGATCCGGAAGCGGGTATCGATGGGGTGCTATCCCAAAAGCCACCCGTCTTCAATACCATTTTATTTGGAATCGATTTCACCCTCTAATCATCCCGAACAAAACGAATGCATATGAAACGCTCTACTCTTATACTTGGTACACTTGCGTTGTTGACATTGGGCTCCTGCAAGAAGGATTTTTTGGATATACGTCCCCAGCAAAGTGTCTTCACATCTGACGTTTTCTCCAGCCTTTCCACGGCCCGAGCAGCTGTCAATGGTCTTTATTCGCAGATGCAGTCTTACAGCTATTATGGCCGGGATGCACATGTGATTCCGGAGATCCTTTCAGATAATGCGACCCGTAGTATCAAATCCGGAAATCGGTACACCGGTATGAATACCATGACTCATGCTTCTACCGATGCGAACGTTGGCAGAATGTGGGATCAGATCTATCGTACGGTGATCAATGCCAATGCCATCATCGATAATGAAGAAAAGTTGCGCAACGTAGTTGCGCCACTCGAATTGCCGGAACTGACTCAATTGGTGGGTGAGGCCTATGCGGTACGAGCACTAGCTTATTTCGATCTGGCGAAATTCTTTTCTCGTTCGTTGAAATTCACAGCTGACGGTTCTCATCTCTGCGTGCCATTGGTGTTGAAACAGCCTACTACGGTTGGCGAACTCACCTATCCGGCCCGTAACACGGCAGCCGAAGTGTATGCACAGATCGATCGAGATCTCACCGCTGCACTCGAGCGACTGCCCCAAAATGGAAATGTGATCGTAAGCGGTGCAGAGAATGCAAGCTGGTTCCGTGTGCGATTGAATAGATGGTCTGCACTCGGACTGAAAACCCGCGTCGCCATTTATAAAGAAGATTGGACGACTGCCGCTGCTACTGCAACGGAAGTGATCAATTCAGGACGCTATACACTCTATCCCTTTGCCAGCATGGTGCAGGATTTCCGGACACCGGGCAACGCAGAGGCGATGTTCGAAGTGGTTAACAACACAAACGACAATCCAGGTACAGACGGACTCGCTTATCTCAGCAGCCAGCAAGGTTATGGCGAACTATTGGCCACCCGTCAATCGATGAATCGTCAGACCGGTACCACAGCCAGCACATTCAGAGGTTTATATGATGCATACAGCGCATCCGACGTGCGTCGTCAGTTCATTCCGCTGGGAAATCGTAATTCTGTCGGTGGAGAGATCAATGTTCCGCTCGCCCAGAAATATGTCAACATTTCCACCTATCAAGAGAATCTGAAGATCATTCGTTTCGCAGAAATGTATCTCTCGCGTGCAGAGGCGAATGCTCGTCTCGCGTTGCAAAACGCAGATGCTTCCGCACTCACTTCATCTGTTGCTGATTTGAATCTGCTTCGCAATCGTCGGGATACAGCCACCGTGAGTCGTCCGTTAAACGTAACACTTTCCGGCACACCGCCAACTGGTTCGATTTCCTTGCCGGCCTATTTGGATACCATGATGTTGGAACGTCGTCGTGAGTTCGCACTAGAAGGACAGCGGCTGTTCGACTTGAATCGTACCCGGACTAACTATGTGAAGATCAGTACAGCGGGCAGTGCAACCTCTCGCTTGATCGAATACAATGTAGCACCTACTTCATTTTTCAATCGCACGATTCTCCCGATCCCGAATGGTGAGTTAGCCGTTAATCCGAATCTTCTTCAAAACCCCGGATTCTAATGATGATCCGCTCCGTCATATTGTTCCTTCTAAGTATAGCCGCTATTTCTTTGGGGGCGCAACCGGATCTGCAAAAAGCAGGTAAGCAGTCATTCACATTTGACGGTGCTGCCTCTGTTCGGGCAAAGCCAATACAGGTTTGGTATTACAGTCCGACCAACCGCCCCGATACCTTGCCAATCTTGATCATGTTGCATGGGGCAGAGCGTAATGCGTCCGGTTATTTGGATCAATGGATACCTGTTGCCGAACTGCATCAGTATGTGGTGGTGGCGCCGGAATTCTCCAAAGAGGATTATGGTGGTGCTGCGCGGTACAATAGCGGAAACGTGTGGAATGAAAAGATCGGAAAATTGAATCCGGAAGACACCTGGACCTTCTCATCCATCGAACCGCTCTATGATTATGTGCGAGGCCTGACGAATAACGGATTCCCCGGTTATTACCTCAGCGGTCATTCTGCCGGTTCGCAATTCGTACACCGGTTTCTTTATATGGTTCCTCAGAACCGAGCCATGCGTGTTGCCATTTCCAACGCCGGCTGGTACACGTTTCCAGACAGAAAGCGTGATTTTCCGTTCGGGCTGAATAATGTACCGGTAGGTGACGATCACCTTAAAAAACTCTACTCGAAAGAAGTCTTCGTTGTATTGGGTGAGGCCGATACAGCCACCAATAGCACGAATTATAATAAAGGACCTGAATACGATTGGCAGGGTACGGGCCGATTTCAACGCGGACAATCTTTTTATGGAGCATCGGAACAACTGGCTGGTTCGCTTCGCACCCCCTTTAGATGGAAACTGATCACGCTGCCGGGCGTAGCGCACTCCAATGCTTCTACAGCCAAAGCTATCGGCGCTTTATTTAAAATGAACCTTCGCTGACACAATGCGGAAACGTTTGAAAAATATAATCGGCACACTGACCTTCTGGGTACTCACCGCCATTTTTGCCGGTGCGATGCTGGGGCATTTTTCACCCGATACGGGCGTGGCCATGGAGCCGTTGGGCAAACAATTCATCAATATTGTCAAGCTATTCATCAATCCCATCATTTTCCTGACGATTGTACTTGGTGTCAGTGGAATGGGAGACCTCAAGCAAGTTGGACGGGTAGGGGGCAAGGCGATCATTTACTTTGAAGTTGTTACTACGCTGGCTTTGTTCATCGGTATTGTCGTGGCGCATTTCGTTCAACCGGGTGCGGGCGTTGATACCTCAACCGCAGCCGCTACACAAGTTTCAACGTTTCAACAGCGTGCATCGGATTTTTCCTGGCTCAAATTCCTCAAAGAAAACCTGACGATACAAGTGTTGTTGATCTCGATCGTGTCAGGTGTGATACTCAGCCGCTATTCGGGTAAGGAGCAAGTGATCAAACCTCTGAAAAAAGCTTCGGGTTATGTATTCAAGGCCTTGCATTGGGTGATGTACGCAGCACCTATCGGTGCGTTCGGCGGTATGGCCTTCACCATCGGTAAATACGGGATCGATACGTTGATCCCTTTGGCTAAACTCATGGTCTCCGTTTATCTCACCATGTTCGTTTTCATTTTTGCTGTGATGGGCGGAATCCTTTGGTACTACAAAGTATCCCTGATAAAATTCCTGAGTTATATACGGGAGGAGTTACTCATCGTTTTGGGTACATCCTCTTCGGAAGCCGCGCTTCCTTCTCTGATGGAAAAGCTGGAACAGATGGGTTGTTCCAAACCGGTGGTGGGATTGGTTGTACCGGCCGGCTATTCTTTCAACCTGGATGGCACAACTATTTATTTGTCGATGGCCGTATTGTTTCTGGCGCAGGCATTCCAAGTAGATCTTACGCCCGAGCAAATGCTTTACATCACGGGTGTGTTGATGGTCACTTCTAAGGGTGCCGCCGGTGTTACCGGAAGCGGCTTTGTGGTGCTGGCTTCCACGCTCACGGCCGTACAGGTAATTCCCGTATACGGATTGGCGCTGCTGTTGGGGGTAGATCGTTTCATGTCGGAGGCCCGTGCCATCACCAATTTCATCGGCAACGGGGTAGCTGCCATCTTCCTGGCCAATCAGGAAAAAGCATTCGACCGAAAAAAAATGAATAAGGCTTTTCGAATACATCAGGATCATTTATAAAACATCAATCATTTTACAGACTATACATCACGACCAAAACTGACACCATGAATACCAAGTTTCTGCAGGTTGTTTGCTTTTTTCTCTTCAGTACTCTTGTACAAGTAAAGGCACAGGTTACCATTATCAACGAATCATTCAATTCTGCCACTGTACCCACATTGCTAACGGGTTGGTCTGCCAGTGCCACCGGCAATGGTACCGCAACACCGGTAGGAGGTGGTACGTGGGTGACTAATTCCGCGAATGCATCAACCACCTATGCCGGGGCATCCGGTGGAGCCAAGATGGTCGTATACAATACACCGGCTTCCACGACGCACACGCTAGTATACAACAATAATCTCTCCACCATCGGATACAACAACATCAAAGTATTTTATGGTGGACGTCGTTCTGGTTCAACGGTGACGGAAGCCACATTTGAGTATAGCATCAATGGAACGACCTGGACGCCGGTAGCTATCACCACGCCTCAAACAACCACCGGAACCTGGGCCATCATAAATGGGGGTGCCGGTTTTTCTTTGCCTGCTAATGCGGCAGGTGTAGCCAATCTTCAATTTCGCTGGAGTTACACCACACCCGTAACAGCCAGCACCAGTGCTAACTACAGTTGGGATGATCTGACGGTGCAAGGAAACCCAGTTGGACTGATCTATAGTATCAGTTCATTCAATGGTAATTTTGGTGTAGTTAAACCGGGTGGTAATAGTGCTTCCTCTTCCTTTACTGTTGAAGGTAACGGGGTGTCACAAGATATTCAGATCACTCCTCCCGCCGGCTTCGAGATGCGAACTGGTGCGAATCCGTTTTCATCAAACCCGATCACCCTCACTCAATCCGGTGGTACTGTGCCGCTGACAACCGTCGATGTCCGATTCAGTCCCACTGCCTTCCAATCATATAGTGGCAACATCACATTGGTATCAGGCATTTACAACCGTACGATCCCTGTATCCGGCATCGGGGCGATTAAAAGCATTGCGGCAGGAAACTGGAGTAGCGCGGCAACTTGGGATGGCGGTATCGTCCCAACATCAGCCGAGAATGTATACATCACTGCGGCTAACCCCGTTACTGTTGATGTAGCCACAGCAGAATGTAAGAACATTGATTTCGATCCTACAGGTACAAGCGGACTTCTCATTATGGGTTCTTCTTCTAGTGTGCTCAACGTGAACGGTGATTTCAACTTGGGTAATACGTCTCAAATGGTTTTCACCACCTGGCCGGCTGGTGCTAAGCTTCGGTTCGCGGGTAGTGCGGCTATACAAACGATCAATGGATTGAATACGGGCACCACTAATTCAGGGGGAATCATGGAGTTAGTGGTCGATAAATCAGCCGGCAAATTGACTACGCCCGGGAATAACAGCAAACTGACGATCGGTACTTCAATTAATGTTGTTTCCGGAACCTTTGAATTAGGGCTGGCTGATGATATTTTCGGCCGCGATCAAACCGGTGCGAATGCATTGCCTACGATCGCCGTTCAATCGAGTGGAACCTTCACCATCACGTCTGGCGGCGCTTCACAGATCAATGCAGGCTCCGCCTCTTCCGGTGGTAAGATCGGCAAGATGACCATATATGGTGTTGCTGAATTGTCGACCACCAGTTCGGTGGGGATTCAATTCAGTGACATCGATGTTGAATCCGGCGGAACCATCCGATTGATGCCAACTTGGTTCACCAGCAGTGCGATCGCCCTCAATTCCGGAACCATCACTGTAAAGTCGGGTGCTACCCTTCGTTATTCAACAACAAATGCCGCGATTTGGAATCCAACGGCTTCAGTAGTTCTCAATGCCGGTAGTGTGCTGAACATTACGACCATTACTGCTCCTACACTGCCGCTCAATTTCACCGATTTTGGAGCTATCTGGCGATACAATTATGCCGGTAATCAGGATGGAGTAGGGATCTCAGCCCGTACCATCAAATATCTTGAGCTCTCCGGTGGCGGGGTCAAAACGTTGGGTGCCGCTGTAATTGTATCGGACACACTTTCACTTACCGAAACTTCTTCCTTGAATCTCGGATCCGCTTCGCTCACCTATGGTGTAGGATCTACATTGCAATATGGTAGTCCAACACAAGTCGATGCACAAACGACATCCACGACAGAATGGCCAACGAGTGGCTCGGCACCAGCCAATGTCCGCATCCGAAATGCCGGAGGTGTTACAATGGATGCCAGCCGAAACATATCTGGGAACCTCGCTATGAGTAACGGTATCCTGACCCTTGGGGCCAGTTCCCTTACCGTCGGAAGTATTACCGGTGGCTCCGCATCTGCCTATGTCTCCACCACTGGATCGACAACATTGACCGTGGCTGGAGTTGGTTTAACGGCAGTTCAATTTCCTGTAGGAGTTGGCTCGTATACACCGGTTACCATTCAGAATAACGGCAGCACGCCCGATAACTTCTCCGTAAATGTTGCCGCTGGAACGCCCTGTGATGCAGTGGCAACGAATAGTGTAAATCGTATTTGGACGATCACGGAAGGCACCGCCGGTGGAAGTGAAGCCAACATCATTTTTCAATGGAATGCCGCAGAGGAGAATCCCGGCTTTGTTCGCAGTCTTTCGACTGCGGTTCGTTGTAACGGGACCAGTGTAGACTTAGTAGGTACAGCCGGCGCAGCAAGCGGCTCAAATCCGTATACACAATCATTGCTGGGGGTAGCAACATTCGGACCGATGGGCGTGACGAATAGTGTAAACGATATTTTTCCAACGGCCCTTGTTACTCCAACAGATGGCGGATGTAAAACGGCCTTAGAATTTGTTACTGTCAACTTTAAAAATAATAGCCCTTTCCCGATTGATTTGAATAAAAACGCTGTAACTGTTTCGGTAACCGCGACAGGTGGATACAATAGTGTATCTACAGTTGCCGGCTTTGTGTTGGCACCCGGTGCCTCTACGAATGTGATATTGCCTTCTACGATCGATATAAGTGCCGGTGGCAGTTTTGTTTTCAACGTAACCGCTACGGTGAATGGGGATGCGAATACGGCCAACGATATATTAGCGCCTGTCACAATCAATGCCTCTGCACAACCCACTGCTGCCATCAGTTATGCCGGTACACCCTTTTGTGCCAATCTGGTAGGTGCTCAATCGGTAACACTCACTGGTTCAACCGGCGGATCGTTCAGCTCCACACCCGGACTCACCTTGGATGCCGGTACCGGTAGCATCACACCTTCCTCCAGCACAGCGGGTACCTATACAGTAACCTATTCCATCGCGGCGGCCAATGGTTGTAATGCGGTAACCACGACGGCTTCTGTATCGATCAATCCCCTTCGTAATGCTTCATTCAATTACGGAGCCACCAACACGTTCTGCCAAACCGGAAGCAACCCCACGGCTACTATCACCGGTACCACTGGCGGTACGTTTACAGCTTCACCGGCAGGGCTGTCAATAGACGCGAATACCGGTGCCATCAATCTGGCTGCTAGTGCCTTGAATTCGTACGCGGTTACGTATACTACGCCCGGTCCTTGTGCCGAGTCACTCACCTTGAATATCGCGGTGACCAGTGCGCCTTCAGCTAACTTCTCTTATCCTAATAGTTCTTATTGCACCAGTGGCGCCAACCCTTCACCTGTGTTCGGTGTCGGTGCCAGCGGTGGTGTATTCAGTGCCACACCCGCAGGCTTGTCGATCAACTCCTCTACCGGTGTGATCAACTTAGCAAGCAGTACACCCGGAACCTATACGATCAGCAATAACATCGTAGCCGGAGGCGGGTGTGCGGCCGCATCCGCTACATCTACCGTCACGGTCACTGCATTGCCTCAGGCAACGATCAGTTATGCCGGACCGAACTTCTGTGTCGGTAATACAACTCCACAACTTGTCACGCTCACGGGTAGCACAGGCGGTACATACAGTGCCTCACCGGCCGGACTTTCCATCAATGCTTCCACCGGATCAGTAACACCTTCAAGCAGCTCCGTTAATACGTATTTGGTTTCTTATACGATTGCAGCGGCAGGTGGTTGTGCAGCCGTTACAGCAACAGCCTCACTTGACATTACGTCGGTACCTGCTGCAACCATCAGTTATGCAGGCACTCCGTTCTGTGCCTCACTCAGCACCGCACAGCCTGTAATCCAATCTGGAACCACCGGTGGCACCTACAGTGCTTCACCGGCCGGCTTATCGATCAATACCGCTACCGGTGCTATTACTCCATCCACCAGCACTCCTGGTACATATACAGTTACCTATTCGATTCCAGCAAGTGGAGGATGTGCTACGCTCAACGTAGCGGCATCTGTTACAATCACATCGGCTCCAACAGCCGCGATCTCTTATGGGGGAACGCCTTATTGTGCTTCTATTACTTCGCCACAAGCAGTTACGCAAACCGGAACGACAGGCGGTACCTACAGTGCTTCACCCGCGGGATTGTCAATCAATCCGTCAACCGGTGCCATCAATCCTTCGGCCAGCACAGCCGGCTCATACACGGTTACCTATATAGTGGCCTCTGCGGGGGGATGTGCTTCCGTAACAGCCAATGCAACCATTGTGATTACAGCCGTTCCACAAGCGGCTATCATATATGCCGGTTCGCCATTCTGCACATCGTTGTCTACGGCACAAGCCGTCACCCTTACGGGTGTTACGGGTGGTGGTTATACTGCAACACCCGGCGGACTGACTTTGAATGCCTTCACTGGTGCTGTAACGCCGTCTTCCAGCACTCCGGGTTCCTATACCGTCAGTTATACGATCCCAGCAAGCTCAGGTTGTCCAACTCGTGATGTAACGACGCCGGTAACGATCACCCCTGCACCGGCAGCCACCATTAGTTACACGGCTACTCCTTATTGTCAAGGTAGCGGATTGGCCACGGTAACAAGAACAGGTTCTTCGGGCGGTGCATATAGTTCAACAGCAGGTCTGGTGATCAATGCTTCTACCGGCGAGATCAATCTGAATACGAGTACACCGGGCACCTACATCGTTACGTATTCAATCGCGGCGAGTGGCGGTTGTGTTGCCTTTAGTACAACTGCTTCGATCACTATCAATGCACTTTCCGTATCTGCCACTAGTGCAACCGTTACGCCGACCAGCTTCTGCGGTCCCACAAACATTACACTCCGCACAGTCGGCGGCACACTTGCACCGGGTGCTAGCTGGGTATGGTACAGCGGATCCTGTGGTGGTACGCGTGTTGGTACCGGTGCTACGTTGCCGTTGACCGGCGTACCAGCAACCACTACTTATTTTGTTCGTGCAGAGGGTGGAACGTGTGCCAATTCTGCTTGCGTATCTACAATTGTTACGATTAATACTGTACCAGCGATTCAGATCGATGTACTGGGCGATACCAGCTTGTTGCCGGGTAAGACCTGTACACTGATCGCAACAGCCAATCCGTTGAATGCAGCCAACACATTCGCTTGGTTCCTCAATGGTACTCAAGTTACCGGTGCCACATCCAGTTCACTGATCGTGGATGTTGACAAAGTCGGATTGTACACGGTACGCGTCACTACACCGAGCGGATGCAGTACTACCTCTGTCGGACGACGCATCAATGCAGCCGCCTCGGCCCAGGTATGGATCGCGCCGAATCCGAGCACCGGACGATTCCAGGTGCGCTTCTACTCGCGCGCGACCGTATTCAATTTCAAGCGAACCTTGCTTGTATACGATACACGTGGTGTGCTGGTACACTCCGTTACCGTACCGATCACCGGTCCGTATAGCACCATCGATGTCGATCTAACCGCTAAACCGCGAGGCATGTACTTCTTGTTCCTGCGCAAAGAGAATGAGGAGAAACTCGGGGCGGGACGCATCTTCCTGTATTGATAAATGTTAATCCTTCATAAGCCGGGTCATTGATCCGGCTTTTTTTATACCTTGTTTTCATGAAACAACTCTGCGTTACTCTCATTACTTTCTTCATTTCGATGGTGGCTGTTGTATCTGCTCAATCACCCATCGGGGTGTTTGATTCGGGTACAGGCGGACTCACCGTTCTGGAGGCCATTCTCAACCTGGATGCTTTCAATAATAAGACAGGCAAGCCTGGGGCCGACGGGAAAAAAGATTTTGAACGGGAGTCCTTTCAATATTTAGCCGATCAGGCTAACATGCCCTACGGAAACTATGCTGCCGAAAAGAAAACGGACCTGCTGAAAGAAAACATTCTGAACTGCATGGATTTTTTGCGTGGACAAACTTTCATGACCCGAAGAGATAACAACTGGAATCCGCAGCGTAAATCCTCAGTGAAAATGCTGATCCTCGCCTGCAACACGGCCACGGCCTATGCACTTACGGATATACGCGCACACGTCAACCGAACGGATAAGCAAACACCCGTGATCGGTGTCATCGATGCCGGATCCAAAGCAGCACTTCTTCATCAGCAGAAAAATCAGGGAACCATCGGTGTGTTTGCGACCGCGGGAACCGTGGCCTCCGATGGCTATCCACGCACCCTTCGCAATATGGCCGCCTCATACGGATTGAATCAACTTTCTATCGTAAGCCAGGGCGGATTCGGCTTAGCGGAGAGCATCGATCGTGATTGGAGTTATTATGTCGATACAGCCACGCAGACCCGCTCCGATTATAAAGGTCCCTCTCTACAGAACAAGAATTATCCCATTCGCCCCGAGCTGATGAAGGTCTATCAGTTCGATACCACCAACAATCGATTGCTTTGTGAATACGATGATCAAGGCCGTTGTACCGAAGTGCAACTCAACGATCCGGTGAACTATACCCGTTATCACCTGGTGAGTTTGCTGGAGAAAATGCGAGCAGAAAAATTTACCCTACCGCTCAACACGTTAATTCTTGGATGTACGCATTATCCGTACATGCGCGATACTATTCGAACCGTTTTAAAAGAGTTGTATCAGTACCAGGAAAATGGTTCTTATATCTACCGAAGTGTATTGGCTGCAGATGTCGAGTTGATCGATCCTTCGATTGAAACAGCTAAGGAGGCGTATATAGCACTCAGAAATCAATCCCTTCAGAACCGCAAGCCGATCCAATTTTCAACTGCGATGCCCCGCGCGGAGTTTTTTATCTCTGTGCCAAATCCTGATGCTTCGTTGGTGCAGTTGCAGCCGGATGGCTGGTTCACCTATGCATATAAATATGGAAGAGTACAAGGGGAGAAACGTGATGATGTTCGCTATGTTCCTTTCGATCGAATCAACGTGTCGGATGCGACGTATAAGCGTTTTCAGATGGCTTTGCCCAGTGTTCACTCACTACTCCGTCCGCACCCCTAAGCGCTCATCTCTTTCGTGAAGCTGCAGAACACAAAATTCTGAACCGATCCGGAAGGCGTGAGGTGATCTTCTCGTTTACAGCCTAGTTTTCGGAAATGTGCTTGCTCGAAGAGATGAGACATGGAGTCCTCGTTGTATTGCTTGATCTCGAGTCCGCTGCATTTTTTCGGTCCGTCTGTTGAGAAGGTGGCTACGATCATTTTTCCTTTCACGGCTTCTTCCGCAATGTGCAGATAGGCTTGTACGGTTTCCGGTGAAGTCTGAAAATGAAAAGCGGCACGGTCGTGCCAAACATCATATTTTTCATTGGGATGAAAATCTAGCACGTCACTCACGACCCATTTCACTTTTAGGGCCTGATCACCCAGCCTTGATTTGGCCCGGTTGATGGCGGCTTCAGAAATATCAAGCACGGTTACATCTGTATAGCCTTCTTCTACGAGGTGGTCGACCAGTTTGCTGTCGCCGCCACCGATATCAATGATCTTGGCCGTTTTTGGCGGATCGAGCCGATGCAGGAATTCCAAGGAAGTGGCGGGCACGTCCTGTGTCCAGCTAACCTCGTTGGGCTGTTTGGTCTCGTAAATCGTCTCCCAGTGCGTCTTGATTGATTTATTCATGATGCAAATATTGACTATCAGGCAAGTGCTGTCAGTGACATATATCACGCCCGTTAGAATGGGGATCGTGGGGCTTAGCCCTCTTACCTAAAGATTTTTCCCGATTTTGAAAACCACTTGACTAAACCATCCTTTTATTGCATTGTATTAACATTTATGTAACTTAGAACCCGAAATGTGTGACATTTTAGGCTATTTTTATTTTAAAAATTAAACAAAGCTGAGTATGAAGAAAGCACTAAGTCTTCTTGCCGTACTGCTACTGGGCAGCTTTGTTCTGTTTGCGCAGGACAGGGTCATATCCGGTAAGGTTACCGATGAGAGCACAGGATCCCCCATCGCGGGTGTTTCTGTGGTTGTTAAGGGCATGCAGGGAGGTACCTCCACAAAAGAGGATGGTTCCTTTCAGCTGACTGTTTCAGCCCAGGCTAAAACCCTTGTTTTCTCCTCTGTGAACTACGGTTCAAAGGAAGTAGCACTGGAAAATAAAACAGTTTTTTCAGTGAAGATGATGAGCGAAGAGAAATCCATGCAGGAAGTGGTGGTTACCGGTTATCAGACGGTGCGCAAGAAAGACGTAACGGCTGCGATCTCCAAGATCAGCGCCGCAGACATCGATAATTTGCCGATCCCCAACTTCGCACAAGCTATGCAAGGCCGTGCAGCCGGTGTGATCGTAGCGGCTGCCAATGGGGTGCCGGGCGGTTCACTGAGTGTCATCATTCGTGGTGTCGGTTCGATCAATGCCGGTACAACGCCTTTATATGTAGTGGACGGGGTGCAGCTCAACACCGGTGTTGGTTCGATCAATACCCAGAATAACCCCCTGAACTTTTTGAATCCGGATGATATCGAGTCAATCGAAGTATTGAAAGATGCGGCGGCGGCTTCAATCTATGGAGCACGTGCCGGTAACGGGGTGGTATTGGTTACAACCAAGAAAGGGAAAGCCGGTAAACCCAAGTTTACTTTCAATTCTTATATCGGTCAATCTAGTCCGCTGCAAACGCTCGATGTGCTCAATTCACAGCTCTGGCTGAAACTTCGAACCGAAGCGTTGGTAAACTCAGGCGTGTCCCCAGCCAATGCTCGGATCACGGCTTTGTCGAATATGGGCTTGCCTGCCAACACGACCGATGAAAAGATCGACAGTTTGCCAACTTACGATTGGCAGAAGGAGTCTTTCGGTAAAGGAACGATTTTCAACACAGAAATGTCGATGAGCGGTGGCAACCAGAATGTCAGTTACTATTTGTCTGGCTCCTACTCCCGCCAAACCGCGTTTATTGCTCCGACCGATTTTCAACGGGGTGCGATGCTCTCCAAGACTAATTTCCGCATCAACGATAAATTCAGTCTGGAGAATTCACTCAGCTTCAGCACGGTCTCTCAAAATGCACCTTACAGCCTTGGAAATACCGGATTCGGTAATCCGGCATATGCAGCGGGTATGATTCTGCCGAACAATCCGATCTACAATCCGGACGGAACGTATTATGGGTTGCCCGGTTCCGGCCAGAACATGGTCGGTACGTTCAACCACAACGTGATGGCAGTAGGGGAGTACGCTAAATATTTCACTCGTACTAACCAATTTGTAGGAAGCCTGACAGCCACGTATAAATTGTTACCTAGCCTGACGCTTCGTTCCATGATCGGTCTCGACTACCGCCTGACGCAAGATCATCGTTATCAAGATCCTCGGATCAACGACGGATTTAGCGTGAACGGACGTCTCTCCGATCAAAGCGATTGGAACACGAACCTGATCACTACCACTACCGCCAACTATAATAAGACATTCAAAGATGTTCATAATGTTACAGCTTTGGCTGGTATCGAGTATCGTCGTGATCAAAACCAATGGATACAGGCAGATGGACAAGGGTTTCCATCTTATCTGTTGCAGTACCTGAGTGCGGCCTCAACGCCAGTAGCCGTATCCGGACAGTGGACAGCCAGCGCAACCTTCTCCCAATTCGGAAAACTCGGCTACTCCTACAACAGCCGTTATATATTTAATTATACCGTTCGTCGTGACGGTTCCAGCCGTTTCGGTATTAATAATAAGTACGGGGTATTCCAGTCTGCTCAGTTTGCTTGGAACGCCAAAGAGGAGAATTTTCTGCGTAATGCTGACTTCCTCTCTGAACTGAAATTCCGTTACGCATTCGGTCAGGCCGGTAATGACCAGATCGGAAACGTTTTGTATGCCCAGCTCTATGGAGCCACCCGTTTATATGGAAACGCCTCCGGTATCTTCCCCAGCCAATTGGGTAATCCAGATTTGACCTGGGAAAACCGTGAGGAAAGCAACCTGGGAATGGACATCGGATTCTTGAAGAATCGCATCACCCTGACTGTCGATGCCTACCGTCGAGTGAACAAAGACCTGCTCCTAAGCCGCCCGCTCTATCAAACCACCGGATTCAGCTCCATTCAGCAGAACCTGGGTAAAATGGAGAACAAGGGACTTGAATTCTTACTGACTGTTATTCCATTTAATGGAAAATTCAAGTGGACCAGCAGCTTTAATATCGCTTTCCAGGAGAATAAAGTACTGGAGCTCTACAATGATCTTCAGTTCCTCCCATCGGATGCCTCCATCCGCGTCGGTTCTCCGATCGGATCATTCTTTGTTGCCCCCTGGGCTGGTGTTAATCCCGCTACCGGTCGCGGTATGTGGTACGATATAAACAACAATATCACCTACAATCCAACCGCCAACGACCGCCGTATCATCGGTAATATTTATCCCACTCATTTTGGCGGATGGAACAATACGCTCTCTTATAAAGGATTTTCGTTGGACGCATTTTTCCAGTACGAATATGGTCGTACTCGTCTAGATGGACAATTCCAGCAAATGATGCGTATGGCGGGTGCTACAGTCAACACCTTGACATTCGGTTATACCTCACGTTGGCAGAATCCGGGCGACATTGTCCCCACCCCTCGTGCATTCAATGGAATGGCCGACTATAACAGTGCTGGTTGGGGTTCCGGTAGCCGCTATCTCTTCAAGACGGATTATATCCGTCTGAAGCAAGTGACCTTGGGATACGATCTGCCTGCCTCCGTATTGAAGCGCTACAAGTTTGAGGGCGCTCGCGTGTATGTGCAAGGAATCAACCTCTGGACATATACCAAATGGAACGGGTACGATCCTGAATTCACCGGAGATAATTTCGGTATTATACCTCAATCCAAGAATATCACAGCCGGTGTGCAGTTCCGCTTCTAATCACCCAAACACAAAAAACAATGAAACGCAATACATACAATCTACTGGGTCTGCTGCTTGGGATAATGCTGTTCACCGCCTCCTGCAAAAAGCAGCTTGATATTCCCTCGCGCACCTCTCTTGATGCGAACGTGGCCCTCACCACCAAAAGTGGTATCGAGTTCGCCATTAATTCCGTTTACTCTATCCTAAAAAGAGAGAGCCATTACGGACGTGATCTGTTCTCTGTGACGGATGCCATGGCCGATATCGCTTTTGCCAACGGCCGTTCCTCTCGTTTGCTAACAGAAAACCGTAACGCAGCACTTGCGAACGTATTGATCTGGCAAGGTTCTTATGCCGCGATCAACGAGATCAATTTGACCCTCGAGGCCTATCCAAAACTGGCTGATGCTACAAATGCCGAGAAAGCTCGCTGGGATGGTGAGTTGAAATTTCTGCGCGCTTTTTACTACTTCGACTTAGTGCGCAACTACGCCTATATCCCCACATTTGTTGTGCCGAATCAGGACAAGGGTGGCGTGGTGCTCACACTCCAGGGTTTCAATTCCGCTATAGCAGCAACCGGCTATGCACCTTCGCGTGCTTCCATCCAGGAATGTTATCAGCAGATCTGGACAGATCTCTATGCGGCTATCAATCAACTTTCTACTGCTAATCGCGGTCGTAATTATGCCAGCAGACATGCTGCACTGGCTCTCGGTTCCCGCATCGCTCTTTATGAGGGTAATTGGTCTCGTGCAGATTCCATGGCAACCGCCGCCATCGGTCTCTCTGGTGGTATCGGATCACTCACAACCACCGCAAACTACGTTAGCGGATGGCGTGCCGCTGATCATCCGGAAGGGATCTTCCAGGTTTGGTTTGCTACACTGGCTGAGAACCTGGGTGTGAATACTTCATTAGCAGCGACACACACTACTTTGGCTGCACCCGGCGCCTTTGCTGGCGTACGCCAAGGTCAGGGTGACCTGGTCCCCAATGGATTTCTGCTGACGCAATTGGGTGTATCTGGATTTCCCGCCAATCTGGCGCAAGCACCTGTTCCGCCTGCACTTACCTACAGCAATGATATCCGTAATCGCTTGTTCGAGTGGGGTGTAAATGCTTCCGGTCATTATGTAGAGTGTACCAAATGGTTAGGCAAGAACGGTGGACCGAACTGGGACAATACCGTTGTGCTTCGTTGGGCAGAATTATACCTGAATCGTGCAGAAGCTCGTTATCGGTTGAATAATGAAGCCGGTGCCTGGAGTGATCTGAATACTATCCGCACTAACCGCTATGTTGGTTTTACCGTTCCAGGAACGCCGCTGACCGGACAAGCATTATTGGATGAGATCTGGCGTCAGCGTATGCTCGAGTTTGCATTTGAAGGGCATCGTTTCTATGACCTGAAGCGTAATGGTCTCTCCATTGTGAAAACCAACCCGGCCACGAATATGCCTGCGACTGATTTCCGCCTACTGCCTCGTATTCCTCTGGGTGAAGTCGACGGCAACCCCAATCTGGCGCAAAACTTTGGTTATTAATCGTACAAAAAATTGAATATGAAATCTAAACTGATGATGATCATTACGGGATTGGCACTGGTTTTGCTTCTTCCGTCCTGCATCAAACAAATCGATAAACGCTTCACAGGAACAACCGTGGTGGAGATCGACCCCACGGTTCTTAATTCCGCCAACTCAATCGCCGGTTATCCTGTACTGACTAGAGTACCCAACTTCGGTGTGCCGTCAGCTACCTCCGATTCCACCTTGCGTCGTTTGAACGGACGAGTGCTGATCCGATTGAATCTGGTCGGCCCACAATCTGAAACACCTCTGACAGTAGGTTATAAGGTGATGACCACCTCACCATTGACTACAATTTCCTTCCCAGCAACGGTTACCGGTCAGCTTCCTTCAATGGCTGCCGGCACGCTGGCTGTTTCTAACGCTGTTGCCGGCACGCATTACCAAACACTCTCTGGAACCTGTTCCATCCCGCCCCGAAGCTCCTTTGGCTTCATTGAGGTCAATACGATCCTGGGATCTGCTACGGCTGGACAGGCTCGTTTTCTGGGTATCCAGTTGGATTCAACCGGGACCGTCCTGCCCAACCCGAACTATAACAAGATCGGATTGGTGTTCGATCAGCGATAATCTTACATAAGTGTAAAATGAAAGGGCCGCAATGCGGCCCTTTTTTATTTGTACTGGCTCAATTAAAGTTTGAAGGTTCTTTTTGATCCCTCCTTTACTAGCCCCAATCATACCGCTCATTCAGGGCTTTGCCATCCGGCCGCAGGGTGTTTCCTCGGATCGAAAAAACGGTATGCGCGGCTAGGCCTTCGGATGGAATCTCATGGCCGATCATCGACTGGATATCGGTTGTTTTTACATTCGGCTCAATCCACCGCAGCGCCTGTTCCGGTGGCAGGAGCAAGGGCATCCGAAATTTATTGGCACCATCATTATGGATATTGCGAAACAGTTCATTGCCCTCTCGGGTGAGAATGGCAAAGGTTTCGGTACGCGGATTATACAGGGCAGGGATCAGCATCAACTCTCCGGAAGCGAGGCGAATATACCAGGGCATTTTACGGGTACGCCCCTTGACATTCTGGTGTTCATACACGCCGTCGGCAATCAGCAGGCATCGGTTGTTGATATATTGAAACCAAGCAGCATTTTGCTCGAGGATACGCTCCGATCGGGCATTAAAAAAACTATTTCCGTATTTCTGAAACTGATCGGGTCGGTCGATCATAAAATCAGCAATGAGTCCCCAGTGCATGGGAACAACCTCCGGAGTCTGGTCCTTCTCAATCAAGGTCCAGCAGGCAGGCCGAGCATGCGCTTGTAAATGCGGCTGATCACAATCAGCATCTGCATATTCTTTTTTGATTTTTACTCCCTTTATCTTCTGCGAAAGTCCATTCGAACCGATCGCTGCTTTATATCCGATATCGACACACATGATCGTAAAGCTAATTAATGAAGCAATTGCTGCAATAATGATTGGTTTTTGGACTTTTTTAATGCCTATTTTTAATCACATTCTACGGCTATGACCAACCTTAACATCGACAATTACCTCGATACGCACTACATCCACCGAAGCAACTGGCTGCGGGCGGCTGTACTCGGGGCCAATGATGGCATCATCTCTATCTCCAGTCTCGCGATCGGCGTAGCCGCCGCCAGCTCTTCCCGTGAGCCGATCTTGTTGGCGACCGTAGCCGGACTGGTTGCCGGTGCACTCTCTATGGCTGCTGGCGAATATGTATCCGTCAGTTCGCAAACTGATATCGAGCACGCTGATATCGAACGCGAGAAAAAAGAGTTGGAAGAGATGCCGGCCGAAGAAATGCAAATATTGGCCGAGATCTATGAGCGCCGCGGATTGAAAAAAGAAACAGCCCTGCAGGTTGCCAAAGAACTAACGGAAACGGATGCGCTGGGAGCACATGTGCGCGATGAATTAGGCATCACGGAGCTTACACAGGCCAACCCGATCCAGGCGGCACTTGCCTCGGGAGCTGCATTCACGGCCGGTGGATTCTTACCGCTGCTGGTTGCCTTGCTGGCGCCCGTACCATTGATGGAATATGTCCTTTATGTAGTCACGATCATGGCCCTGGTGGTGCTGGGTGCAGTTTCCGCCCGTACCGGCGGATCCAGTCCCACAAAAGCTATTATTCGAATTGTTATTTGGGGTACCATAGCGATGGGACTATCCGCCCTCGTCGGTTATCTGTTCGGTGTGAGAGTCTAACGCAATACGACATGAAAACCATCACCGCCGATCTCAAGGATGTTCCGGCATTAGAAAATCTCATCAACCGAGCCTATCGTTCCAAGGATGGAGCGAGTAGCTGGACTAACGAAGCGCATTTACTGGAGGGTAATCGAACCGACCCAGATCATTTGAGAGAACTGATCGAGACACCCAACAGTATGATCTTGTTGTGTTATTCATTGAATGATGAGTTGATAGGATCCGTTCATCTTATCCGAAGCAAGGCTCACCTGTATTTCGGAATGCTCGCGGTAGATCCAGTGTATCAGTCCAAGGGTGTCGGACGATTTCTATTAGAGTCTGCCAAAGAATTTGCCCGCTCCAACGGATTAAGCCAAATCAATCTGACCGTTCTGTCCACGCGACAAGAGTTGATCGACTGGTATGCCCGGTCCGGTTTCAGGATTGTTCAAACGGATCTGCCTTTCCCAAATACGGAACGTTTTGGAAAACCGAGAATGCCGTTAAGTCTTGTGAAGATGGCTTGGTATACTCCGCCTGCGTGATTATCGAAACTAAAATCGTCCCCAGCATCAACATAGTTGCTAGGGACGATCTTTTCGTATTGCTTGTCAATCAACCAAACGGTTCAGATCGCGGCTACTGCTGCGACTGATTTTTTCAAAACATCTTCGTCGAGAACATGATCTTGCAATTTTCCTTGCATGTAATCCACATAGGCGCTCATATCGAAGTGTCCGTGTCCGCACAGATTGAATAAGATTACCCGATTGTCGCCGTTCAGCTTAGCTTCTTCTGCTTCCCGAAATACCTGTGCCAAGGCATGGGTGGCTTCGGGCGCGGGCATGATGCCTTCTGCTTTAGCAAACGTGAGTCCTGCCTGGAAACACTCCAGCTGCTGAATGGCAACGGCATCGATATTTTTTTCATTCAACAAATGACTGCACAGCGCACTGGCTCCATGATATCGCAAACCACCGGCATGCAATCCCGGGGGAATGAAATCATGTCCCAATGAGTACATGGGCAGGAGCGGTGTGAACCCGGCACTGTCACCGAAATCGTAACCGAACACACCTCGAGTCAGCTTCGGACAGGAGGCAGGCTCTACAGCAACGGCCCTAATTTTCTTCCCCCCGCGCAACATCTCTCCAATGAAAGGGAAAGCGATTCCTGCAAAATTCGATCCGCCACCTAAAGGCGCGATCACAACATCGGGGTATTCCCCCGCCATCTCGAACTGTAACATGGCTTCTTGACCGATGACAGTTTGATGCAAGAGCACATGGTTCAACACGCTGCCGAGTGCATAATGTGTTTTTTCATCCTGAATGGCTACCTCCACGGCTTCGCTGATCGCAATGCCCAAAGACCCGAGTATGTCCGGATCTTTTTCCAGTAGATCCCGACCCACTTGCGTCAAGTTGCTGGGTGATGGATGTACGGTAGCACCGAATGTTTCCATGATGGCCTTCCGATAGGGCTTCTGGTCATAGCTCCCTCGTACCATGAACACTTCACACTCCAGGCCGAATTGCGCACAAGCAAAGCTGAGGGCCGTTCCCCATTGTCCGGCACCGGTTTCTGTTACGATCTTTTTAATGCCCTCCTGTTTATTATAATAGGCCTGGGCGATGGCGGTATTGGTTTTGTGGGATCCACTCGGACTAACCCCCTCGTATTTGTAATAGATATGAGCTGTGGTGTTCAATGCTTTTTCAAGCCGGGTAGCTCTGACCAAAGGAGTTGATCGATAAAGTTGATACACCTCCTGAACCGGTTCAGGTATTTCAATGAATCGCTCTGTGCTTACTTCCTGTTTGATCAACTCCATCGGGAATAGCGGTGCCAGATCCGCCGGCCCAACGGGTTGTTTGGTGCCCGGATGAAGGGGAGGGAGTGGTCTGTTCGTGAGATCCGCTTGGATATTGTAATACTGCTTGGGGGTTTGTTCGGGGGAGAGATAATATTTCATATAATTGATTGATCAGGTTTGTTGATTGATTTGATCGAAAGAGATTCAGGAAAAGCGAAGGGCCTGTCTCTTTCGTAGACAGGCCCTTCTGTATTCGGTGTATATGGCGGTCAACGCCAATATGAAATACCTCCCTGGCCTGTCGTATCAATACGCCAGCGCCAATAGAAAGAAGGAAGGATTGCAGAGATCATTTGATTTGTCATGTTTACCAACAAATCGAATATAGGGATTAATCATAGTTTGCGACCCGATCGAAATATTTTTTTTGAAATAGTCGGATTTTGTTGAACATTTAGGTAGAGTCATGAACAGATTCATTCATCAGCACGCAGGTATCTATATGCTCTACTGCCCAAAACGTATTATTTTTTGGATGGTCTTTTGCCTGAGTCCGATCTGGGGTTGGTGCCAGGTGAAATTGCACGTATTGGGTATAGCGCAAGATGCCGGACTTCCCCAATTGGGATGTGTAAAGTCCTGTTGTGTGCACGACGGAAAACCCAGAGAACGGATGCCAGTTGTTTCGTTAGGTATCACCCAGTCCGATCCAAAAAAAGGAGTATTGATCGAGGCTACACCAGATATCAATCATCAATGGCAACAATTCACAAAGATCAATCGTGGAATAGAGCCTTCATCGGTATTCATCACGCATGCGCACATGGGGCATTACAGCGGATTGCTGCAACTGGGACGAGAAGCGCGCAATACGAAGGAGGTTGCTGTATGCGGGCATCCGACCCTCACCGAATTCTTGCAACGCGATCAGCCCTGGGAACAGTTGGTTACGTTGAAAAATATCACTCCGGATCCGATGTCGATCGGCAGTTCAAAAACTATTGGGGAGCTGACTGTTACGGCGATTCAGGTACCGCATCGCGACGAGATCAGTGCCACGTATGCGTATCTCATCAAAGGATCAAGTAAAACCGCCCTCTTTCTTCCCGATATCGATAAATGGGAGAAATGGAATCTTTCGATCGATAGTTTAGTGCGTTCCGTCGACTATGCCTTTTTAGATGCCACGTTTTTTGATGAAACGGAATTGCCCGGACGAAACCTGAAGGAGATTCCGCATCCGACGGTTCGAGAAACGATGGAACGAGCGAAATCATGGTCGATGTCGGTCCGACAAAAAGTATATCTCATTCATTTCAATCACACTAACCCCTTGTTGCAGAAAGAAAGTGAGGCGTATCGGATGGTGATCGATTTTGGTTTCCAGGTGGCAGCTATCGGAAATATCATAAGTCTTTAATCAGCCATGCGCGCCCATCGAAATTATTTGATCCTTCTGCTGCATCTGATAGTAGTGTCCGTATCGGCCCAGCGGGTCATTCCCCCGAATGTAGACTGGTTCAATCAGCAAGAAATCGTTCTGGAGGATGCCTTAGAACGGTCAGACACGATGAACGCTCTCAACCAGGTACTCGCCTGGGATCCGGTATTGGCTTCCTTACAAACCGAATATCCGGAATTTGTGTCCTTAAAGCGAGCAGAACAAGCGTGGTTTTTGATCGTACCAAATCAAGCATCAACTTCACACAGAAAAATAGGGCAACAACGATTACTCGATGCAGTTCAATTAATCGGGGGTAATGGAAGGCGAATGATGGATTCGCTCTCGGCTGCACTTCATCAGATGGCAAAGCGATATCAGAAAGCGGGACTCATCGATTTCTTAGGTCCTTTCGATCGGGAAATTCGAAAGGCCATTCCCAGAAACGCAACCTCGCTGAACGACTTTTCGATTTCCTATTATCTATGGGCCAAAGAATTTCTTTCCTTCTCGGATGCTAAAGAGCTGACTGAATATGAAGAACTGTTTCTGACTTCCGATTCCTGGAATGACTCCCAAGGAGATCGTGTAGGCCGATCGATCAATTTATATTACCAGACTGCGGCTGATGTTAAGGAATGGAGAGAGGATCCGAATGAATATGATGTAAAATTTCTTTTTAAGATTTATCGCATTCAATTTGAGATCTGCCGAAGATGGTTTGAGTATGATCGTGCTTCAGCCAAAAAGACACCGGAGAATACTGCTGAATCTGATCTCGATCGGTTGCAGGCTAACGTATACGGACTTTTTCTGAATGATTGGGCCGAGCTGGCCGCTGTAGCACGCGAATCCGGCGTTGCTGCAAATTATCTGTTTCTGTATTTAAACGATGTGTTGAAGCCAAGATTCATTTACGATCAACAGGCTGGGCGTTCGTTAGGACAAACCTATTTTTTCTTGCAACGAACGATTCAAAATCTGACGACCCTGCTCAATCAAACCGGACAGTATCAACGCTGTAAGTTGATACTCGATGAAGCTATGTCCCTTTTTTATGATCCTGAAAAAGGCATCGATGTTCGTTCATCTGCTATACAACCCTTATGGATCAATCACTGGGTAAAAACAATTGAAGCGGGAGTGGGTATAAAGGATAATATCATAAATGCCTTAGTTACTGGCACCAATTTGGCTCAGCTAAACAGAGATGTATCTGTACCGGTCATCACGGATAATAATAGCAGAAACTGGACGTTGTTTTTGCAATCACGAAGACTGGATCTGATGTGGGTATTGGCCCGTCCTGACCCCAAGTCCGTACGCGCTGCTGCCGATTCGGTCAAACTATATCTGAATGCCTTAGATAAGTATGTCACACGAACCGGAGATGTTGCACTACCCGGACGGGCGGCTTACTTATATCAGGCTGCTCAGTTGCAATGTGTATTGGGTGATTTTGAGGCGGCAACTCATTTGATAGGCGAGGCAATTCGATATTTGGATCGCTCCGATCCAGTGGAGTCAGGACTTTATTTCCGTGCATTGGCCTTGTCGGTGAAGCTTCATGCACGTGAACAAAAATCAGTTACCGATACTGCTGCTTTAACCCAATTGCTTGATCATACGCGCTTGGAATTGGTCCGCCATATGCCCAGCTTATCGGCTGATCAGCGTACTTTATTTTATGCTAATTCGTTGCATACTTATTTCGACCTCTATCACAGTCTGCTGGCCGAAGGATATATCGCAGGCAAGAGTCCGTTTCGTAAGTTGATCATTGAACAGAGTCTGGCCCTGAAAAACTATTTTTCTACGAATACCGGCATGCTCATGCAGCAGGTAAGTGTATCGGATGAAATTCGTCAATTCGATCTTATACGCCGAAATTTTGATAGGTGGGAGTCATATTTTTCATTGATGGGTGATCCTCAAAGTGCCTGGGATGCACACCGAAATCGAGTGTCGTCTGAATTGGCTGTTCGGGCAGAAGTAAGCTCATCACAATGGGACTCCTTGTTTGTACTTCCGCAGCTAATGGATTTACAGCGACAGTTGAAAGCCGGTGACCTGTATGCTGAGTATGTTCGTTTTGCCAATTGCTTTCGATCCGACACAACGTCTTATCTCGCGATCATTTTCAACGGGAATGTAGATCCTGTGGTACGACCACTCTTCACCGAATCGGCGCTTCAATCCACTGTCGAGCGTTCCCTTCAGTATTCGGTCGATATTCAAGGAGGAGAGCGGGGATTGCGGGGATTTGAGCCTGAACAGACTTCAGCTAGCGTTCGGGATGCAGATACTCTGGGCCGTTTTCTTTTCTCTTCGCTGCCCGAAATGGCCGAAGCAAAGCGATTTCTGTTCGTGCCCGATGGATTATTGAATCGGATTGCTTTTTCTGCATTACGCTGGAAGGGACGTTACCTGTTCGAGCAGGTTGCCATCCGTCAACTTTCTTCATCCGGACGCTTACGCAATGATGTCAAACGAACGGATAGCCTGCGGTTTTTACTGGCTGGAGGAATTCAATATGAAAAGATGGGTTGTAATACGGAATCACCCTATCGGTATTTGCACAAGGGATATTCCTGGAATTATTTACCGGGCTCTGCTTTGGAGATTTCTAGGTTGTCTGAGATTTTGAGGAGCTATAAAAATATCAAGGTCGAGGTGACCAATGACATCCATGACAGCATCGATCTTTCGGGCTATACGCATTTACATTTGGCTACTCATGGATTCTATTTCAGTGAGAAAATGGCATCGAGCGCTATTGGAGACAGCTATGATAAGGATTATTTGAAGGTCTCACCTTTGGCCCGATGTGGATTAGTTATCGATCGGGCGAACTGTTCCGGAGTGAGTGGTTATCTGTTGGGGTATGAGCTTGCCAATATGAATCTGTCCAAGTGTCAATTGATCACCTTAAGTGCCTGTGAGACCGCCTTGGGGGATATTAAGAGCAATCAGGGTGTGTTGGGCCTGCAACAGGCACTGAAGATAGCCGGAGCCGGGAAGCTACTCTTGGCCATGTGGAAGATTCCTGATCAGGAAACAGCTGAGTTTATGGAAGTCTTCTATCGACACCTGATTGCCGGGTCATCCGAAGAGGAAGCGTTACGTCGGACTCAGTCTGTACTTAGTAAAAAGTATCCCATTTCATCTTGGGGTGCATTCACCTTGATCGATTGATCAATTCTTTCAATAGAAGTATTCTACAGTTGGTTCGTAGAAAATTATCTGCGCAACTCTACTATTTCCTCAAAAAATATTGGCTTGCCCGTAGTGGTCATACCCTCTGCCACGATTCGAAATCGTTTGGTGCGGTCGTTGTTGTAAAACCGGATCGGGATCTGTTTTCGATCGTTACTTAAAAAGATATTTGGACGCCAATCCAATGTGACACGTCCATCCGGTTTGTTCTGTGCAGACGGATCGATATCGTAACGTGGAATGGGGAAAGGATTGATTATGGAATAGCCTGCGAAAGTGGCGGCTGATCCATTGGTTTCCCGAAGTAGATCCGGCTTTTTCGTATAAATGGCGAGTGCTCCACCCGGACCCCCACCCGGAGCGGCCGTAAAACTGCTGAAGATTTTCACCAGCGCGATCTCCGCAGCAGGGATGGTGAGTAAAATGTCGGCATCGGTTTCGATCTCATTCAAGTAGATCACCATCGGAATATTTCCCATGCTACTGGCACTGGGCATTTGCCTGAAAAAGATGCGATATTTCGTAGGGTCGTTTCTCATATCACCACTCATATCAGGTGGTGGGCGCGAATAGTCAGGCTCCATTACCTGCAAACCCGGTACCCGAAACCGTAAGTACTCGAAAATATTCGGATACACATTCGCTTCATCGGTATTCACCAGATCGATCACCCGCTCCACAAAGGCATACGTGTCAAATGCACCAGTAGTGTATTCCTCCTGTAGTTTTTCTAAGGGGGAGTTAGATCTTGTTTTGATCGTCACTTCCTCCAACGTCAATCCCTCTGCCTTCCGAATGATGTCTTCGTAGTCTTTCATCCAACTCAGGTCGGATGGGGTATACTCTGGGATCCTGTTTGTCAAACTGTAGCTCTCCCAACCGGCGGGCCCAACCATATTTAGTATTGAATCTTGATCCAGCCGAATGTCGATGAATCGGGGTTTCTTTTTTATTCGCTGCTCTGCGAAGAACAGACGCGCCCGGCCGAAGAATAATAATGAATCGATGCTGAATCGTCCGGATGGATCCGTTTCAGTAAATAAGATCTGACTACGCATTTTGTTTCCGGACAATACCGCCATCAACCGACTGTTCGCTAATGGCTGACGAGTTCCTCGTAACAAGGCTTGCCCCTGTATGGTAATGAACCCTTTCTTATTGGCATTCCCTGCTACCGATTTCATGTCATCAGCAGAGGATCGCATTTCCTTGTGTGTCAGCATCAGCAGATCCAGCCCTACATCTGCGCTATCTTTCGTGGTTTTGAAATACCAATCGGGTTGAAATACCTTAACTGATATCCCAGCCGTAAGTAATACCCGACTCAGTAGTGATGGCTGACGGTATATGCCACCGTCCATTTCTGCATCGGTTATCGATATTGAACAAGATCCCTGCAAGGAGTCCGGCATCTGGATTGTCCATCTGTTTTTTCCTTTCGGTAAAATGGAGAGGGTATCTACGCGAATTGAAATAGGGAGCCTATATTCTTCATTGTTTACAAAAACGTTTCTGCGTGATAGAGTAAGGCCATCTTCACTCAATACGCGTATATGCAGCACACCGGAGCTTAACTGTTTTGTTTTTAGGACACCTTGTATGAGGTCTACATTTTTAGATAGCGGTTGCTTGAACACTTCCTGACCATTCATCAGTCCGGAAAGCCAAACTCCTTTTTTAGATTCATTCTTTTCCTTTCGCTTGATTTCAAAAAGAAACCCCTCGGGGTGGTTGATCAGCGAAAGGCTGGTGCCCGCTGATAGTACTTCCGGTAATGCCTGGCGGAATCTCCGATCAGCCACTTGCCATTCAGCGTAGTATATCTTACCGATCTCAGGGGTAAGCATAAAATCGCCCATACCCCGACTCCAACTGCTGAACGCGGTAACGAGTTGACCTTGCTGATCGACTATGCGTCCACTTATTTTTTGAGGATTCCCGTTCCGATCGGTGGCTTTGAATGCTATCAGCGTTTCAATACCATCGATCAACTGATCGCTCTCCGGATGAAAAGCTACAACGACACTGTCATTGCTTGATGGGATGTTGTTTTTAGAGGGGATCTGGTTGCCAAGGATATAAAGATGACAGCTGAAAAAAGCAAGACTCGGTTCCTCCGTAAAGGCGCGCATCCGATACCATCCGGTTGGAAGTTCTTTAGGAATCGCAAGTTGTCCCTCTGTAACGCCCAGCACCAGCGGACACTTTACGCGTACGATGGCGGAGTCCAGTTGCAAGAGTTCGACCTGCAGTGTAGATCCAATGGGTTTGCCTTCCGAGGCAAAGACATACGCATTGAACCAAATGGTTTCACCTCTTCCGTAAACCGGTTTATCTAATTGAAGGTGTATGCCTGGCCTGGTTGCTGCGACTTCAGTAAGGGATGACTGCGCTGAGGCGGATAATGAACCTATGATCACGAATCCGCAGGCAAGAATGCATCGGATGAATAATTTATATAGAGGAATCTGTAGCGGATGAAGCATAACGGTAAAGTTCCGCAATCCTCGCTTACCAACCGCTACCATCCGATTCCATAATCCTCGCCGTGATTACTCGATCCACCCCAAAAAGATCCGTGCTTCCAGTCGAAATAGATCGCATTGATCGGGCCGGAGGTTCTTTCCTCAAAACTCATCTTGTATCCCATCGATCTGAGTTTCTCCCGAACCGATGCCGGTGTTTTATCTGACAATAGAATATTACCCGCACGAGGCTTGCGGTCATCGATCTTGTTTCCGCCCAGCGACAACCACAATTGATTTGTGTTGATGTTCGCCGCCTCGGAAGCTTGCTGCACCGTCATCCCGAACTCCGCCATATTCAGGAAGAACTGCAATAAGTTCTGATCTTGTGTATCCCCTCCCTGTACCCCAAAACAGAGATACGGTTTGCCATCTTTCATGGCAAGGGCGGGGGTGAGCGTTACACGAGGTCTTTTGCCGGGGGTTACTACATTATATGGATTGAGCGTTGAGTCCAGTACAAAACTCTGCATACGCTGACTCATCCCAACGCCGGTGTTACCGGCTATGCAAGCAGGGATCCAGCCGCCGCTGGGTGTAATGGAAACGATCCATCCCTCCTTATCGGCTGCTTCTACGGTTGTTGTGCCGCGCCAGAGCCTGTCTTGGTACAGCTCTTCGAACATTGCCACACCGCTCGTATCATGTGCCGGTGCAAAATTTCTGTTATCATTTTTCCCATCCGGAGCGAATCTTTTTTTCAACAGCTCTGCATAAGGATTTGTTTTTCCTTCGAAGGGGTAGGGGTCACCCGGACCGATCAGCGAGTCATTCTGATTTGGGTTGATCAGCGCAGCCCGTTGTTTCGCATATGCTTTGCTGAGTAGTCCCTGCATCGGCTCTTTCGGCTCGAAATACGGATCGCCGTAATAGAAATCCCGGTCGGCAAAAGCCATACTCATCGCTTGGTAGATCGTATGAATATAAGCGGGACTGTTATAGCCCATCGATTTGATATCGAAATTCTCCAGGATGTTCAATGCTTGTAACATCGACGGACCTTGTGTCCATTGTTGCATCTTGTATACATCGATCCCTTTGTAGTTGACTTGCATCGGCTCCTCTTCGATCGGCTTCCAATTGGCCAGATCTGCTTTTGTGATCAATCCGCCCTGCTCCTGACAACCTCTTACAAATTCATCGGCAATATCCCCTTTATAAAAACGATCGTATGCCGCCATGATCGCTGCTTTACGTGAAGCTCCTTTTTTCAATGCCTGTTTTTCAGCTTCAACCATTTTGGTCAAGGTATTCAGTAAGTCGCTTTGCACAAAGATCTCACCGGCCTCCGGTGCTTCTCTTTTCTCGCCGAGGTGTGGTAGCAATACTTTTTTACTGTAGGGCCATTGTTTGATCCAATTTTTTTGACGTTCGATGCTATTGGCTGTTTGTGCATCGATTGGATATCCGGCGGCCATCTCCATGGCAGGCGCTAATATCTCCTGCAGGGATTTGGTTCCGTATTCAGCCAGCATGTGGCAAAGTCCGCCGGGCGTACCGGGGGTAGTAGCAGCAAGCGGACCGTATTCAGGAGGAAACTCATATCCCTTGCTCTTGAAAAACGCTGCCGTTGCACCCGAAGGGGCTACACCCATCGCATTGATGCTGATTACTTTTTTTGTCTTCGGATTGTAGATCAAAGCTTGTGTTTCACCACCCCAGCTAAGTACGTCCCACATCGTACAGGTAGCCGCCAACATGGCACAGGCTGCATCCACTGCATTGCCGCCATTTTGAAAAATTCTCGAACCGGCTGTAGCCGCCAAGGGTTTACCCGTGATGGCCATCCAATGCTTGGCGTGCAAGGGTGGTTTTTGTGTGCGTTGGGCAATGGTATAAGAGGAAAATAGAAGGGTGGTGGCAACGAGGAGAATCAGATTGCAATTAGACTTCATAGCTAAATGATTTTTGTCCGTATATGGGGTTGGATTTCTATTACCTGATGGATTTTAAAGATAATCAAGAACTGATTAGTTCTGCCAGTTGGTTCCAACGCTGCACTACCTTTGCTACCTCTATGCTCAAAGCCATTCTTTTCTGTTGGATGTCATTCGTTACCTACTTGGGCGCAGCGACTACTATCGAGGGTTCTGTAGCCGATGCTGACGGTCGCCCGCTCCCATATGCATCGATCGCCGTACAGGGAACCAATAAAGGTGCGGTGGCCAATAGTCAGGGTCGGTTTGAGCTGAATCTACCTCGGGGCGAGTATACCCTGATCTGCCAGCATGTGGGTTATGCGCAGCAGAAAAAACGGATCACGGTTCAAGACACCAAACTCCAGGTGAATTTTATACTCACGCCGCAGGAGCTGGTCATGCCCGATGTATTGGTGAAAAAAGGAGAAGACCCGGCTTATGCCATTATTCGAAGCACCATTGCGCAGCAGCAGGAGAATTTGGATCGTACCCGTGAATATAGCTGTCAGGTTTATTCAAAGGGCCAACTTCGCCTCCGTTCCTTCCCTAAAAAATTCATGGGCGAGAAAGTTGATTTTGAAGATGGGGACACCGGAAAGCAAAAGATCTTGTATCTGTCAGAAACTGTTTCTCGTTTTTCGATCGGGAAAAAATCACAACGTAAAGTAGAAGTGATCTCCTCCAAGGTCAGTGGGAACAGCGATGGCTATGGCTTGGCGGTGCCCGATCAGTACAGTCTGTATCAAAACAATGTGCTCATCTCGACGCGACTCAATCCACGCGGATTTGTTTCACCGCTGGCAAGCAACGCCATTTCATTCTATCGATATAAATATCTCGGCACCTTTTATGAAAATCAAAAAGCCATCAGTCGTGTTCAGGTCACTCCTCGTCGAAATATGGAGCCTTTGTTCAGCGGGGTGATCACGATCGTAGAGGATGAGTGGCAACTCTATTCAGTCGATCTGAGCATAACGGCACAGCAGCAACTCGAGCTCTTGGATACTTTGAAATTGGTGCAATTGTATCAGCCCAACGATCAGGGTGATCGGTTGATCTACAGCCAGGTATTATACCCCGCGGCCAAGAAGTTCGGATTTGATGCCTATGGAAGTTTTGTGAATATTTATACGGAGTACAATACGCGTCCCAGTTGGACTAAGCGTTCTTTTGATCGGACCATTCTTCGTTATACCGAGGAGGCTAATAAGAAGGACGATGCCTATTGGGAATCCATGCGGCCTGTTCCGTTAATGTCAGACGAGCTACGGGATTACATCAAGAAAGACAGTCTGGAGCGCGTTCAAAAAGATCCGCGTTACATCGACTCACTCAATAAGATCCGAAATGCCTTTTCGGTTTCTAAGCTGCTGCTGCGAGGACAAACCCTCTATGCTAAGGGCGATGTTACGCGGGTGTCGATGAATCCTGTGATCGAGCAGATAAATTTTAATCCGGCCGAAGGATTGGTTGTACAACCTGAGCTCAGTTGGCGTCGTGATCTCGACAGTGTCGGAACCCGTCGTTCACTGAGCGGTTCGGTTGCGATGCGATATGGATTTGCCAACAAGCGGTTCAGTCCGCGTGCTAGTGTCTCCTATAATTTCGGATCCAAACTTTCTCGTTCGCTTTCTGTTTCGTTCGGTCGACAAGTCCTGCAATTCAATGAGGAAAGTCCGATCGACGAACGCAACAACACCCTTGCCTGTTTGCTGTATGAACAGAATGTGATCAAGACCTATCAGTCCACCTACGGCCGCATCCGGTTCGCTTCCGGTATCGGTGCAGGACTTGGGGTCTCAGCATCAATTCAATACGCCAGTCGGTCACCACTCGAGAACCGAACTGATTATACCTGGCGAGATCTTGACAATAAAAGCTATTCACCGAACTACCCCACAGAGATCGCTACTTCAAATGTTGTTCCGCATCAAGTATTTCAATTGACAGCGGGTATCCGTTGGCAGCCTGGGGCGAGATACATCGAGTTGCCACAACGTACCATCAATGTGGGCGGGAAGTCGCCAATTTTCGCCTTACAATTCGTGAAATCGATGAAAGGGATTGCGGGTAGTGATGGCTCTTTTTTCAAGTGGAAGCTGGACATGACGGATCAGCTGAATTTAAAACTGAGAGGGATTTTTCGTTATCGCATCGGGGTGGGGGGCTTTATGGAGCGGCAGCAGGTATTCATGCCCGATTTTGCTCACTTCAATGCGAATAACTGGCCATTCGGCACGAGCAACCTGAGTAGTTTCATGTTGTTGCCGGCCTATCAGCTCAGTCATACCGAGCCGTTGTACGGATTGGGTCATGCCGAGTATAACCTGATAGGATTCCTGACAAATAAGATTCCCGGTATCAAAAAATTGAATCTGTATCTACTGACAGGCCTGAATACGGCCTATGTGAATGCGGATCGCCGTTATTTCGAATGGTATGTCGGCATCGATAATCTCTTTAAAGTGATACGGGCTGATTATATATTCTCGTATATGCCGGGTCGACCCGTGCAATCGGCTTTTCGTATTGGTATAACGGATCGGTTGATCCGATAGGGAGATTTAAGCTTGTAATTCATTGTGGGTGTGATGGTACTTGACTCCGTCACTTATGTCGATGTTAATTTCCGTAAATCGAAATACAGAATTTTATCTGCCCCGTAATTTCAGCGATATCTATGCAAAACAATCAATTACCCATGCCCGCTCAGGTGATGCCGGGCATGCCAGAGATCACCCATCTGAATTATGCCCAAGCTTTCTATGAGCGCCTGATCTTGTATATCGTAGAGTTTGAAAAAGGGTTGAAAGAGGACGAAGAGGTGGGTGCTCGTTTGGTATCGTTTGGAGAATCCATGGAGATCCATATCGATAACCTCGGTTATTGGAATCCGAGTTTAATATGCTTTTATGGCCGGGATAATAACGGAAGAGAGGTGCAATTGGTGCAGCATGTTTCGCAGATCAGTATTCTATTGATGAAAGTCCCCCGCATTGCGAACCGTGAACCTGTTCGTATCGGTTTCAAGTTACAGCAAGCGTGCGGGTCACAGCTGGGGTCTTAGTAGGCGATTTTATCCTAGGATTGTTTTTTTGCTATTACTATGTGCGCTAAGTGATGATCACAATGCCAAGCATAGAATCCGACGATTTCATCGATCTGGATCGTTTTGTTGTGTTCCGGATGAAAAAATGATCGCTGTAGTTCTTGACTCGTCAGACTTTTCAGCAGGAATACCCACCTGGCATGAAGGCCCTCAATAATCTTTAGCGAAGCTTCTACACTCAAGCTTTTACCGTCAGTTAATTCGGCCCATTTGTCTTCGAAATAAGGTTTGACTGTGGGGGTTTCCTCCGTGAGGGCCAGTTTGATCCGGATATAGCTATTCAGGTGACTATCGGCGCAGTGGTGTACGATTTGACGAATGTTCCAACCGCCGGGACGATAGGTTGTATCGAGCTGCTGCTCGGGGAGGGAGGAAACTTCGGAACGGAGTTGTTCCGGAAAGGAAGCGATGGTTTCGATCCAATTTGATACATGCTCCTCGCTGATTGTATCCGGAAGTTGAAATTTACCGATCGGGAACATGAGACTTTCCATAGTTATTTCTGTAAATGGTTTTATCAATGTATCTAATTTTAGTTGCGTTCCATCATGGCACGATAAGTGTATCTGCGCAATCCTTTTTCTGATTCTGAAGATGCTCTGATCATAGCTTTGGCGACTGTGGCTGCTGAAATGGATCTGTATCTAGCGGGTAGCAAAAAGTCTATTTTGGGATAGATTATCTGACTGATCTTTTCGCCAAGTCTGAATTCCTGCCGATCACCCAGCAATAGGGAAGGCTGAAAGAAACCGATGTAGGGAATGGGCATCGCAGCGATGGTGTCTTCGACTTCTCCTTTTATGCGCAGGTAGAAGTTTTTACTCCGACTGCTAGCCCCCACGGAGGATACGATCAAGATCCGGGGAATGGAATTTGCCACACAGGCTTTGGCCACCGCGATCGGAATATCGTGGTCTACTTTTCGATAGGCTACCATATCGCCTTTTTCTTTTTTTTGCGTGGTGCCAATGGCTACGAAAACAGTCTCGCAGCCGGCCAGGGCATTGATCAATGACTGTTCATCAGAAAAATCAATGACGACCTCTTTTATTCGAGTATCGGTCCAGGTCGAGGGTTTTCGCACTACAACCGTGATGTTCGCACTAGGTTGCTTCAGCAGTTCTTGCAAAATATGGCTGCCGATCAGTCCGGTAGCGCCGATGATTGCGTAATGGGGCATGGTGAAAGTTAAAATTAATGCAGCATTGAATCTGCAAGATTCTGCTTAGCTGTTATGTATCCGGACTCTCTTCGCCAGAATGAACATCCGGTGTGCACATTTGTTTTAAAAAAAAGGTTGACGTGAAAATGGTTCTGACCTTAGCGATAATTGTGGGTATATTCATTGTGTTTCAATCATTTATGTCCGTATCTGCCAGCAACATTGAAAAACAGCCTTATCGGCTCATTCAAAAAGATAAGTCTTTTGAGATCCGGTACTATGCTGCCGCAACGTTCGCCACTATAAAATCAAATGCTACTAGTTACCGTGAATTATCGAGTAGTGGGTTTAGACGTATTGCCGGCTATATTTTTGGCGGAAATGAATCATCCACTAAAATCGCCATGACATCGCCTGTTCATATGGATATCAGTGCCGAGGGATCCTCGATGAGTTTTGTTATGCCGGCCAAGTATAACACCAGCAATCTCCCCAAACCGAATGATGCTGCAGTAGAAATTCATCAGTCTAAGCCGCAGTACGCGGCTTCCATTGAGTTCGGGGGCTATGTGAGCGACGAAACGCTGAAAAGGTATACTATGCAATTGGAGGAAAAATTGAAAGCACTCAATATCAAGCCCATTGGACATTACCGGTATCTGGGCTATAATCCTCCCTATCAACTTGTGAACCGGAGAAACGAAGTGATCGTTGAAATCGAGTGGAAAGAGTAGTAGCCTTAAATGAAAACTGCCGCTTTGCGGCGGCAGTCAAAAGAGTTGCGGAGACTGAGGGATTGTAACCTACCCCTTTCATTGGAGAAATCTAATCGCTTGAAAATCAATCATAAAAAGCCTCATAAAGCATTAAATATCAGTATATTATCTTCAAAAATAACAACAAGAAAAAACAAAAATACTACAAGAAAAATGAATACAAATAATGAATCGGTGGACTAACGGTGGACTAACTTTTTCATTGACAAAAACTACCTTTGGATATGGCCTCGATCCATTTTTATATCCAATCCAAAGAGAATCCCGCAGTGATATACGTCCGAATGCGAGACGGAAGGCGGGTAGATGCTAAGGCAAAAACCAAGCTCGTAGTCGACTCCGAAGACTGGAGTCCCAAGAAAGGAACCCCCAAACATACCCGTAGTGAAGAGCTCCGTCGGCTAAGTAAATCCCTGGCCGATCTCCGGAGCATGATTCTGGGTCATTATAACGACTCGGAGGGCAAAGTGGCTATCAACTCCGACTGGCTGCGCGATCTGCTGCATAAAGAGACCGTAGAGGCCCAGGAAACGCCCACTGGCCTGTTAGAGTACTTCGACCTATATGCCCGCGATCAGGAAGGGGTGATATCCGATGAGCTCTACGAGAAGATCGCCCCCAACCGGGCCCGCATCGAACGATTCGAGCGGTATATGGGTCGTAAGTATCAGATCAAGGACGTGGACATGGCCTTTCACAAGGATTATCACCGTTACCTGATCCAATCCGAGAAGTACAGCCTTGGTACGGTGAACCGATCCATCAAGTTCATCAAGACGGTCTGTTATCATGCTCAGCAGAATGGGGTAGAGGTCAGCTATCAGTTGAAGGCCATCCGTGTTAAGAACAAGGAGCTCCCTCCGATATATCTAACCGAAAAGGAAATCAAGAAGATCGAGTCGGTCAAGCTGCCACACGATTACCTGCGTAATGCCCGCAATTCACTCATCATAAGTTGCTATACCGCACAGCGTGTTTCTGACCTAAAGCGTAACTCGGTCAAGAATATCCGTTATATCGATGACGTACCTTATCTCGACTTTATTCAGGAGAAGACCGAAACGCCTGTAAGCCTGCCACTACATCCGGCTGTGATGAAAATTATCGAGGAGAATGGAGGAAAGTTCCCCAGGGCTATATCAAATGATAAATACAACGATTACATCAAGAAAGTCTGCCAGCTAGCTGGTATCGATGACGAGGTGGTGGGCTCGAAAGCAGAGGTGTTCAAAGTGAAGCGTGGCGATCGGATGGTCAGTGTAACCCGTAAAAGACATGGCAAATTTGCCAAATGGGAATTGGTGAGCTCCCACATCGGTCGGAGGTCATTCGCTTCCAATCACTTCGGGAAGATCCCTACCCCCATCATCATGGCTGCCACTGGCCACCGCTCGGAATCTTCTTTTTTGAAGTATATTGGGAAGAGTAGGGCAGAGATGGCGAGTATGTTGGCGGAGTATTGGTATGGGAAATAAACAAGGGAAAATCTGTTAATTAAACAACTGTCAGTAAACGGAGTACTTACACAATGGTTAAAGAAAAGTTTCAAGAGTATTTTAGAGAATACAGGGAGCATTGCCGTATTTGGGATACCGACAAATGGAAAGATTTTGAAAAACGGTTTACCCTGGAAGGGTTTATTAGTTATTATGAAACCAAAAAAATTAAAAGAACAAAAGAGGGCTATAAAAAATTTTTTGAAGCAATATTTTTAGACGCTAATAGATTACTTGAACTAATTAATTTAAAAGAGGAAGATCTCATTGAGCAGTCACGCATTAACATTGAAAAATATGAAAGTGAAAAGTTAAAAAAAGAAGGAGTTTTTGAAGTATTATTTTCTATACTCGTTGGAGTAATTTGTCATTTTTACCTAAACTGGAATTGGCTGTTCATTATCATAGGAATTTATTCTTTTTTTAAAGCAAGTATTGAGGTTTCAAATATTAAAAGAAATATGACATTCGAGAATGAAAATATTTTAAAACAACATCCTGAAATAAAAAAAAGATTAAAAGAAACACAATATCAATTGATAGCAGGTAAAGGTTGCTATTTAATTGTTATGAGAGTTTTGAGTTTAGGAAGTTTTGCTGCACTTTCAAAATTTATTATAGGGGTATTATAATATTTTAAAAGCCCCTCATATATAAGCATAGATTAATTTACTTAACTACTTACTCTTTTACTTATGTTTAACGATTTTATTGAATAATCAATTTGGTTTACCCACTAAATTTAACGAATGAAATATTATGAATTTGGCTATACTATTAAAATCAATGAGGGGGTAGTCAAAAGTGGGGTTGGGTTATATTATACATCAGGTGATCCTCATTTGACAGAAATGGAGAAAATTGCCAAAGATGAGATAAGCGATGTAGGTGAGGAAGTGGTAGTGTTATCTTATGTTGAGATTGATCAAGATACCTTTAATTTGAAGAGAAGCGATTCTTTTGATATTAATAATTTGAAATAAATATTTATCTAATTAGCAATTCCAATTAACATATGCAGAAATGAAAATAATACTAACATTTTTCGCTGTTATAACTTCAATTTATTCGAATTCACAAGATTTACCAACAAAGCCCAGTCTCACTGAAATTCGTGGATATAATCAATTTAACATTATGAAGTTGTCAGTTGGAATGTTACGAGACTCTGCCATTTCTAATATGGGCGGAATAAAAAACATACAGTCATGGTACTGCCCATATGTATGGTGTAGAAAAAATGAGTATGAAAAGGGACAAATTATTAGTAATCCCTATTCAAGAGACTTAAAATTAGACACGGGTGGCGTGTCTATTGAAATTCTTTGGTATTACACAGATATAAAGTCTAAAGATGGTGGGATACGAAAAGATGAATTGACCCCACTTATATTTGAAAATAATAAATTGATAGGAATGGGATGGGGATATTATGAGGATTATGCAAAACGAAAGGAATTAAATATTAATGTACAGTAGTCTCCTCTGCTCATGTTTATTTAATCTCGCCACCTAGCATGACCGTCTATGATTTCATTTACAGTTGCAGAAACAGAATTGCCATTTAGCTTTTTCGAAGAGATTGAAGTCTCTTACGAGGATATAGCATTAAATTGTATAAAAGATAAGTACTTAAAATATACAGCAAGCCAAATTGAACTTCTTTATGAAAAGCATATTAGTTTAATTGAAGAGAGGTTATTTGATTTAAAAGACTCGGACATTATCAATGATTATTGTGTTGGGGAGATTGAGGTAGATGAAGCAACCGGTACTTGGGGATATCTTGAATTTGAGATTTTAGATTTAAACAAAGCGAAAAGCGAAGTCATAGCTATAATTACTTCCTCCATAAATGAAGTGCTTGCAACAGACAGTTAGCAAAATTCAATTGAATACATTACATATGAACTCAAATGAATTACACAGAAATAACGATTTGGAGCGATTAAAAAGATTCTGTGAACAACCAAAAGTCTATGGATTTATATCAAATCTTTGGTTCCATGCACTAAGGAAAAAGTATCCGGTTGAATTTCTTGAATTTACATCCATGAATGAGCATCACTCATATTTTAGAAAGCAAATTATTGAATCATTAAATACGAAGAAAGGAAAATAATATTTTTAGAAGTGGAACTGCCTCAATTTCGTGATACTATTTCTTGTTGTGAGCATTATTTTAAATATACACATTAGGTCAAATGAGGCAGTAACTGTACATTATGAAAAAAGTAAGAATTAGCGTATACTGGCCAGATGACTGGAAATCGGTGATACTTGATCAAGAGGAATATAGGTTTATTTTGGCTGGACATTCACTTGAACTAGAAGGCGAGGGTTATAGCTATGAAGGCGAGGATTTTCAAGATTATTGGTTCTTCGCAGGCGGACTCGAGGGAAATGTAATCGTTACTTATGACGATGGAGGGGAAGGATTCGAAGGCACACTGAGTGAATGTGCTATTGAAGAAATCGAATATTGAATCAAAGATCGCCTCGCATGTTGATCTATGACATGATCAAATATTTCACTAAGTGATATTAAAGAAGTTTGTAATTACATATTAAATGAAACCCGAAATTCAAATTCATCACTTATTTGAGGAGATGTTCAATTCAAAAATTCTGGATAAATCTAATCTCTGGGATAATCTTTCTGATTATAAATTTTCACAGGAAGAATTGGAGTATATTCAACGAATAAAGAATCAAAAGTATGCTGAGTTTAGTGGCATACAAAACACAACCCTTCAGGATGTTTTTAGGTCCTTCTTTCATAAATTTGGATTTTTCGATTTTCAGTTTGATAATTTTGCAGAAGGTTGGCGATATCCAACAGTTGAGGTCTATTTTAACGATAAACTTGATTTAGGTTACATTTATACAGACGATCATGAGATAATTCCTTTTAAAGGATTCCAAAATGGTGTATATGTTTACGAAAAATTTATTCGTGGAACGACCAATACTTAACAGATCTTCAATCGTATTTGTGATGCTATGCCCCACTCAACCTCAATCTGCACATTCAATTGTGCAAATGGCCTGCCGTCTTCATAATATATTGAATATCAGCGTCTAATATTATTTCGAAAAATAATTATCTCCGAGAATTAAATTAGCGGTCAATCCGTACCTCAATTTAGACACCTGATTCTGCAAATGAGCCAAATATCGTCCTAAGACATTGATTATCAATATCAATATTATCTCACAAAATAATTGTCTCAGCGAATACTATTGGTCCGGCCACTATCTACCGTTCAATACAGGAGAGGGGTGACTGAGGGCCTATTTGCGCCGGTATTTGCCCCTGGTTTCGTAGTAGTATCTGGATTTCCCTTGATTTCTGACGGCATTTTTATTTGAACTCACTGGCATACGGACATGTCCCTTACGAACTCTGCCTCGAGAGTCGACAGAGGGGCTGACATAAACAGGCCGCTTGGCGCGCTCAGTTTTAGGCTTCAGGTCACATGCAGAAAGCAGAAAAATTCCAACAGCCAGGCTCACTAAAAGCGAAAATTTCTGGGTGGCGTAGGACAGATGCCATTTAGTAAGAACCGATATACTAAACTGAGTAGCCATGTAACAAGGTAAAAAAAATTTCACCTCGCCAATCAATTTTTAGCTGAAAAGAGTCGATGATCTGAAGCGAGAATAAAGAAGAAAAGTATTTTCAAAAAACGAAAATCCACGACATTTTGCTCGAAAAAAACGAATATGTATCACTTGATCCTATTGAGTCTTCATTCTTTGAATCTTACCGAAATTATCGTCCTAATTATTTAGAAATGCATCAAAATATTTTGAAATAGCTCAAAATAAGTGGGGTTATTGTAAAATATTTTACCATTTCTGTTTACGAGCCTACAATCGATACCAATACTCTCTGTAAAAAATTTCTGTATGGTTATTCTCCGCAAATCTCAAAAGGAGGGTGTCAGAAAGATTGTTGATGCATGGAAATCAGAAAAAGATAATTGCCATCCAGTTATATTTCAAAAGCCAATGGCATCTGTTTTGCTGCTCCTGCGAAAAAAAACTGGCAATTTATTTGTGCGTAGGCGAGGGAGCGCATGATATCTGAAGCAAAAAACATTAATTGACCGTGCAGCTATAGGGTCCTTCAGTCCTATATTATTAATTAGTATAATATAGGACTGAGCATGAACTGTTCAAAAACAAAAAAATATTTTAAAATATATTTTGATCCATTTCGTGCGTACTATAAACAAACAGGAATGAAGCGAAATGACAATAAAGTAGAATACTGACTTCTAATTTCATCAGTTGAATTCGTTTGCAGAAGTCAGCTATTTTGTTTACTGGACTTGAACATGTAGGTTTGGGCAAATGTCAGACTATGGAAAATGAAAGATCAAATATTGACCCTACCAAATTTGACTCTTGGGAAGAAAAGAATCGAATTCGTGCCAATGAAAGATATCACGCGATGGTGCAACAGAATTGTCAAATAAAGAAAGCCGAGTCATTGCTTGCACATCTTGCATCACAATGGGGTTTCAATACGCCAATCCCAGCTTCCGAATTTGAAAAGCTCAATTTTCCTTACCTAGTTGCTACGGGGGGCACAACGAAATATAGCCAGTACGCATTAGTAGTTGGCCGATATGCCTACTCTTTTTATGACAACTTCACTTTTAAAATCTTTAAACATGAATCAAAATCAAATGTCTGAGAGTCTTCAAATGATGGCGAAATTCTTCGCAATTAAAACCCAAGCACCCGATGCACCTGCAATAGTTGAAGTGCCACCTGTTGCACCAACCTTGCCACAAGCTACAGTATCCGTGCCTGTAATCCAATCTCCGCCAGTCAAGCCGTACGAGCCAATTGGTCGTGGGAAGGGTCCGAAAATTCTTTTAACTGTAATTCTTATAGGTATAGCAAGTTATTTACTCAATCGAAAATCTAAAGATTGGAAGAAACGTAAAAAGCAGTCTTAGTGTGTAGTTTTGTCTTGTTCAATTATAGGGAATTGTAATACTCCCTCATTTTGGCAGCCATTAGATTTCTGCGCTCTGTTAAAAACTGATCATATCCATCGATTGTGGCATCAAATATTGACTCTGGAATGCAATGCGTTTTTAGGTTGAGATTGAGTTCCTCAATAGTGTTTATTGCCCCATACTTCAATTTGCCACCCTGGCATTGTTCTTTTAGTTCTTTGAAGTAGATGTTAGGTGATTTTGCCCCAATTGCAATATTGATCTCCTGCTGCATTAGTACATAGTTGGCGATTTGATTATAATCTCCTCTGGACTTGTTATTTGATTTCAAATAGCTTTTTGGGTACAAATGATGTATGTCTCCTTTGTATAAAAGAATGTCAGCTACAGTAATATCTCTCGATAGAAAACCTTTGTCCTGACCCTTTACTTGAGCTGCTTGATAGACATGAAATACGGGACTACTGGCGACAGAACTATCGAGTCTTTGTACGATTCCAAAATTCCAAAACGAATCTGAAAGTTCAGCTCGCTCAATCGATTCTAAATATTCGCCAAAGGGTTTATTGGCCATTTGTTTTATATCATAATCAAATGTACTTTCTGGCGATCCTCCGTATCGGCTTGTTAAAACAGAAAAGACAAACCACTTTGCCACTAAGCGGCCAATCTCCCCTTGTTGCATGCCCTCTTCTCTCAGTTTTAGGTATATTATATATGCAAAGTCTAGTGCATTTTTCGATCGAATCAATTCGGGTAATATGAAACCAGCAGAGCGAATGATCATTACAAATTTTTTGAAATAATCCTCTTTCATAAATCGCAGAGCTGAGGATTTCATCCGTTCAAAAGTTTGTGACGCAATTCCCTCTTCGAAGTCTCTTGTTTCGAAATTTCTGCCCGAAAGTAGACTTACTAAGTCTGACATCTTACCTCTCGAAAATTCGGATGTAAATGAAACTCTAAGCATATCTGTGTAGCTCGGATCATATAAATCATCTTTTTCATCCTTGAGCCATGTCATCGCTCTGAAAAAGTCCGTCTTAGCAAATTCCGTATCATGATCGCGTATGTGTTCAAAAAATTGAGGGGCAACAGCTAAATGGCAGAAATAGTCAATAGCCTTTCTCAGGTTTGGCCCTTCAAATTTCTCATTTGAAGCAATTTTGCTCATTGCAAAATCTGCTTGCGAAAGGACAACACCTTGAGAGTTGATTCTGATAAAAATCTCGGTTACAGTTTCAATGTCAAGGTCGTGTGCTAAGTCTATTGTTCCTACTTGCTTATGCTGAATCGATAGAAGGTTGCTGATGTTGCGTTCAATCATTGCTGCATCCACCTCGGGGTTAGTATCAAGGTACTGGCGGACTACTTGAATGATACTGCCGGAATTCATTACCTCTGAAATATCCGGTATCCAAGCTTTATCCTTTAGAATTGCAGGGTTTTGGACCTCAAATTGCTCAGTTTTAGGATTAAAGGCGATTTTGATTCTAACTCGGTCATAATCCTTATTTACTACATAATCACCTAATATTGAAGCCTTTAGGGCTGTAATACGCTGCTGCCCATCAATTAGGATTTTCTTGCCCTCAGACATTCGGCCATCTTTCAGCCTGACGTTTGGGTTTTGCCAGGTAATGACATACCCTATTGGGTAGCCCTTATAAAGACTATCCAAAAGGTCTCTGACCTTAGAAGATTCCCATACAAATGGTCTTTGAACCTCTGGAATTGCAATTTGACCATCACGGACAAAGGCCAAAAACGTTGAAATATGATGCTGATTAACTGAATATTTCTGTGTTTGCATGATTATGCGTTATGCTTTTTGAAATTTTCTACTTGTCCCATTACTTGATCAAATACTTCATCATTGTGTTGTGGGGGGTAACCATTTTGAACTAAACAGAAGAATATTTTCTGATTTAGGTCTGCTCTCACATTGGTATTATTGAGCCAATCCGTAAATGATGACTGAATATCTATTAACTCTTTAATTTTTTGCGCTAAGAGCTTACATTTATCATTTATTACCAAACCACCCAGCTTTTTATCTTCACCATATTCAAAGTTATACTTCTCTCGCAGATGTATAAGTATATCATAGAAAGCCTTTTCCTCAAAAGTTAATCCCAGTTTTCTAAAACTATCCTTGTCTTCCCCCAATTTCGAGAGTATATCCAAAGCCTGTTGAGTAGCATTTCTGATAATTGAATCCACAGCCTCAGTTTGTGTTGAAGTAGCCTCTGTAGATGATAAACTGGCTCTTCTTTTATGGTATTCTTCGAGGGTTTTATTCAACAACTCTTCATATTTTTCGGCTGCAATTTTATTTGTGTCTTTGTACTCTTTTATTGATTTACGGAGCATCTTAACCAATACTTCAAGTTTGGTGGCTGGTAATTTTAGGTTATTCAACTGCTCCACAAACTCAGGGCTAAATATATTCTCCTCTACATCGGTTTGTAAAATGCTTACCACAGAATTACATTTTAAGGCTTCTGCTACCATTTTTTCTACGGCACGATTCATACTTTCTGTATCGTGTTTCTCGCCAGAAGTCTTTCTTATATAAGATGCAACGGCCATAAAACATTGAGCCAAGGAAAGTTGCTCATTTGTTAGCACATTTGATGGTTGGCAGATGTCATAAGCAGTTCTTAATCGCTTTACGTGAGCCAAAAAGAATGTTTTTGCACTTACGGACTTTGGTTTCTCTTTATCATTGCTGAGTTTGAGTTGGTCATTTAATGTAATGATGTAGTCAGCTGCCGATGAAAGACACTCTAGCCTTTCTAATGGAGTTGTTTGTGAATCAGTGAATGCTGTTATGTCAAAATCAACAAATACTTCACTCAGTATTTTCAGCTCAATAGTTAGAGTTTCTAATGCTTGTTTAACATCATCTTCACTTGGGCCAAATGTTTCACCTCCAAACTTGCGCATAGCCTCCATCATATTGTCCCGAATACCGATATAGTCAATAATATAACCGTATTCTTTGCCCTCATATTTTCGGTTAACACGGCTAATAGTTTGAATGAGGGTTTGTTTTTGTAGTGGTTTGTCGTTGTAGAGAAATGAAAGACAAGGAACATCAAAGCCGGTAATCCACATATCTACAACAATAACGATGCGGAAATTTGAATTATCACTTTTGAATGCATCATCCAATTTTTTACTGCGTGCTTTATCACCCAAATAATCAAACATTTCCTTTGGATCATCTTTACCACGTGTAGCAACCATAGCTATAGTTGGCATAGGAGAGAGTTTCTTCAATTCTTCAGCAGTTAGTTTGCTATCGTCAGGAGATTTCTTCTCATCAAACCATTCAGGCTTTTGTTCCCTGAACTTTTGGAGCAATCTATATGCTATTTTACGTTTGCTGCAAACAATCATTGCTTTTTGTACCACATCAGATTTGTTTTCGTAAGCATTCGTATAGTGTTCTACAATATCCTTTGCAAGTCGCTCTAATCGTTCATCATCACCAAGAATCACTTCCATCGCGCTCATTGCTTTTTTGCTGGAAGCTACGTCATCCTCTGTAGCTCCCTCGTCTACACATTGCTTATAGTAAGCGTCTATTTCTTTTACTTTCTCAGTGTCAAGGGTAACATTTGCTATACGTGGGATATATTTGAGCTCAACTGTGATTTCATCTTCAACAGATTGTTGCATATTGTAGCTATCCACCACATGACCAAATATCTGAATGGTTTCATCGATTGGTGTACCCGAAAAACCAACAAACGTTGCATTAGGGAAGGCGGTACGCAAATGCTCTGCATAAGGCTTTGTGATAAATGCTCCAATGCCTTCAAATTCGATTGTTTCGCTTTTTTCTTTCTGACCTTTTATTTTTAACTGCTTATTCAAGCGGACTTGTGTTCGATGTGCCTCGTCTGAAAAGCATATAATGTTTTTACGAGTATTCAATTCGCCTATCTCCTCACAGAACTTTTGGATGGTACAGATAAAGAATCCTCCTGACTCTCTAATGGATAATTCTCTTTTAAGGTTTTCTCTGTCAGCAATTATTTTAGCAGTTCCCAATGATAAAAAATCTTCAGAACGAAGGAATAATTTGCCTGCTTGTGTTTGCAAATCATCTCTATCCACAATCATCACAATAGTAGGAGAGCCAAGTTCCGGGCAACGCAAAGAAAGCTGACGAGCCAAAAACATCATTGTATAGGTTTTGCCACAGCCTGTAGCCCCAAAGTAAGTACCACCTTTTCTGCTATTGGCAGAGTGTGCATTTAATACACTCTCTCTAAGCATACGGGTAGCAAAAAATTGTGGGTAACGACACACCACCTCTTCGTCTTTATCGTATGTTTTGTCTGGGAAATAAACGTAATCGCGAATAATCTCCAAAAAGCGATTAGGCTCATACACGCCTGCCACTATAGTTTTTACTTGGTCAATACCTCTTTTCGCTGATTCATCTTCATTATTTACCTTTTTCCAGGCATAGTAGTGATTGTAAGGGGTGTAGGTTGTTCCAAGTTTGGTATTATTTATACTGGCATCGCTAATGCAAGAGAGTGGGCAGTAACGTAAAAGATGGGGTATGTCTCTTTTGTATCGAGTATGAATTTGTTCGTAGGCATTTGCTATTGTTGCGCTGAAGTCTGTTGGATTTTTAAGTTCAATGATGCATAGCGGAATACCATTGACAAACAGTAACACATCGGGTATGCGAACATCATCTTTTAGTCCATAGCCTACTTCGAACTGGTTTACACAGCGATAAATATTTATTTTGTATTGCTGCTCAAAATCAATAAACTCAATATCGAATATATTTCCATCCTGGTTTCGTGTGTAACGAAAACCATCACGCATAAGGTGATAGGTGTTACGAAGGAGTTCAAAATGGGTTTGACCGCCTACGTGACGCAAACGGTTGATAATTTCATCTATATCATTTGCCTGTAAATCGGTATAGCGTTCTTGGAGATACTCGGTTAAATCATCAACAAGGAGTGTTTCTCTATTGTTGCGAACTATACTAGTCCCGTGTTTGTATTCCCAACCTTGCTGAACCAGCAGGTCAATCAGGGCTTCCTCGTAATCGCTTTCAAAAAATCTTCCTTTCATACTTATCAACTCAAATTAACTATGTATAGCTCTTTGTACGAGAGCAGGACAGAGCGTTTTCATTTTTTCACGAGCTTCAGCTGCTATTTTCTTTGCCTCTTCGGCACAGTTGTAAATGTTTACTATCGCTTGTTGCAACTCTGGTGAAGGTATTGGGATTCTATATTCTCGTATATTTTCTTCTTGCAAAAATTCATATGCACTACCAACCGATCTCCAATACACATAGCGTCCAAATTCTTGTCGCTTAAGCCAAAGAAATAAGTATTTTGGCAGTAGCTGATTCTTATACTCTTGCTTTATCTCGAAGGCCTTATATACAGGAGAAACAACACAATCATCATCTTCTCTATAGGCAATCGCTACATTTTCATTATTCAGTTGTGTGCAGTATGCAAATTGACCTTTTCTGACAATTATGCGAGAAGATAAATCAGAATTAGGACGGTGAGGATTAATAAACACTTTATCTATGTTAATTCCTTGCTCTAATGTTATCTGACAATCACTATTCTTTTCGAAGTGGAAGTCTAAGTACTCACCAAGCTCCACTTCGGGGTACTTCTTTTTGCAATCAACAATATAGGCTTGGCAAGCTTCGGTGAGTGGCTTGATTAAGGCTTCGTTTTGTTCAGCTAATGCTTTTAGTCCGTTGTAGGTATCGACTAACTCTTGCTGAACTTCAGGACTAGGAAGTGGGATTAGTGTATCACACAATACACTCCAATCAAGTGTCTCTCTTGCACTGCCCCAAGAATTAAAAATTGCATAGCGATCAAACTCTTCATTCTTAAAGATTAGACTCAAATATTCAATATTCAAATCATCTGGACTCTTAGCAAAAAGCACTTTGTTGACTTGAGTTACAACATAGGTTTCATTCGTTGTATTAAGTGCATTTGCAAAGCATTTTTCATTTTTTGTTGTTTGAACATATGATAAATGGTATGGAGGAACTAATTTATATCCTCGTAATTCTTCTTTATTAACTTTAGCGTTAGTCTCCTTAAATTCCTTACTTACTGATACACTTTTTACTTTTTTGATTTTGTTATCAGAATTTCGAACATCAAGTTCTTCGATATAATCTCCTAGTCGAACCCATTTAGTCTTTTTGCTATTAACACTCATAACCAAGTTGCTTTAGTGCATTGCGTAATGTTTCGTCATTTTTCTGTTGGCGTTTCAGTAAGTCAGAAACGGTTGTGGCTGTTTCGGTCAATACCTGATGGTAGTCAATTTGGGTATCACGGTCCACAAACTCAATGTATCGGCTTGGTACAAGCGAATAACCATTTTTATCTAACTCCTCAAAACCAACAGAGCGATATAGTTCGGGTTCGGCATATTTAGTTCCATCGGTTCCCTCACATTGCCACTTAAAGTAAATTTCCGCTGCTCGTTTAATCTGGTCGGCTTTGAGTTCCACTTTCTTTTTCTGTTCTCCCTTTACAGGGTTATCCGTCCACTGCCGTAAATCCATAAAAAGAATTTCTTTTTGTCTGTTCCGTAATTTTCTACCGTGCCACGTACCGCCCTTTTTATTCTCGTTCAATATCCAAAGCGTTACAGATATATCGGTAGTGTAGAAAAGTTCACGAGGCACAACGATAATTGCTTCAACTTTATCATTTTCAATTAACTTTTTGCGAATTGCAACAGCATCGCCATCGCCCAAAGCACCATTAGCAAGTAAAAATCCAGCTACACCTTTACCAGCTTTTAATTTCGATAGCATATGCAAAATCCAAGCATAGTTGGCGTTGCCCTCTGGTGGCACAGAATAGTCTGCCCAGCGACTATCTTTACTCAATGAAATGTCATACCATTTTTTGAGATTAAATGGCGGATTAGCCATAATAAAATCAAAGGTCAACCCTTTGTGCAAGTCATTGGAAAATGTATCAGCATTCTTCTCTCCAAGATGATGTGAGATGCCACGCATAGCCAAATTCATTTTGGCAAGTCGGTATGTGGCTGGGTCTCTTTCCTGTCCATACACATTTACCATTTTAATATCGCCTTGTTTGGCTTCTACATACTTTGCACATTGAATAAACATACCACCCGAACCGCAACAAGGGTCGTAAAGTGTTCCATCATAAGGCTCAATAAAAGCTGCTATCAACTCCACTATATCGTGAGGTGTATAAAACTCACCTTCTTCTTTTGTTGCATTTACAGCAAATGATTTGAGGAAGTATTCATACACACGACCAATTAAATCTTTCTCCTCGCCAAACGTTTTGTGTGAGATCTTATTTACTTCATCAACAACCTTCTTAATAACGTTTGCTTCGAGGTTAATAGAGGTGAACAATCCTAAACGAACACAACCTTTTAGCGCATCGCTACTATTTTCAAGTTCCTGAATAGCATCATCTAATGCAGCATTAAGCTTTGTTGAAGGCTCGTCAATTATCTTCGACCAGCGAGCTTTTTCTGGAACAAATGCTATCCCTTTGTAACGGCTTGGACTATTTAAAAACGCATATATTACCTGCTCCTCTTCAATACCATTATTGAGACACTCTTGTCTCATTTCATTTTGTGTATTTTCAAACTTCTCACCAATAAATCGCAAGAATACCAGCGTTAAAAGCAAATCTCTTTTATCATTTAGAGATGCATTACTTCGTAGATACTCCCTGCAATTAAATAGAATTGATTCTAAGTTTAGTGTGTCTGTTGTTTTTTGTTTTTTAGCCATACATTATGGATAATTTCATATTTATAGTTATACTTAGTAGGATGCAACCTTCAATCTCTTAAACGAGCAATCTGTAGTAAAACATCTATCTGTTATAATTTTTACAGGTAGCTTTTAATCAGAAAAGCCCTTTTTGTAGTATAATTTCATTTTTTCATGTTGTAATTTATTATAAATCGTTGACCGGGCTTCGTTGTTTATTTGTGTCTATAAACTGAATTCCAAAAGCACATTTTCGTTCTTTTTTTTATCCGAGTTTTCCCACTTTTTTGGGCACTTTTTTCCACTCGGTGGACTAACGGTGGACTAAAATGCAACAAAAAAATCGCAATCAACTGAAAAACAGCGAATTGCGATCATTTTTTGCGGAGACTGAGGGATTCGAACCCTCGATACCCTTTAGGGGTATACACACTTTCCAGGCGTGCTCCTTCAACCACTCGGACAAGTCTCCTTTGAAGGGCAGCAAAAATAAGGATTATTCGCTTAGGGAGTTTAGCAGGGTTAGATAGTTTAGATATTTGATTCTCAACCGTCTAAACGCTCTCAACTATCTCAACTTCTCATCCCGGATCCCTCAACCCGTTTTCGTCGGTAACAACTTGGCATACCGGGTGGTGATAGCCGACATGGCCACCCCAAATACGACCCCGGCCACAATAAAGGCCTGAGCTACCCCACTTTCTGCTCCAAAGGAAAGCTTCAGCAAGATCGTCGAGATCACAAAACTCGAATTCCGGATGATCACCGGAAAATCATCGGTATAAAAAAGAGAGAACAACAGGATCAGTACATCCCCCAGAATCAGCAACGTAAAGAAATGATCGAAAAAGATCGCATTCACATTCGGCGTAGCAACCCAATCCCCACCGGATCGCAATCCGTACAACCAATCCCCAAAACTATAGATGCCCAGACCCAACGCTGCAAAAAATAACAAAGCTGATAGATTCTTCTTGGCCAGAATAAATCTTCGCATACTCGCGTCTTTCTGGGAAGTATCCGTTATGCCTGTCATCGCCATTCCCTGCCGACCACTCACTCGATAAAACAATAGGATCAACGCGAAAAGTACCATCACGGTACCCAGGTCAAACCACAATTCCAGATTATTCGCACTCCATAAACTCCCCCCGGTCAGATCTAAATGCGTCATGTCCTTGAATACCCCACGGATCAGGATCAACACAATGATCTCATATTGCTTGCCCACATAGATGGTAGTTGAATGCTGCAAGTAATACAACAATAGATATGCTTCATATACCAGCAAAAAGGAGAATGGCGTATAGATCGCATTGATCGGATTACTCAACAATCCCGTTGGTTCTAACCCCAACCAATAATGATAGATGGCAAATAGGGCCAAGTGCAAGACAAAACTTCCGATGGCTAGAAACAACGTATATCGCCCCAGCCTCGCTCGTAACGATGGCGTAAAGAACAGATCCGCTGAAAATTTAGTTGGCACTGGTTTTGGTGTTGGTCACCTTTAAGGTAGACCTATTTCACCGTAAAACCCGTTTGATGAAATCAAGTTTAGAGAGTTTAGAAAGTTTAGGGAGTTTATATATCTGATACTCAACCGTCTAAACTTTCTCAACCTCTCATCTTTCACCCTTCACCCTTCATCATTCGCCTACCAATTCCCCGCTTGCTTGACATCCATCCGCTCGGGCGTCTCGGCATCGTGCTCTTGCCAATCCGGATCGTACGATACAAACCAAGAGATCCAGATGCTTCGACTCAACCGCATCAAAAAGGGTTGTAGTAACAGTAATATGACCGCATTGCTGATCAGCCAATATAAAAATCGGTTATCCTCCAAACCAAATCCGATCAATACCCACCAGGCCACCAATGTCGATACACTCAAGGCCACTGTGAGCGCATAGCTCACATAGCCAGTGCCGTAATAAAATCCCACTTCGATTTCCGTAGGCTGGCCACAGACCGAACATTGTACGGGCATTTCCAGATTCTTCTTGATCGATGCTTGGGTGGAATTAGTAAATAGCCTGCCTTCCCGGCAACGGGGACAACGACAAGTCAGTACACTGGATAAATATGAACGCTTAGCAGAGGTGGATGGCATATAGGGGGATTAAGCAGTTGCAGAATGTTGATGAATGACTTGTTCCAATTGGGTGGCCGAAGCCGTACCCGAGTGGCGCCACAATATCTGTCCTTTTCGGAACAAAATCAGTGTGGGTACACTCTGTATCTGAAATTGCATGGCAGCGGCCTGACTCCGATCTATATCCACCTTGATGATGTGCAATTCATCCTGCATCCGCCCCTTCAATTGCTCCAATACAGGTTTCATCATTTTGCACGGACCGCACCACTCCGCAAAAAAATCGACCAACACAGGTGTATTCCCATTGATAAGGTCCTGAAAACTTTTTGATTCACTCATTTTCTTTCTTTTTATCGGTTTGAAATAAACTGAAGAATAATCCACCCATCACGGCTCCATAAGCCGTGCTGTTGTGCCAGGTCGACGTGATCATACACGTGCCATTGTCACATCCGATCTGCTGCCAGTATAGATATCCTCCAATAGCCCCTGCCAGCACACCCAATGCCGCTAACTTATTTTTTAATAACCAGCTCCTCGTCTTAGAAATCATTTTGATGATTTTTAGTTGCGTTGGGGCAAAGTTCGTAAGAGCTATCCGCGTTGACCGTGACAGAAGTCACCCAATGAAAAAAGCCGGACAAATGGTCCGGCTTCCTGTATATCGGTTTTTCTTAGTGTGGTAATCGGTCACGCAATAGTCCATAGGTCCAGGTACCCGCAATGGCACTGTACAGGGTCACGATCACGGCAAAGGCTCCCGATCCGATCTGGGCGAACAACGGGCCCGGACAAGCTCCTGTGATGGCCCATCCGAAACCAAAGAGCAATCCACCATAGATCTGACCCTTGTTGAATTTCTTATCCTCTAATTTGATCGGTTCGCCATCGATCGTTTTCACGTTGAATTTCTTGATCAGCAATACACTGAGCATGCCCACCACTACAGCGGAGCCGATAACCCCGAACATGTGAAAACTTTGAAGTCTGAACATTTCCTGGATACGATACCAGGATACGACTTCCGATTTGATCAAAATGATCCCGAATAAAATACCGGCTACTGAGTATTTCCACTTCGTATAAATAGGTTCATCTATTTCTGATTGGTTCACGCACATTGCGTTGGAGCTGCGTACTTCAAAATCAGTATCGATCGGTACCGATACGTAAGGACGTTCACTGTTTTCATGCATCGACATATCTTATAAATTAAAGCTTGAGTAAATAGGGGAGAATGAGATTGGCCATGATAAAGCCGCCTGCCATGAAGCAGCAAGTTGCCACCAAGGAAGGCCATTGCAGATTGCTTAGACCCATGATCGCGTGACCGGAGGTGCATCCACCGGCATAGCGCGTTCCGAATCCGACCAAAAATCCGCCACCGATCATCATGATCAATCCGCGCGTAGTGGTCAGTGCTTCCCAGGAGAACAGATCCAGCGGTACCAACGCTTTTGCTTCCTGTACGCCGTAGGTACTCAGCTCAGCAGTGAGTCGAGGATCGACAACAGGAGCAGCACCGGAGCTTAAAAAATGCGCAGTAAGATATCCGCCTACGCCTACTCCGAATACAAAGAATAGGTTCCAGATCTCTTTTTTCCAGTCGTATTGGAAGAATGGAATCTTGGCGGGCATGCAGGCCGCACAAACGTGACGAAGCGAAGAGGAGATCCCAAAGGATTTATTTCCGATGATCAACAACAGCGGAACGGTCAGTCCGATCAGCGGTCCGGCCACATACCAGGGCCAAGGGTCTAAAATCCAGGATGGCATATACTATTTGATTTGAATGCAAATAAGAGATTTAGCTAGCTAATACTCAGTGACTGATGTCACACCCGTTTATTTTCCTCTAGCGGCTACAATAGGCTTAAACGGGCCAAGTTTGTGCTGCTGCTCAGAAAAGCCGTCCGTATACGGACCGAACGGATGGTCGAAAGGCTTCTTGGAAATATTGGGCCAGTCCTCCGAAAATTTCTTCTGCGGCCTTGGCATGCTATTCACATAGGCCGATACATCCCAGGATTCCTCCACAGTCAATTTTGGATTGCCGGGCATGGCTTGATTGAAAGGCATGTTTGTGTACACATAGCCAGCCATATTCGATAAGCGGAACAGTCCCGCCGATACATTGAAACTAAACTCGCCCCAAAGCGGCGGATACTCATATTCATTGCCGGCCAGATTCAGCTGACCTTGTCCGTCGGCTCCGTGGCAAGACTGACACTGATTCTGATAAACGATCTTTCCTTTCACCGGATCCGCCGCGCGATTCAGGTAAGCGATTTTCGGAATGCCGCTGCCCTTTGGCTTATCACCCTTTTTTACATCACTTCCCAGCCATTTTATATAGGCATAGATGGCTTTGTATTCGCGACTGTTACTATCGGGTGCCGTTCCATTCAAGCTGCGCTCAAAACAATCACTCACGCGTTTATAAATGGATTCCATACCACCACTTCGATCCCGAAACTTCGGATAGGTAGAGAATACCGCACTGTAATTGTTACCATCGATCCGCTTGCCGGCATCTAAATGACAATTCTGACAATTCATGCCATTGCTGATGGCTCTTACGGAACCATTCGGACCTAAATACCTTGCCGTGTGCGCGATCAGGTCTTGTCCATAGATCACCAGCTGACGTTCTTCACCTTGTAATTCCTGGTCGACGAATAAACTTGGCGCGATCCAACTGCTATCAGGTTTCTGTTCAGCATGTTTATTAGTATCGCTGCTGTTGCGCGGAATCGAGAGTAGCAGCAGCATGGCGGTGATGCCAAGGATCACATAAAGTATGGCGTTCGAGTGAAGGTGCTTTTTCATGATCGGTTATCTGAATTCGTAGGTGGTTCCCTGCAATTGCGTCAGCAGGGTAGGCGGGAAATCAGTCGCTGTCGCGCGGTTTTCTAATTTGGGTGCGATGGGTGAGTTAGCCTCGAGATACTCTTCTATCACATCGTGCATCAATAAACCCAGGCGTTTGGGTTCTTTTACTTTTTCCATCCGACAGATCGTATCATCCGGATCTCCTTCGCGTTCACAGGCTACAATTCGATATTCTTTATTCAGATCGATGGGCTGTCCGCCTACTTTCACCCAATTCACACGCTTTCCGAATTCATTATTGATGGTGAAATTCACTTCCATGCCGGCATAACGCACGAACCAACCGCCGAATCGTTTGGAAGGATCTTTCGCGAATGCATTCTGCAATTCTTTTTCGAGCCAGTCCCACACTTGTTTGCCTGTTGCCACACCTGTCTTGGCTTCACTGTCCACCGGTAACATATTCCATAAAAATTCTCTTGTGATCTCCGCTTTTCCTTTTTTAGGATCGATGGCCAGCGGCTGACAAAAACGGAATCCATTACTCAACGCGATATCAGGCTTGAATTTCCATTGAATGGCATCAGTCAGCAGATTATCCATCGGTGTCTCCATCACAAAATAGCGAACCAGTGGCGTGGTAGTGGTGCCGATCACGGTATCCAGATCTTTAGCAAATGGTGCACGAGCCTGATCGACCATCTGCTGAATCTTTTTATCGGCGGGATATTTGACCGGATCCACATCTATCAGTTCATATCGATAACGCTTCATCTTTCCGTTTTCTACTTCGATCTCCAATTTTCCGAGGAAGGATCCAAAGGCACCGCATTCGATCACCTTCGCATATTTCCCTTCGATCGGTACACGGATACGTTCGTGGGTGTCGGCGCCGATGATAAAATCAGTTCCTTCTACAGCGGGATTGTTTGCGAGTCCGACCTGCTGGGCCAATCCCATATGCGTCATCAGAATCACAACGCCACATCCCTCTACTTCGCGGAGCAGTTTGATGTATTTAGCAGCATTGGTATCAGCGTGTGCAAACTTGATGCCTTTGCTGTAATCGGGCGATTGACGCTTGGGAATCAGATGATCGGTGTATCCGACGAAACCGACTTTCACACCGGCGATGTATTTGGTCCAGTAGGGTGGGAAGATCAGTTCATTCGAATCGTCGTGCCACATGTTGGCACAGATCTTGGCGGCATTGGCATGGCCCATGTCGTAGAGCATTTTGTGCTTTTTGTATACGACTTCCCAGTTGCCGGGCAGGATCAGATCATAATTGAATTCATTGAGAATGGGTATCAGGGCTTCACCCTCGGTGAGTGAAGCAACTGCATGTCCGTGGAAATAATCACCGCCGTCGAGTAGCAGTGTATGTGATGGATTCAGGGCTCTTTCCCGATCGATCAGGGTTTTGAGGGTCGCGAGTCCGCCGCGTTTGCGATAGACAGCCTGATTGTTTTCCCAGAAAAACTCATCGTGTGTATTGATCTGCGCGTGCAGATCAGCCGTTATCAGCAGCGTCAAGCGGTTTGCATTGGCTGCATCGGAATCACTCTTTTTTTCAGTGGCACTTGCCGTAAAAGGGATTTGAACGGTAGCAGCAAGTCCGGCCAGGGCTGATCGTTTCAAGAAATCACGACGAGGGGAGGAGTTTTGTTTGGGCATGGCGATCGTTAAGGCAGTAAGATGAATAAAAATCGATCCGTATTAAGTGACTGATGTCACAATTACCAATGAGGGCTTAAAATACGCGAATCGGCTTAGAACTGGAAATTTAGGACCCAATTCCACTGACTCATATTCACTTTGTTGATCACATACCGCAGTGAATCATGTGTATCTCCTGTGCCTTGCTTGTATACATACAGGATTTGCATGTCCAATCCTTTCCAAAACTTCTCGAATCGGTAGCGCAGGTCAACATTGACCTGTCGGTAGGAGGGCATGCCGTATTTATTCAGCCGGTAATGGAGGACATCCGGTAATTGATACTCTCCGACTGCCAAGCTCGCCTGAACCGGATGTTTCGGATGTATATATTGAAACTTCCCTACAAAAGCGTGCACATCGCCCAGCCCTTCGTTTCGTTCCCTCGGCATAAACGTAAAAAACGGATCTCGTCCCCATTCCCGCGGCATCAAGTATCTGCCCTCTTTGGTGATGCGTGTGTAATTCAGCGAGGTTTCCCAGTTTTTGTTTTTCCATCCAGTTCTAAAACTGTAAACGTTAGACGACCAGTCTTTCGGCGCGTACTGTTTGATTGGATCGGGTTGATCACCGGTTCCTGTAGCATCTTGCCGCACCCATTGAGCGCCCGTAAACCAGACACCGGCACCGGATTTTTTTTCATAGTCCACCTGCACCAACAAACTGTTGAAGATGTTTTCTGTGTATTGATTCCACCATTGGATCTTCAGTTTCTTCGATTGATATTGAATGTTGTGTAAAAGAATGCCTTTTGTTTGCAGGTTGCCGGCATAATCGGAGCGTTGTCCGTTTTCATTCACGCCCATGGAATAAACACCAATCGAATTTTTTACCGAGTACCAGCGAACGGTTCCTCGGGGTGATACGCCGTAAATGAATCCCGCTTTTGCCTGCCAGTTCTTTTTGGATTTCCATTCAGTCCATACACCCTCTACTTCGGTCGGACGCATCCGTCCGTCTTGTAAATTGATAAAGGGTGTGTTCAGCAGTTGTTTGCCCAGGGTGATACTGCTTCGCTTGTATTGGTATCGAATATATAGTTCTTCCAATCTGTCCAGATCGGATCTGTTGGTTGGGTTCTCTACGTCATAGAGAGCGATCTCGTAGCGGTTATTTTGCTGCGTGATCGGATCGGGGATACTTAGATCGGTACCGGCCAGATTGTAGATGAAAAATCCGCTGATGCCGGCCTGAAATCCGCGTAGAGGTGCGGTCTGCAATTTGATACCACCGCCTACGGCCCAGGATTGATAGTCCTTCAGATCACCTTCGTTGGTGGTAGTCATTCCGAAGGATCGGAAATGTCCGCTGATTGTCCCCTTTCGAAACAGATCACCAAACGATTTGACAACTGCATTAGAATCCTCACTCGTTTTTTTCTGCCAGATATTCGGCTGTTCATTCAGCTCCTGGTGCTGAGCGTTGGCAATAAGGGTTGTTATCAGCAGCAGGCTGCCGATACTAATGCGGAGAAAGTACATGATCGATTATTTCTCGATATTGCCTTTCCAGCCGTTCATGCCTCCGTCGAGATCGACTACTTTTTTGAAACCCTTTTCCTGCATCAGTCGCATGGCTGTTTTGCTTCGGCGGCCGCTCTGACAGATCAATACGTATGATTTGCTCTGATCCAGCTGCTGGATCTGTTGGAGGAAGCTGGCCTCTTGCAGCACATCGATGTGAGTAGCACCGGGAATGTGTCCGGATTTATATTCCCCCTCGGTACGTACATCGATCAAATTCAGGTTTCCTTTCGTGGTCATCTCCTGTAATTGAGAAGATCCGATGGACGTGCCGCTTTGCGGAAATTGTTTGTTGCTGCAGGAAGCAAATCCCAACAGGGCAACAAAGAGAATCAGGATAATTTTCTTCATGTTGAGTATAAAATTAATTGATCAGGGCTTTCATGTCTAATAATCCGCCTCCATTATAAAGATCAGTAATGCCCATTCCATTCAGGGTTCGAAGAGCCATGCCGCTACGGTTGCCGCTGCGACAATAGAGCACCACGGGTGATTTGAAGTTGCGGATATCTTCTGCATGGGCCGGTATGGAGTTCAGTGGAATATTAACGGCACCGGGAATATGATCTTCGGCAAATTCAAAGGGTTCTCGCACGTCGATGATACGGGTACCCGAATGATGAAGTATTTCTTTTAGTGACATGGTCTTTGTTTTTTGGAATTAGAGTAAGGTACTTGGACAAACATAGTCGGTGAGTTGGAAGGAGCCAGACTCTTTAATAGCCTTGAATCCGCCTTTCACATCGATCAAATTATCATAGCCGCGGGCACGTAAGATCGAGTTGAAAATCATCGAGCGGTAACCACCGGCGCAATGCACGTAATATGTTTTGTTTTTATCAAGTTGAGCCATGCTGTCGTTGATAAAATCCAAGGGGGTGTTCTCGGCTTCCACCATGTGTTCGCTCAGGTATTCACTTTTCTTGCGGACGTCGATGATCTCGATGTTGTTGGCTTGCATGCGATTCGACAATTCAGCCGTATCGATCGATTCGATCTGGTCGATCTCTTTACCGGATTTTTTCCAAGCCTCGAATCCACCTTCCAGATAACCGATGGTGTGATCGTATCCGACGCGGGCCAGTCGCGTAACAACTTCTTCTTCTCGGCCAGGCTCACAAACCAGCAGGATCTCCTGTTTGATGTCTGGGATCATGGCTCCGACCCAAGGCGCGAATTGTCCATCGATACCGATATTGATCGAATTCGGAACAAATCCGGCTGCAAAGGTTTGCGGGGCACGCGTATCCAATACTAATGCCCCAGTTTCATTGGCGGCTGCTTCGAACGCTTCCGGGGAAAGTGCTTGATTGCCACGCTCCAGCACGGTATCTATGCTGTCGTATCCTTCGATGTTCATCATCACATTCAAGGGGAAGTAAGCGGGAGGTGCTACCAGTCCGGTGATCACTTCCTTAATGAACTCTTCTTTTGTCATATCTGCGCGGAGCGCATAGTTGGTCTTCTTTTGATTCCCAAGCGTATCGGTAGTCTCCTTGCTCATGTTCTTACCGCAGGCACTGCCGGCTCCGTGTGCTGGATAAACAGTGATATCATCCGAGAGTGGCATGATCTTGGTGCGGAGTGAATCATAGAGATGTGAAGCCAGTTTTTCCTGGGTGAGATCGGCTACAACTTTTTGGGCTAGGTCAGGTCTGCCTACATCGCCAATGAACAGGGTGTCACCCGAGAATAGTCCAATATCTTTTCCGGAGGCATCTTTCAGCAGGTAACAAGTGCTTTCCATCGTGTGACCGGGTGTATGCAATACCTTAATAGTTAGATCTCCAACGTTGAATTCTTGTCCGTCAGTGGCGATGATCGCATCGAATCCGGGTTTGGCAGTCGGACCGTACACAATGGGTGCACCGGTTTTCTTGCTCAGGTCAACGTGACCTGATACGAAATCGGCATGAAAGTGAGTCTCCAATACAAATTTGATCTTGGCACCGTTCTTTGAAGCCTTTTGAATATAGGGCTCCACTTCACGAAGCGGGTCAATAACAACTGCTTCTCCGTTACTCTCAATGTAATAGGCGCCTTGTGCGAGACATCCGGTGTAGATCTGTTCGATGATCATGGTATGTGGTTTTTCTTTTTTTGATTGATTGAAGTGCAATGATCGGTCGGTTCATGCTAGCGTACAGTGACTTTGCTCACATTAAGCAGCAACCGGGGTTAAATTCATTTATTTCAACAGCGTAATAATTCTTTCGACCAGAATGTAAGTCCCCATCACCAGTACAAACCATCCAAAACCTTTCTTGAGGGCGGCTCCGTTGATACGACGGCTGAGGTTATTGCCGATGAAGATCCCGGCGATGGCGATGGCCGTTACGGCTAACAGCAAGGTCCAATCCATGGGTTTACCTCCCATCAGATCACCGGTAAATCCGATCAGGGACTTAGCGGCGATGATCAAAAGAGAAGTACCTACGGCCTGTTTCATAGGAAGTTTGCTGAGTACTACCAAGGCTGGGATGATCAAGAATCCGCCACCGGCACCGACTAGTCCGGTCAATATGCCCACCACGGTTCCTTCAAGTAATATCAGTGGGTAATTGAATCGTTGAGGGCCTTCCGTAGACTTTTGCGCCGGTTTACCCTCACGAATCATGGATATCGAGGCCGCTACCATCAGGATGGCGAACAGTACCATCAGCAGGAGATCCTTTGTTACGTCCAATGTTCCGGCGGTGAACAAGGAGTCCGGTATGGCTGGGAGGATGAATTTTCGGGTGATGAAAACAGCCGCGATAGAAGGGGCCCCGAAAACGATCGCGGTTTTGTAATTGATCAACCCCTCTTTGTGTTTGGGCCAGGCACCGACTAGGCTCGCCGTACCGACGATGAATAAGGAATATGCGGTGGCCAGGGTAGGAGATACACCAAATAAGTAAACCAATACAGGCAGGGTGAGGATGGAGCCGCCGCCGCCGATGAGTCCGAGTGAGAGTCCGATCAAAAGGGATGCGATATACCCGAGTATTTCCATACTGAAATTTTGGCAACACTACGAACCTCTTGCCGGTGGTAATGTGACATTGGTCACGGGACTTACCTAACCACCTCGACCAGATTCCGGTGTAGCTTGACGCGCCCCTGTTGCTCCATTTTCTTCAATAAGCGAGAGATCACTTCGCGGGAAGAGTTCAGATCGTCAGCGATCTGCTGATGGGAGAGCTCCAACATCTTTTTACCGGTTTGCTCGGCATATCGTTTCAGATAGAACTCCAATCGCTCGTCCATGTTCTGAAAGGCGATGTGATCCACCACCGTCAGCATTTCATCGAAGCGGCTTCGATAGGTCTGGATCACGTACTGATACCAGCTTCGGTACTTCGTCATCATGGATTCCATGAGTTCCACGGGCACCAATAATACTTCCGTTTCTTCCTCTGCTTTGGCCATGACCTCGCTGGTATCGGCTTGCAGGGCACAGATCATGGATACGGCACAGGCTTGTCCGGCTTGCAGAAAGTACATGAGGAATTCGCCGCCCTCTTCATTTTCGCGATAGATCTTGACACGACCGGATAAGATCAATGCGGTGGACTTGATGTATTGTCCGGTCCGCAGAATCACTTCGCCCGCTGCGAATGTTTTGTGCATCCCTTTTTCTTCCAGCAGTTCGAGTAGCTCGGGTTCGAATTGCGTATATATATTTTTCAGTTCCATGTTTATGGTTGAAGGATCTTCTCCATCTGCTGACTGCGGCTTCCTTTGATCAGCAGGTGACAATCCTCGAACGATTGTTGCTGATACCAATCGCGGGCAGCGGAGGAGTCCGGTAGTGAAACATAAGGGTGCTCGATTTTCAAAAAGTCTCCTCCAACGAGCACAACCGCTTTCCAATCGGATTGCCCGATCAGGTTCACGATCTGTTGGTGTTCGTCCAAGCTTTCTTCACCGAGTTCGGCCATCGCACCCAGCATCAATACTTTGTTTTCGGCTTGAAGGCGCATTAGATTCTCAATGGCGCCGCGCATGCTGCTGGGGTTTGCGTTGTATGCATCGAGGATAATGTGATTGGTTCCTTGCTTCACCAATTGCGATCGGCTATTAGATGGTGAATAGGATTCGATGGCTTGTTTGATCTTTTCCGGAGAGACATCGAAGTATTGTCCGACGGATACAGCCATCAATACATTCGGCAAATTGTAGTCACCTACCAATTGCGTGCGTATCGTACCGCTTACCGATCCTTTTGTCATTTCTACTTCCAGAAAAGGTTGTGCCTGCAAGATCTTTCCTTCGATATCAGATTCAGCCGTTCCGTATTTGATGATCGTTTCGATGCCTTTGCTCATGGAGCGGAGGTAGTCATAGTCCCACATGATGAACGCCGTTCCGTTCATCGAACGAAGATGATCGTACAGCTCGCCTTTCCCTTTACGTACCCCTTCCACACCACCGAAACCTTCCAGATGTGCCTTCCCGCAATTGGTGATGATGCCATGCGAGGGCGCTGTGTAGTCGCAATAGCCGGCGATCTCACGCTGGTGATTTGCGCCCATTTCCACCACGGCCATCTCGGCATCGAGCGGAATGCGAAGCAGGGTAAGCGGGATGCCGATGTGATTATTCAGATTGCCGACCGTTGTGGCGGTTCGATACGTAGTGGAGAGTACGGCATGAACCAATTCTTTGGAAGTGGTTTTTCCATTGCTGCCGGTGATGCCGATGACCGGGATATTCAGTTGCTGCCGATGATGGGCAGCGAGTTGCTGCAGTGTGCTCAGCACATTTTCGACGCAGATCGTTTTCCCTTCGATCGAATAGGCCGCTTCGTCAATGATGGCATAGGCGGCACCCTGTTCGATTGCTTTTATTGCGAATTCATTGCCATTGAATTTTTCTCCTTTGAGGGCAAAGAACAAACAGCCCGGGGTCAGCGCGCGGGTATCGGTTTGTACGTTGGGGTGTTGTAAATAGATCTGATAGAGTGATTCGATCGACATATGACAAAACTACCAACAAAAAACCCTCCACAGGGGAGGGTTTCGATAATGTTATTTAGTGGATCAGCGCTTCTGGCGACGGGTTGGGAAATGCTGTCCTGTCTTGCGACGATTTCCTTCAGGAGATCCGAGGCGGCTCATGGCGCAACGGAATCCGAGTGTGCTCATGGCTTGATCTTGTTCGAGGTAGCGACGGGCACCGGGACTAAGCCAGTAAGCACGGTCGTTCCAGCTACCGCCCTTGTAAACTTTGGAGCGCTCCGGATCGATAAGGGTAGATTCCTTGTACTTGTATTCAGCCATAGACAGGTCATCACCGTCAAGGAAGTCGATGACATTTCCACGCTGATAGTTGCGGCGGTCTTTGCTTTCTGCAACGGTTACAGAGTCCATCCGAACGCGACCCAAGCTGTCTTTCTCGTAACGAGCAGACGGGTCGAGTGTGGTCGGATCGGTCACATACAGCTTCTTGTATTTGTTACCACGGAACGGTGCAGGCTGATCATCATAGTCAAGAGCAGAGAGCGGACGGTAGGTATCTTCTACCCACTCGCTCACGTTGCCGGCCATGTTGTATAAGCCGAAATTGTTGGGGTAGAAAGATTTTGAAGGCGCTGTGTAGAAGGCACGGTCGTTCAGACCACCGGCCACACCCGCGTTATCACCCGAACCTCTTTTGAAGTTCGCGAGAAACACACCCTGCCAGCTGCCGCGACGTGAATCGCGCAGTCCGTTCACATTTTGAGCCCAGGGATATACTTGTTTGTTCTGTTGCAATTCCTCACCACGCTTTCCTTCTTTCAAAGAGGTGCGGGGGTTTTGTCCGATCAAACCGTACGCCGCGTATTCCCACTCAGCTTCTGTTGGGAGACGGTATTCGGGAAGCATGGTTCCGGATTCAACCGTGGCAGGCATAGGAGGCAGGCCGCTTCCTTTTTTCTTCATGGCCGAACCGGGAGGTGCATTGTAGAGTCCGAGCAGATAAGAACGCGTATTGAAGTTGTTGTCGCCCTGCTGTGCGCCGGGTTTCATGTTCGATTTGTTGATGTAGCCTTTTTGGATGAGCGTGTTCTCATTCACCCGGTCGGTACGCCAGAGGCAATAGTCTTTTGCCTGCTCCCAGCTAACACCCACAACCGGATAATCATTGAATCCAGGGTGACGGAAATAATATTCTACCATCGGCTCGTTGAAGCTCAGCTCACTGCGCCACACGAGTGTATCAGGCATTGCATTTTGGATCACCGGAATGTATTGGGGATCTGACGGATCAAAAACGCGATTCAGCCAGTGCAGGTATTCACGGTAGTGAACGTTCGTGACTTCACTACGGTCCATGTAGAAGGAAGGCACGGATACACGACGCGGAATGTTGTTCCAGTCGCCCATCACATCCTCTTCGGTTTGTCCCATCATGAACGTACCGCCCTCCACAAATACCAAGCCGGGCCCGAGGCCTTGCTCTTGGGATTTGGCGACACGGAAACCGCCTTGATTCTTATCGTTGTAGTTCCACCCCGTGGCATCGGATTTATCGAATTTCTTTTTGCCGAACAATCCGCCTTTGCAGGAGCTAAGAAGGACGGTGGCGGCGAACAGCCAGGAGAGGGTTTTCAGACGTTGTTGCATAAACCTATGAATTGGAATACTTTTAACGGCCCCGGATGGGTTTTATTGCATGCGCGATCAAACCCGGAGGACGAATTGCGAATATAAACGCTTTCGGCGACACGGGGAATAGGGGATTTACTAAATTTTAAGGGGAGAAATCCCATAGAACCAAGGGGTTAGAAATGGTCCGAGCCGTGGTTTTTTTGTTTTTTTTAGCGTTTGTGCTATACCCTGTCAACGGCGGGGCACAACGTACCTATGCTTCCCGCTCGGTACTGTCTACCGGAAACTGGTATAAGCTTGCGGTGCCCAGTGAGGGGATTTACCGCATCGACGGAGCCAGGATCCAAACAGCCGGCATCGCCAATTTGCCGATTCCCTCCGCCGGCCTGCGGCTTTTCAGCAAAGGCGGGAAGATGCTGGCTGAATCCAATTCATCGTTTTATGTGGATGACCTTCGGGAGATTGCCATTGAAGTATTCGATGGCGGCGACGGACAGTTCAACGCGAACGATCACATTCTTTTTCATTCACCAGGGCCACATGTTTGGGTTCCTGAGTCCGGTCCAACCCCGTTTTCCTTTCGGAAAAATCTATATAGCGACAGCGCCTATTACTACTTGAGCATCGGCGGATTCGGTAAACGCATTTCCACACAAGCTGCTTCGGGATCCACTGGCACCATCATCGATCGTTTTACAGATCGGAAGGTGTACGAGCTCGACTCCGTGAATCTGTTGTCGAGCGGACAACAATGGTTCGGCGACGAACTGGCACAGGCACCGGGCAAGTCGCTGGTGAAAGATCTTCCTTTCAATTTTCCCAATGTCATAGCAGGCGGACTAGCCATCTTGCGTAGTTCTGTTCTCGCAAGAAGCACCGGATCTGGATCTCGATTCAATCTTCGGTTGAATGGGCAGGAGATCGGACAGCAAATCATTCCCCCTGTAGGCACCAATCAATACGACCCTTTCGCCATTGCGCGAACAGATGTCTTCACAACATCGATCACATCATCCACACTTGATATTCGTTATCAATACCAGCCGGGTGCCTTCGGAGCGCAGGGCTGGCTAGATCGCATCGAGGTATTCGTGCCGCGCGCCTTATCCATGAGCGGTATAAAAATGTTGTCGTTCAGTGATCCGGGTTCGGTCGGGCCATCCGCCGTTCGCTATCAATGGCAAGCAGCACCCACTGATCTCTCGGTTTGGGATGTGACCGATCCCTTCGATGTTCGCCGATTATCGGGCGACCGAAACGGTACGCAGTATACCGTGCAAACAACACCTGATAAAATCCGCTCCTATGTAGCATTTACCGGGAATGATTTTCCCGCGCCGCAATTCATCGGACAGGTACCCAATCAGGATCTTCATGGGGCAGCAGCCGCCGATATGGTGATCTTGGTACCGAATGCTTGGCGAAACGCTGCTGAAAAATTAGCGGTGCATCACCGCAATAAAAGAGGATTACGGGTGCAGGTTCTTCCCATCGAACAGGTGCGGGAGGAATTCGGTGGCGGCAGCAACGATCCGACAGCCATTCGGGATCTGATGAAGATGTATTTTGATCGTGCACGAAACACACCTGCCGATCGTCCCCGTTATTTGCTGTTGATGGGTGCCGGATCGTACGATCCGAAGAATCGGGTTCGTAATAACGATCGGTCAATCCCGGTTTATCAAAGTCCCGAATCATTGGATCCGCTTGGCACTTATTGCACGGATGATTATTTTGGCTTTCTGGATGATGCGGAGGATATAAACAACCAGGCGATCAGTAATCTGCTGGATCTGGGTATCGGTCGCATCCCTGCCAGAACACCCTTGGAGGCAATGACGTTCGTTGATAAAGTAATTGCCTATGATGATACAACCGCTATGGGAAGTTGGCGCACACGGTTGACGTTCGTGGCGGATGACGAGGATGGAAACCTGCACCTGAACGATGCGGAAGGAATGGCCGCTGTCACGCAACAGCTGGCGCCTTGGCTCGATCCCCGCAAGATCTATCTGGATGCATTTCGTCAACAGGCAGGTGCTGGCGGTACGCGTTACCCTGAGGCCAATCAGGCACTCGACAGAGAAGTGTTCAAAGGCAATCTCATTGTTAATTATTCAGGTCATGGCGGAAAGGATCAATTGGCGGAAGAGGTGTTGGTTTCTCGATCCTCAGTAGAGAATTGGAACAATCCCGACAGGCTGCCACTTTTCATTGTGGCCACCTGTGATTTTGCACCATTTGATAATCCCGCTGTCAGGGGATTGGGTGAACGATTGCTACTCAAACCGGCTGCCGGTGGAATCGCTTTACTATCGACAGCCAGACCCGTATTTGCATTCAGCAACCGGATCCTCAATGAAAATTATCTGCGCACCGCACTGCAACCGGAGTCGAACGGGAAATATCTCTCGCTGGGCGAATCGATTCGCCGCGCAAAAAATCTGACGTATCAGACATCTGCCGATCGCGTGAACAATCGGAAATTCAGTTTGCTCGGTGATCCGGCACTGACCCTTGCTTATCCAACAGATGAAGTACGAACGCTTCGGATCAATGGTCGGCCACTCTCTTTTTCCGATACGATCAAGGCCGGACAACGCGTGGTGATCGAAGGGGAGGTAGTGGATCGGAACGGTGTTCGCCTCACGGATTTCAATGGCTCCGTTTTCCCGACCGTTTATGATAAACCCCGTACGCAGCGTACGCTCGGCAATGATCCGGGTTCTTTTTCCGCGCCCGTTGAAATGCCGGGTGGGGTTTTGTTCAGTGGGATCTCCACTGTGACGAACGGACGGTTTCAATTTGAATTCACCGCCCCGCTGGATATGAATCCGGTGCCGGGGCGTGGACGTATCTCTTATTATGCACGCTCCTCCTTACGCGATGCAAAGGGCTACGCTGATTCGGTTCTGTTCGGCGATCAGATGGCGGGTATTTTTTTGGATAACGAAGGACCGGGTATCCGTCTTTCTCTTAATGAAGAGGGTTTTGCCGAGGGTGGGCTGACCAATGAGTCACCTATTCTGTTGGCACAACTTTCCGACTCCTCCGGAATCAATACGGCCGGCGGCATCGGACACGACATCATAGCTACGCTTTCACCCACAAACCTCTCAACAAATTCATCCTTCACCCCTCAACCTTCAACCTTCCTGCTGAATGATTTCTACCAGTCAGACGCCGACACCTATAAATCCGGTCGGATCCGGTTTCCGCTGCCGGTTTTGGAGCCAGGGGCCTATTCGATCAAACTTCGGGCTTGGGACGTACTGAACAATCCCTCGGAAAGAACGCTTTCGTTTGTGGTGGGCGAGCCGGGGGTACTTCGTGTTCAGCGGGTATTGAATTATCCCAACCCCTTCACGACCCGAACGGCTTTTTGGTTCGAGCACAATGCCCCGGGGCAGATCCTGAACGTGGCGGTGGAGGTAATGACCATAACCGGACGGGTGGTACGCACGATCCGGTCAACGGTCCTGACTGAGGGGAATTTTTCGCGAGACTTGGAATGGGATGGGCGGGATGATCAGGGCGATCGCCTCGGTAGGGGCACCTACCTGTACCGGTTGAAGGTCAGTGCCGTAGGAAAAGGGGAGGCTCGATACCTGGGGAAGCTGGTTATCCTCTAGTGTTTATAATTTCTTTAACTATTTTACAATAATCGCCTGCGTTCGCCGTTATCCTCGCGGGAAAAAGGGCCATAACTCACGGAAATCCATGAGTTTCAGGGCCTTTGCTCCCGAAAAAAAATCTTTTTTTACACGGGTTTTGTAGAAAAGCCCCTATATTTACACCACTCTAAAACCTTTCTAATGAGACCAACTGCTTTGAAACTCACGGCTGCACTGCTACTGTTCTGCGGTGTGTCAAACAATGTAATGGCGCAGCAAACTGCTGACATAACTGTTGTAACAACCGCTGTTCCCTTTCTTAGAATTGCCCCAGATGCTCGTTCAGCTGGAATGGGTGATTTGGGAATTGCCACAAATGCTGACACGTATTCTGGATTATGGAATATCGGCAAACTTGCGTTCAACAAATCCGATGCAGGATTCTCCGCTTCATATGCCCCTTGGATGCGTGACCTTGTGAGTGATGTATATCTAACTTCCGTAGTGGGGTACAAGAAATTAGATGATAACCAGGCTCTTTCGGGGTCTTTGCGTTACTTCAGCTTAGGCCAAATTACTTGGACTGACAACCTCGGAAACGATTTTGGTACTTTCAGACCTAGAGAATTTTCAGTTGATCTAGGCTATAGCCGTAAGCTGAACGACAAGAGTGGTGTGGGTATCACCTTGAAATACATCAATTCTAATTTGGCTGGTGGTACTACCATTGGTAGCACAACTTACCAAGCGGGTAGCGCGATCGCTGCAGATCTGGGATATTATCACACCAACAAAGGAGCTTCTGGTTCCGGCCTGGCTTGGGGTGTAACCCTTTCTAACCTGGGTTCTAAGATCGCTTATACCGACAACGCTGATGCAAAGGATTTCATTCCTGCTAATCTCGGTGCCGGTGTGAACTACACTAAGAAATATAACGACAAGAACACACTCTCTTTCGGTTTGGAGACAAATAAGCTTTTGGCACCTACTCCTCCAGGATCAAATGCAACACCAGAGCAAATTGCCGACTATCGTAAGCAGGGTGTTGTAAGTAGCTGGCTCGGTTCATTCGGCGATGCACCTGGTGGTTTTGGTGAAGAATTAAGAGAGTTTAATTGGTCACTTGGTTTAGAATATATGTACAATAATCAGTTTGCTCTTCGTGCCGGGTATTTTTACGAGGATGATGCCAAAGGGAATCGCCGTTATTTCTCAACTGGTATGGGAGTGAAATACAACGTTTTCAATTTCGATTTTTCCTACATTATCGCTACGGGTGCTGGTGTGACGCGTAACCCGCTGTCTAACACGCTGCGTTTCTCTGTGGCCTTCGATCTGGAGAAGAAAAAATAATCATTCATTAGAGAAGGTAAAAGTCCCGCTTCGGCGGGACTTTTATTTTTCAGGATATTTGCATCATGAGTTATCGCATCGGCACAGGCATTGATTTTCACCAATTGGTGGAAGGGCGTGATCTCTGGATCGGCGGCGTGAAGATCCCCCATCACAAAGGTTCGCTCGGGCATAGCGATGCGGATGTGCTGCTCCATGCCATCTGCGATGCCTTGTTAGGTGCCTTGGCGCTGGGTGATATCGGCATTCATTTTCCCAATACCGATCCGGCGTACAAAGACATCGACAGCAAAAAACTATTGGCCCATACATTCGCACTCATCCGGCAACAGGGCTATACGGTGGTCAACATCGACTCTACGCTTTGTTTAGAGAAGCCGAAGATCAGTCCGCACCTTCCTGCCATGCGCGAGGTGATCGCCCGGATCCTCCAGCTCGACCTCGATGCGGTCTCCATCAAGGCCACCACCACGGAAAAGATGGGATTTGCAGGCAGGGAAGAGGGACTCATGGCGCAGGCCACCGCTTTGTTGATAAAGCAAGCGTGATCGGCTGGGTGGGGCCGTTATCTTTGCGGCATGTCAGCCCTAGCGGTCAAGATCCTGAATCGATCCAATCATCCCTTGCCGGCCTATGCGACCGAAGGGTCTTCAGGGCTCGATCTGCGGGCCTTTCTAGCTGAACCCCTTACACTGGCTCCGCTGCAACGGCAATTGGTACCGACGGGTATTCATATTGAATTGCCCTTGGGATATGAGGCACAGGTTCGTCCCCGCAGCGGACTCGCCTGGAAGCAAGGCATCACCTGTTTGAACAGTCCGGGTACC
>JBKCMR010000016.1:0-25034 GCA_046300055.1 Bacteroidota bacterium
AAGCAGAATGACAATCATCAGACCGCTCAGCGATAGTCGATAATCGCCAAATTGCTGGGTCAACAGCAGGGTGAGTAGTAGCACCCCCACAGAGGCAATGAGCAAAGTTGACTGTCGAAAAGGTTGCATGTTTTCAGAATCGTGTACAAATTACATGGTTCCTTCAATCTTTGGAATCGAAACTGGAGGAAAATGCCTAATAATCTGAACGGTGGCATTTAATTGATACACATCAGGTTTCCATATGATAACAGATTCTATTTGAATATGTGCACCGAGATAGGTTTGTAGCAGAGGTGAAATTTAGATGGCTACCCTTTGGGGGCTATCGTTGGTTTTTGTTTCAAGGCCGACCCCCGGTTCCCCGGGGGTCTCCCATTTTCACCCGATCGGTATCTTTGCCACATGCACATCGATATCCTCACCGTGCTCCCGGAACTACTTGAGAGCCCTTTTGCCCATAGCATGATGAAACGCGCACAGGACAAAGGCCGGCTCTCCATTTCGGTACACCAATTGCGACAATGGGCCGTAAATGAATACGGACAGGTAGATGATTATCAATACGGAGGTGGTGCCGGTATGGTCATGATGTGTGAACCGCTCGCCAAGGCCATCGAAGAACTTTCCCAAAAAAGAACCTACGACCAGATCATTTATCTAACCCCCGACGGCAAACGATTCGACCAACGTACCGCCAATCAATTATCACTAGGGGGTGATCTACTGATGATCTGCGGCCACTACAAAGGGATCGATCAACGCATTCGCGATCATTTCGTAACACTCGAACTCTCCATCGGAGACTTTGTGCTCAGCGGCGGTGAAATTCCTGCTGCCTTGATCGTGGACGCCATCGGCCGCTTATTACCGGGCGTATTGAATGATGAAACATCTGCCCTGACCGATTCGTTTCAGGACAACTTACTGGCTCCGCCAGTTTATACCCGGCCCGAAGATTTTCGAGGTTGGAAAGTGCCGGACGCGCTGATGAGTGGCAATCATCGACTCATTGAAGACTGGCGGCATGAACAATCCGTGCAACGTACACAAGATCGCCGTCCCGACTTGCTATAACCCTGATGAAGGGTGAGGGATAATTCTATAACTTCCCTACCTATTCCATTCATCATGTCTACCAACAGAAGAAAATTCCTTCGTCAACTTGCTGCCGGATCCACGCTACTCGCTACCGCCGATCCGGCCCTTGCGGCACTTCATCAAAACAACGAGCGATCGACCGTAAAGCCATTTAACATGTGCGGCTATGCTGCCCCCAAACTGAATGTAGTGCGGGTCGGTATCATCGGCTTGGGTATGCGGGGGATCGATGCCGTAGAACGGTTGAGCTATATTGATGGCGTTGAGATCGTAGCCCTCTGCGATAAATATCTAGACCGGGTGGAATCAGCTCAGCAAAAACTGGCCAAACTAGGCCGGCCAAAAGCCGTTGGCTATTCCGGCGAAGAAGGATGGAAAGCACTATGCGATGAAGCGGACCTGGACTTGGTATATACGCCTACCCCCTGGCATCTACATACGCCCATTGCCCTACGGGCCATGAAAGCAGGTAAACATGTTGCCGTAGAAGTGCCCGCTGCTCAAACACTGGACGACTGCTGGTCCTTGGTGGAAACCTCTGAAAAGACCCGCAGACATTGCATGATGCTGGAGAATTGCTGCTATGATTTCTTCGAACTACTAACACTCAATATGGCACGCAATGGCCTGTTCGGCGAACTGGTTCATGCTGAAGGAGCCTATATACATGACCTGAGCAAAGACTGGTTATTCAATAAGAGAGCCTACGCCGACCAATGGCGGTTGAAAGAAAACGTTGGACGAAACGGAAGCTTGTATCCGACGCACGGAATCGGTCCGATCGCACAATGCCTGAACATCAACCGAGGCGACCGGATGGACTACCTCACCAGCATCAGCACCGCTGATTTTTCACTTGCAGCGCTGGCCACTGATAAAGCAAAAGAAGATGCCATTTGGAAGCCTTACGAGGGAAAATCTTTCCGTGGCAACATGAATACGACGATCATTCGAACACTGAAAGGGAAGACCATGATGATCCAACATGATGTGTCTACACCCCGACCCTACTCCCGCATTCATCTGTTAAGTGGCACTAAAGGGATGGCACAAAAATGGCCTTCTCCACAACGGATCGCATTCGGTCACAGTACCATCAGTAAAGAAGAGTTTACGAAGCTGGAAGAAAAATACACCCCACCCATCGTCAAACACATCGGGGCCATTGCCAAAGAAGTTGGCGGACACGGCGGGATGGACTTCATCATGGACTGGCGACTGATCGATTGCTTGAGAAACGGACTACCCTTGGATCAAGACGTATATGATGCTGCTGCCTGGAGTGTCATCGTGCCGCTCAGCGAACGATCCGTCAGTAAACGTGGCCAATCGGTCGATGTACCCGATTTCACCCGCGGACATTGGCAAACAAACACGCCGGTAAGTTTAAGCTTGGAAGGCGGCGCCACAACCGGTGTGCGCGAATTACCTAAACAATCCTAAGCAAGTGAGGGTAAATTCCCTAATTTGAGCGGGAACAAGACCCTATCCGGATAGTAACACCCGAATTTTCTCATGCGCGCATTGCCTACTCTCACCGATCCTGTTTACAAACGTCCAGAACGATTTTCCCGTTACGAGCGTTTTTGGCTCAACTACTTGAACGATGAGCGTGACCTCCCGTTCATCCACATGCTCACCGGCATTCACCTGCTCGTGATCCCGGCAGCCATCATCCTGTTTACACCGCTCTTAACCGGATGGCAGTGGTGGCTACTCTTCATTCCGTACTTCTACATCTCTCAACTATATTTCAAAGGACGCTTCGGATTGATGCTGCACTGCATCAGTCACCGGAAACTTTTCAAAAAACCTTACACCTGGCTTTACAACTATGTGATCTGGATTGTCTGCCCGTTCTTCGGTCACACGCCCGAAACCTATTTCGTGCATCATATGGGCATGCATCACGTAGAAAATAACCATGAGGAGGATGCCAGCTCCACCATGCGATATCAGCGCGACAGTTTAGTCGATTTCCTGAAATATGTGGGTCGGTTTCTGTTCATTGGACTTATTGACACCTTTAATTATTTCTTTAGCCGAAACAGAAAGAAGTTTTACATGCGACTCACGTTCGGAGAGTTAAGCTTCTACTTAGCCTGTGTTGCGCTTTGGTTCGTAAACTGGCAAGCGGCTTTATTCATATTTCTCATCCCATTTTTCTTCGCGCGTATCGTAATGATGATCGGCAACTGGACGCAGCACGCCTTCATCGATCCCAGCGATCCGGATGAGAATACCATCAATTGCATCAACACCAAATACAATCACACCTGTTGGAACGACGGCTACCATGAAGTGCATCATACCCGTCCGGCGCTACACTATACCGAGATCCCCAATGAATTCATGAAGCACACGGAACGGTATGCCGAAAACAAGATTCTGGTGTTCGACGGAATTCACTACCTGCACATTTTCCTTTGGCTGATGGGCAAGCGATATGATAAGCTGGCCGACCACCTGGTGAATCTGCACGACATGTACCCCAGTAAAGAATACGCGATCGATCTGATGCGATCCCGTACCCGTCGTTTTACCAACTGATCGCTGGCAATTTCCATTCAAAAGCCTTGGCATTGATCGCGGGCACTTGCTCAGCTTCTATGGCTTTCAGCTTTGCTAATTCTGTTCGGATCTTACCACCGATCTCAGCATAAGCTTCTACAGCTTGTTTGGTTACTCCGCCAGACCCTGCCCGCACTTGGTTGTATAGGCCGCTTAACTTATCGTCCAGCCGTATGGGATAATTCAACACATCCTGACTGCTCTTTGCCTTTGTCTGATGTAAGGCTTCTTCCACCTGCGTGAGTTGTTTGACCGTAGTATCCAATAATGCTTTCATGGCCGGAATCGTATCGGCATTCCATTGTTTTCGCTTTTCCTCCAATTGACCACGAACCGAGCGTATTTTTTGTAGTGCCGTCATCGTTTCAGAGAAAAGATCACGCACGTTCAACAGATACTCCAATTGTGCGGCATATTCTTGTTCGGTCGCCTTGAAGTTCGGATCCGGCAAGAGGGTGAACGGAACTTCCACAGAGTCTTTATCGAAGAAAAACCGAGCCCGGTAGGTGCCAGGGATTGCCTGAGGCCCTCTTACAGAACCATTCCAGATAATCAATCCATCCGGACCTTTCTCCGCATCCGGATATTGAAGGTTCCAATTGAAACGATTCATACCGGCGGTCAACTCCAACTTGTCCTTATCGCCGCTAGTCTGATATTGACGGATGAATTTTCCTTTTGCATCATACAATGCCACTCGTACAGACTTTGACTCGGTCAATGAATCCACCCAATATGGAATGACGATCCCTTTGGGCGCATTCACTCCTGATGCCGCAGCCGTTCCATAACCACTTCGTCCGCTATTCATACGCACCACCGGTGCGGGTGCATATACATGCCAGGACTTCTTGAAATTCGGTTCAGCATATTGTTGGAGTACAGACAAGTCATCCAGTATATAAATACTTCTGCCCTGTGTTCCAACGATGAGGTCATTGTCTTTCAATGCCAGATCCGTGATCGGACTCACCGGCAGGTTACACTGGAAAGCCTCCCAGTTTGCACCATCATCATAACTGATATATAGACCGTATTCCGTACCGGCATACAGCAGTCCTTTCCGGATCCGATCGGCTCGTAGGGCACGGGTAAAATGCATGCGGTTGATACCATTGTCGATACGTTTCCAGGTTTTCCCATAATCCTCCGTGCGGAAGAGATAAGGCGTAAAGTCATCCAGCTTATATCGTGTGCCAACAAAATAGGCAGCGCCTTTGCGATGCGGATCCACCTCCAGTGAATTCCACATCATGCCGGCCGGAATTCCGGTGGGCGTGACATTCGTCCAGCTCTTGCCCTGATCCCGACTCACATGGATCAATCCATCATCACTTCCCGTCCACAGCAACCCGGGCTCCAATGCACTTTCGGCAGCGGTGAAGATGGTACAGTAATATTCTACACTCGTATTGTCTTTGGTGATCGGTCCGCCACTCGGACCTTGTTTTGATTTGTCATTGGTAGTAAGATCTGGACTGATCTGTTGCCAGGATTTTCCCTCGTTCTCCGTCACAAAAAGATGGTTACCGGCTACGTACAATCGCTTCGGATCATGCGGTGAAAAAAAGATCGGATAGTTCCATTGAAAACGATAACGCTGCACATCTGCTCCGGCTCCGATCCCATCATCAGGCCATACATTAATCAATCGATTCTCCTGTGTGCGATGATCCAGTCTGGAGAGAAATCCCATATAACTTCCACCGTAAGTGATATCGGGATCGTTTGGATCCGCTACTACATAGCCGCTCTCGCCTCCGGCAGTCTCCTGAAAATCATCTCCGGTAATGGATGAACCATACGATCGAGAGCGGATGCGGAAGGCGCTGTTGTCTTGTTGGCCACCCAAGATGCGATAGGGAAACGAATTGTCTGTACTGAGTCGATACACTTGAACCGTGGGCTGATTCAGATAGGTGCTCCAATTATTACCCATATCGAATGAGACTTGTGCCCCACCATCGTCCGCCACGATCATTCGTGATGGGTCTTTGGGATCAAGCCATAGATCATGATGATCGCCGTGAGGTGTATTGATCCGCTTGAATGTTTTGCCGGCATCGGTACTTTGTAAAAACTCAACATTCAGGCAATAGACGCGGTTCTCATTTTTGGGATCGACATAGACACGCGTATAGTACCAAGCCCGCTGGCGTATGTTATTGTCGTTGGATTGAAGGGTCCAGGTTTTACCCGCATCGTTACTGACAAACAATCCTCCTTTATCGTTTTCAATCAGTGCATAAATTTTATCGGTATTGCTGGGTGCCACAGCCACACCAACAATGCCCCAGGTCCCTTTGGGCAAACCTTTCTGTTGCGTGAGGGAAGTCCAGGTTTCGCCACCATCGGTTGACTTCCAAAGTCCACTTCCCTCTCCCCCGCTCTCCATCACATGCGGCCGACGAGTGACCCGCCAGGTTCCCGCATAGAGTACACTGGGATTTCCCGGCTCCATCACTACCTCGCTGCAACCGGTCTGTTCATTTACAAATAGCGTCCGCTTCCAGGTTTTACCTCCGTCAGTTGTTTTGTAGACGCCTCGCTCTTGATTGGGACCGAACAAATGCCCCATAACTGCTAACCAAACGATATCAGGATTCTTGGGATGAATGACAATTCGTACGATGTGCCGGCTGTCTTTCAATCCCAGGTTTCGCCAAGATTTTCCACCATCATCGCTGCGCCAGATACCGCCCAGTCCTTCGCTCACATTCCCACGCATCGTCTTCTCTCCCTCACCTGCATACAGAATACTTTCATCGGAAGGCGCTACGGCAACTGACCCGATCGACCCGCCGAAATATTTATCACTGATGTTTTTCCAGTTACTACCCCCATCGGTTGTCTTCCACATACCGCCTCCGACACCACCGAAATAAAAGGTGTTACGTTCCTGATAGCTACCGGCGACCGCTGCACTACGTCCACCTCTGAACGGACCGATCAAACGAAAAGAAACGCTTTGCTGAAAAGCTGCCGGCAGGGTGGCTGCTGATGGTGTTCGGGTTGATTTGTTCTGCGCAAACAACGTAACCGGCAACAACATCAGTAAAAGGATCCGAATGGGTCGCATACAACAGGATTTGATTGAGTTGGAAAGTTAGCTAAAAACGAATTCGTAACTTACTGACATGTCAAGTAACGAGCAAAGCATCCGTGGTCAGATTGTCGATATTCACCAGCAACGGATATTCCCCGGAGAGGTGATTTTCAAGGACGGAAAAATCGAGATGATCCGTCCAATAAGCAGCGACAGCATTCCGGCCGACCGATATATACTACCCGGATTCATCGACGCTCATGTCCACATCGAAAGCTCCTTGCTGGTGCCCTCGGAATTTGCCCGTCTGGCCGTAGCCCATGGAACCGTTGCGACGATCAGTGACCCCCATGAGATCGCCAATGTTTGTGGCATGGCCGGTGTGGAATTCATGATCGAGAATGGCAACCAAGTACCCTTCAAATTCCATTTCGGTGCGCCCAGCTGCGTACCCGCCACGATTTTTGAAACTGCCGGTGCCACGATCACCGTGGATGATGTCCGTGCTTTACTGGCAAGGCCCGAAGTGAACTACCTAAGTGAAATGATGAATTTCCCGGGCGTGTTGTATGCGGATAAAGAAGTATTACAGAAGATAGAAGCGGCAAAAGCAGCCGGCAAACCGGTAGATGGACATGCTCCAGGACTTCGTGGAGAAGAAGCGCAACGATACATTGATGCCGGTATCAGTACTGATCATGAATGTTTCACCTACGAAGAAGCGAAAGATAAAATCGAGCGCGGGATGAAGATCCTGATCCGAGAAGGAAGTGCAGCCAAAAACTTTGATGCACTGATCGAGCTCTTGCGCGACTATCCCGAACAGATCATGTTCTGCAGTGACGATAAACATCCCGATAGCTTGCTGGAGGGACATATCAACCAACTCTGTGCGCGCGCCATTGCAAAAGAAATTCCGCTTTTCCATGTATTACGGGCCGCCTGTATCAATCCAGCCGTGCATTATTCCATGCGTGCTGGACAATTACGTGAAGGTGATCCCGCCGATCTTATTGTGGTGCAGGATCTTTCACAGTTTGAGGTAACAGAAACTTATATCGACGGACAACTCGTCTTTTCAAACGGAGTCACGCACATCGATCCGGTACCAGTCAACCCCATCAACCAATTCAATACAACCCCGATCCGGGAAACAGATCTTATCATAAACGCCGATCATCCATTATCAACCTACCCGGTGATCGGGGCGCTAGACGGACAACTGATAACAGAACCTATTCTTGAACAGCCTACGATCCTGAACGGCCAGCTGGTATCTGATACAGGAAGAGATATCTTAAAGATCGTGGTGGTAAATCGATATCACACCGCACCGCCTGCGATCGCCTTCATTAAAAATTTCGGGCTTACCCGAGGCGCCTTGGCGTCTTCGGTTGCACATGATAGTCATAATATCGTAGCGGTTGGCTGCGACGATGAATCGATCTGCCGGGTAGTGAATGCGGTAATCGGAAACCATGGCGGGCTAAGTGCCGTGAACGATGGGCACGATCATATTCTCTCCTTGCCGGTTGCGGGGTTGATGAGTGCCTCCGACGGATTTGAGATTGCCAAACAATACACGCAACTCGATCGATTTGTCAAAGATGAACTTGGCTCCGGATTGCGGGCGCCATTCATGACTTTATCATTTATGGCACTACTGGTGATCCCACATGTGAAACTGAGTGATAAGGGACTTTTCGATGGTGACCGATTCAAATTTTTCTGATCAGGCCTCCTGACCCATCCAAAGCGCTCCACCGACACTGGGAGCTGATGCACCCGTGACGGATGCGATCACGGTATTTTCCTGACGCCAGCGAAGCACACCGATAAAAGCCATGATCAGCGCTTCTTTGAATTGCACAAGTTCTGCTTCCGGAACGAAGGGCGTGATACCGATGGGATGCAAATGATGACGCATGCGTTCGATCAGAAATTCATTAAAAGCACCACCACCGGTGACCATCATCTCACCAGGCTCTATGATACGATTACTCGTGGCAAATGCATGATGCAACTGTATGGCGATATGTTCGACATAGGTACAAAGCAGGTCAGGGATGCTGGTATTGCTTTGAAGTAACAAGGGCAATATGATATCGGTTCCGAATTGATTGGGAAGTGATTTAGGACCGGTTCGACGGTAATATTCCAATGCATTGAGTTGATCCAGCAGCTCTGGGCAGATCGCACCTGTTCGCGCGATGGCACCGCCTTCATCCATCGAGTGCCCCATTTGTTCGGCGAGGGCGTTGAGTACACGGTTCGCGGGACAAACATCGAATGCCAGATATGGATCCGATGCTATAGAGACATTGGCAATGCCGCCGATGTTCAGAAAATACGGATGGCCCGGAAAAAGTAAACGTTCACCGATGGGAACGATGGGTGCACCTTGTCCGCCCAACGCCACATCCATGGAGCGGAGATCAGATACGACAGGTAGTCTGGTAGCAGCGGCCAGTGCGGCACCGTCTCCCAATTGAGCCGTGAGCTTGGAGGCGGGATTATGAAAAGTAGTGTGGCCGTGAGAAGCGATCAATCCCACTTGATAGGCCAATCCTTTTTCATCGATGAAACGATTCACTAATGCACCGAGGTGATGTCCATAGTCTACATGCAGCTGAAGATAATCGCTGGCCGGAAGCTCGGTCGCCCGTCTCAACCTTTCTTTCCAGGATGCCGTGTATGGATAACAGTCGGCGGCCTCGATCTTATAATGCCAATTGGGACCTTCTGATTGAAATTCAACCAAGGCCAAATCCAGTCCGTCCAGCGAACTGCCGCTCATCAGTCCCAACACTCGATACATCATGGCATTTTCAATTAGATTTGTCAAAATTAGTGTATCCATCATGGTCATCAACCTCAGTCAGCAGCATTCGCTCGTCAGTAATTGGGTCGCCGAGTTGCGGGATGTCAACGTGCAATCGGACCGAATGCGTTTTCGGCGTAACCTGGAGCGGATCGCTGAAGCAACCGCTTACGAGATCAGCAAGAAGTTGCCGGCCAAACAAGTGGAAGTGACCACCCCATTGGGTACGGCTACCCATTGGATGCTCGAAAGTCAGCCCGTATTGGGTACCATTCTTCGCGCGGGATTACCCATGCATCAGGGGTTGTTGAATTATTTCGACAAAGCCGACAATGCTTTTGTATCCGCCTATCGTAAACATCACCCGGACGGCAGTTTTGAGATCCGGATGGAATATCTTTCTTGCCCTACCCTGGAGGGTAGAGTACTGATCTTGGCCGACCCCATGCTGGCAACAGGTGCCTCGCTGGCCAAAACCATTCAATTTCTTCGCGAGGAAGGAAAGCCAAGTCAGGTTCATATTGTCACCGCCATCGCCTGCCAGGTAGGTATCGAACTAGTGCTAAGAGAAGATCCAACAGCCACGATTTGGTGCGGTGATATCGATGAAGAACTCACCGCCAAGAGTTATATCGTACCCGGACTGGGTGATGCCGGAGATCTGGCATTCGGCGAGAAGAAACAACAGTAGGGTTGAAGGATGAAGGGTGAAAGGTGAAAATTCAACCTTAATCTTTCACCTTTCATCATATACGCGGTTTTCCGTAATTTGCCTATTCCCTCAACCCTTTCGGGCAATTTCGGTTGCCCGTTTTCGTTAAAGAGGGACCATAAACCGATGAAGAGGCTTTTTACCATTGCATTTGTACTTATAATTTCCCTGCCATCCGCATGGGCACAGGATCCCAATTTCTCACAATTTTTTGCGTCTCCGATGACACTGAATCCGGCGTTGACCGGAAAATTCGATGGCGTCTTTCGGGCAGCCGGCAATTACCGAAACCAATGGCCGACGATCAACAACGCCTTTGTTACCAAGACGGTTTCTGTCGATTTCTCGGCCATGAAGAATAAACTTGCCGACATCGACAACATGGGGATCGGCATACTCGGACTGACCGATCGTGCAGGAGATGGCGTGCTGGTCACGAATTATGCGGGACTCTCATTCGCTTATCACAAAGGATTGGATGAGGATGGAAAACATCAGATCGGAGCCGGGTTTCAAGGCATTTATATCAATAAACGACTGGATGTTTCCAAAGTAGATTTTGAAGATGAACTGACTCCGCTCGGTTTTACAGGCGTTACGAGTGAGATCTTCTCCAGCAACCAAATCAGTCTGGGCTACTTCGATCTCAATGCTGGCCTATTATACACCGGTAGTACAGATGGACGAAACAGTTTCTATCTGGGTGCATCCATGTACCATATCAACCGGCCGAAAGAAACATTTCAGGGCGGACAGTATCTGCTGAATGCGCGTACAACGATTCAAGCCGGTGGTAAGATTCCGCTCGGACAATACAACTATTTGCACCTGTCTGCCATACACAGCATGCAGGCAAAAGCCAGCAACACCGTAGGTGGTATGGCTTTCTCTTACAATGTGAACCAAAATGAAGACGATCCCGTCAATGTCTTTTTGGGCGCCTGGTATCGCATGAAAGATGCCGCGATCCCTTATTTCGGATTGGAATTCAAAGGTCTTCAATTAGGTGCCTCCTACGATGTGAACACCTCTGCTCTCAAGCCTGCCTCCAATACGCGTGGCGGCGTGGAGATCTCGTTGATCTACATTCAACGCCCTTCCGATCCGAATGCCAAAAAACTGAACTGTCCACGCTTCTGATTTACCGTAATATCAGCGGTAGCAGGAACCAACTGAACAGCGTGATCAGTATGATCGAAACGATGTTCATTACGCCCCCTACCAGCAACATGTGACGTAACCGAAGTTGTCCACTCGCAAATACGATTGCATTCGGTGGCGTACCCATCGGCAACATGCCGGCACAACTTGCCGCCAAGGTCATCGGTATACCCAGCAAGAGCGGATCCATCTGCAGTGCAGTTGCAAGGGCCGTGACAACCGGTGCAAAGACGATCACCTGCGCCACATTACTCATGACCTCGCTGATAAAAAGTGAAATTGTTGTGATGATCAGCACCAACCAAAATCCGCCGGTCGCGTAAGTCGCCAACCATGACCCCAAGGCCGCGATCAATCCCGCCTTCTCTAATGCGCCCGCTAGCGCCAGTCCGCCCCCGAAAAGAAGCAGTATTCCCCAAGCCAGCTTCTCGGTATCGGACCATTCCAATAAATGTTGATCGGCCTGTTGATCGGTTGCTTTGTCGGATGGGTGAACAGGACATACAAACAGCATGAAACCGCCCAACAAGGCTATGATGGTATCGTCCAGGGTGAACCAAGACTGCCACTGGTTGATCAAAACACGACCCATCCAGAGCAATACTGTGATTCCAAAAATCCAAAGCACTCGTTTTTGTGAACTGGTCATCGGCCCTAATGCGCGCCACTCCTCCTCGATCACGGCATCCATCACTTGACTGGAGCGGATCCGGTTCGGATACAGCCACTTGACCATCACTACATACAAAGCCAGCACCAGCAACAATCCCAATGGCAAACAAAGCAGCATCCAGTTCATGAATCCGATCTGTATCGAGGGGATCTCTTTCTCTATATAGGCAACATAAGCAACATTAGGAGGCGTACCGATGATCGTACCGATACCCCCCAGGTTAGAGGCATACGCAATGGCGAGCATCAGCGCGATGGAAAAATTACCAAGATCCCCCTCGAGCCTTTCTTTCTGCTTCAGCACTTGTATAACGGAGAGTGCAATAGGAAACATCATCATGGTGGTGGCGGTATTGCTGAGCCAGAGACTGATGAAAGACGTTGACAGTATAAAGCCCAGAATGATCCGATCGCCGCTGGATCCGGTCATCCGAATAATGCCCAACGCAATGCGCCGATGCAATTCCCATTTTTCGATCGCTCTGCCTAACAGAAAACCACCCAAAAAAAGATAAATAATCGGATTGGCATATGCCTTTGAAACCTCATCGATCGGTTGGATCTTCAGTAACGGAAAAAGAAAAAGTGGTATCAACGCAACTACGGGCATTGATAAGGCTTCTGTCACCCAGAGTACAATCATGGTGATCGCTACAGACAAAATCATCGAAGAAGCTACTCCCAACCGCAACGGATCGATATAATAGAAAAGCAGCCCCAGTACAGCCGCCAAAATAACACGGGCGCCTCGTGATTTCAATATATCAAATTGCATCAGGTGAAGTTATCTGTTCCAGCTCTCTTCCACAACTTCAAGCCCACCTCCCTCGTCATGTTTTCTCAACTTTCATCCCTCATCTCTCATCCTTCACCTTTCATCCTTCAACCTTCAGCCTTCACCTAAATCCGTATATTTACTGACACCATGCTGCAAGAATTCATTGTTGTTGGACGGTCCTGGAAACAAGCGCGTTTATTCACTCGCGAACACCGGCTGTTGAAAGAAATGATCATTCCCGGAGTGGTCTATGCCCTCTTATTTCTGGTTGGAATGAATTTCTTTTTCAAATCGGCCAATGCCGTAACGGAATGGATCGGGGAAACAGTGGGACTGGCAGAGTGGCTACAACAAGAAAGAAGTGAGTGGTTAAGCTTTCTGTTCGTGATGAACGGAATGATGCTCCAATTGCTGTTGGTGCTGATCTATTTTTCCTGGTTCAAATACCTGATCCTGATCATCGGATCACCCCTTTTCACATATGTCAGTGAAAAAACTGAAGTATTGGTGGATGGGCAGGAACATCGGTTTCAATGGAAAGACGTTCGCGCAGATGCGGTGCGAGGTGTCGGCCTAGCGCTGCGCAATGCTGGCTGGCAAACAGTTTACCTGGCTGCACTAGTGATCATAACCCTGATACCAGTTGTAGGGTGGATCACACCCCTTATCGCATTGGGATTGGAGTGTTATTATTTCGGGATGTCGATGCTTGATTACTCCCTGGCAAGGGTTGGATATGATCGGTCACAAAGTTTTCGTTTTGTACAGGCGCATAAAGGATTGGCCATCGGAACCGGCTTTGTGTTTCTGGCCATGCATGTATTACTTCCCTTTGCACCAGTGTATGCGATCATCTCCGCTACACTCAGCATTCAATCGATCAAGCGTACAGCATGAGTGATACCGCTGTTGTATACCTGATCCCTACGTGGATCGATGAGTCGGCTCCGCAGACCCTACCTGCTTATATTCTAGAGATCGTTCAGCAATGCCAGGATCTGTTTGTCGAAAATGAACGAACGACTCGCCGCTTTCTTAAGTCTTTGCGTAAAGAGATCGTCATCGATTCATTCAACTGGTATCGTATGGATGGGGAGGGTGTTGAAACAACATTTCGCCAGTCGATCCGATCGAAGCGGATTATAGGTATCATCAGCGAAGCGGGTTGTCCGGGCATCGCCGATCCCGGCCAGGCCTTGGTTGCTATCGCGCAGGAGATGCAGGTGCTAGTCCGACCCTTGGTTGGTCCCAGTTCCATTTTGCTGGCGCTGATGGCAAGTGGAATGAACGGACAGTCTTTCACCTTTCACGGTTATCTGCCCATCGATACCAGTGCCCGGAATCAGGCGATCCGCTCATTGGAGCAGGACTCCTTGAAACATCAACGAACCCAGCTGTTCATCGAAACCCCCTACCGGAACAATGCCCTGCTGCAGGCATTGCTACAGCTGCTGCAACCCGGTACCCGACTATGCATCGCCGCAGACATCACGGCTCCCACGGAGTTCATACAGACAAAAACTGTTTCGGATTGGAAAAAGCAGCAACCCGACCTGCATAAACGCCCCGTGCTGTTTCTGATTCAGGCTTAACACGAACAAGTGTGAGCAAACGCAAAAAAACAAGGGCGATTCCGTTGTAATTCTTTTTACTTTTGACCCCCTGAATCAAACCTGGTGACCAACCTGCTCACCCATACCAAACAAGTGGCCTTTCATCGGTCCATCACCAGCGGTGTTTATTCCGTTGGGTTTGATGTTTTTGTGTTCAGTCGTCCCCGACGAACCCGTAGATGCTGACAGGACGAACCCCTCACCCTGGTCCTGTCAGTGAACATCCCCCGAGTATTTATTTGGACTGGTGAACCTCCCTCAATTTTTTTAAGACATTGAATTCTACCGACCTCATCATTCGGATCGCCGAGCCGACCGATAAAAAATTCGCCACCACAATCACCGACGAGATGGCTGCCTCTGCCGCCGCACGGGGTACAGGCATCGCCAAACGTAGTCCAGACTATATACAAACCAAGATCGATGAAGGCAAGGCCGTGATTGCACTCACCACTCAAGGAGAGTGGGTTGGTTTTTGCTACATAGAAACCTGGGGCCATGGCGAATACGTGGCGAATAGCGGATTGATCGTTTCACCCGCCTATCGAAAAAGCGGAGTAGCCAAAGCCATCAAGAAACGAATCTTTGAACTCTCTCGGGAAAAATATCCGCATGCCAAGATTTTCGGCCTCACGACCGGTTTGGCCGTGATGAAGATCAACAGCGAACTCGGCTACGAGCCGGTAACCTATTCGGAGCTTACACAGGATGAAGCGTTCTGGGCCGGATGTAAAAGTTGCGTCAATTATGAGATCCTGATGAGCAAGGACAGAAAGAACTGCATGTGTACCGCCATGCTCTATGATCCGACCGATCACTACGAACCGGCCGAAACCAAACAATTCTTCGAAGAAAATAAAACAGGTTTTGAACGACTGCTTCGGTTCAAGCAATGGAAACTGCTGCGCCCGATCATCAAATCTTTCAAAGAAAAAAATTCACCTGCCAAACCATGAGCAAAAAAATCGTTCTCGGATTCAGTGGTGGACTAGACACTTCCTATTGCGTCAAATATTTACGCGATGACCTAGGCTATGAAGTACATAGTATACTGGTAAATACGGGTGGGTTTTCTGATGAAGAATTGCAACAGATAGAAGCACATGCCCATACACTCGGCGTAGCCTCCCATAAAACACTGAACGCGATACGCCCCTACTACGACCGCATCCTTCGATACCTGATCTATGGAAATGTATTAAAGAATAACACCTATCCTCTGTCCGTTTCTGCTGAACGACTCATTCAGGCGCTTGGCATTGCGGATCACGTGAAGGAGCTGAATGCCGATGCCGTTGCGCATGGCAGCACAGGCGCCGGAAACGATCAGGTACGATTCGATATGATCTTTCATATCCAGATCCCCGGCGTGCCCATTCTCACGCCCATCCGCGATCAACAACTAAGCCGCGAAGCAGAGATCGAATACCTGAAAGCAAAAGGCGTGCAGATGAATTTTACCAAAGCGGCCTATTCGATCAATAAAGGACTCTGGGGCACCAGCGTTGGCGGAAAAGAAACGCTTTCCTCCAATGGCATGCTTCCTGAGGAAGCCTGGCCTACTCCTATTTCAAAGACCGGAACCGAAGCAGTACGGTTGGATTTTGAAAAAGGCGAATTGATCGCTGTCAATGAAAATCGATTTGAGCACCCCAGTCAAGCCATCCAATTCCTGCAAACACTGGCCGGACCATACGGCATCGGACGAGACATCCACGTAGGAGACACCATCATCGGCATTAAAGGCCGAGTCGGGTTTGAAGCTGCGGCCCCGATGATCATCCTGAAAGCACATCATGCACTGGAAAAACATGTGCTCACCAAATGGCAACTGCAATGGAAAGATCAGTTGGCCTTGTTCTATGGCAATTGGCTGCATGAGGGACAGATCCTCGACCCTGTTATGCGGGATATAGAAGCTTTTCTCACTAATTCCCAGGAACAAGTGAGCGGATCCGTTTTTGTACAACTGAATCCTTATCGTTTTCAAGTGACCGGCATTGAAAGCCCATTCGACCTGATGAACAGCCGATTCGGGAAATACGGGGAGATGAATGCAGGCTTTACCGGAAACGATGTGCGCGGCTTCAGTCGGATCGCCGGTCAACAGACTATTATCCATGAATCTGTCAAACGCTCCGTCGATGAAAAAAATTAACGTTGGCATACTCGGCGCTGCCGGCTACACCGGCGGCGAATTGATCCGCCTGCTGATCAATCACCCGAACGCAGCGATCACATTTGCGCATAGCCGCAGCCAGTCCGGGAAACCACTGCAATCGGTTCACGCCGATCTGATCGGCGAACCAGAGATGACCTTCACCGATTCATTTTCACTTGATTCGATCGATGTCCTCTTTCTCTGCCTAGGGCATGGCGAGTCCCGTACATTTCTCGAGCATACAAGACTCCCCGACACCTTACGCATCATCGATCTGACCACCGACTTTCGTCATCACGCATCAAATCAATTCCAGTCCGAGACGTTCGTATACGGATTACCGGAACTGAATCGAGACCGAATCAAAAATGCGCGCTTCGTCGCCAATCCGGGTTGCTTCGCTACCGCCATCCAACTCGGATTATTGCCGCTGGCAAAAGCGGGCAAACTTTCATCGATTCACACCACGGGCATCACCGGCAGTACCGGGGCCGGACAAAGTCTAAGCGCCTCCACTCATTTCAGTTGGCGATCCAATAACATTCAGGCCTATAAAACACTGGAACATCAACACGGACAAGAGATCGGGGAATCCTTGCTTCAACTCTCCGGACAAGAATCACTCGAGCTGAACTTCGTTCCCTGGCGGGGTGATTTCACCAGAGGTATTTTCATCAGTTCAACAATCGATTGTGATCTGTCCTCCGAAACATTGAACAACCTATACCTTGATCACTACAACACGCATCCCTTTACGCATGTTTCGGGTGAGCCGATTTTTTTGAAACAAGTGGTCAACACCAACAAAGCCTTGGTACAGCTGGAAAAAGTGGGAAGCAAGTTGGTGGTGCACACGGTGATCGATAATCTGCTAAAAGGCGCCAGCGGTCAGGCTGTACAAAACATGAACCTGCTGTTTGGACTGCCTGAAACAAGCGGACTTCAACTAAAAGCCAGTTATTTCTGATCATGAAACTATTTGACGTATACCCGCTTCAACCCATTACCATCGAACGTGCCTCGGGCAGTTCAGTTTGGGATGAGAAAGGACAAGAATACCTGGACCTTTACGGCGGACATGCCGTAATCAGTATCGGGCATGGTCATTCGCATTGGACCAAACGCATCGAAGAACAACTCCACAAGATCTCTTTTTATTCAAACTCGATACAGATTCCGCTTCAGGTGGAACTGGCCGAGAAACTAGGTCAGGTAAGTGGAAAGAACAATTACCAGCTGTTTCTATGCAACAGCGGCGCCGAAGCGAATGAGAATGCGCTGAAGCTTGCCAGTTTTCATACCGGTCGAAAACAGATCATCGCTTTCAAAGGCGCTTTTCATGGTCGAACCTCGCTGGCCGTCTCCGCAACTGATAATAAAAACTACATCGCTCCGGTAAATGAAACGGATAATGTAACGTTCCTTCCATTCAATGACATCGGAGCACTGGAAGAGCATTTCAAAAAAGACGGCGACAAGATCGCGGCGGTGATCGTGGAGGGCATACAGGGTGTTGGTGGCATTCGCGTAGCCTCCAATGAATTTCTTCAATCGATTCGTAGCTGTTGTGATCAGTATGGAGCCACATATATTGCCGACAGTGTGCAGTGCGGATACGGACGAAGCGGCAAATTTTACAGCCATGATCACGCCGGTGTAGATGCCGATATTTATACGATGGCCAAAGGAATGGGTAATGGATTTCCCATTGCCGGCATTTCGATCGCACCGCATATCAAACCCAAACATTTTCAACTGGGTACCACCTTCGGTGGAAACCACCTTGCTTGTGCAGCCGCCCTGGCGGTACTCGAAGTGATCGAGTCAAAGAGCCTCATCGAAAACGCTGCAGTAATAGGAGATTATCTGCAAACTTCGATACGAGCCATTCCTGGACTGAGTGATGTCCGTGGATACGGGCTGATGATCGGATTCGATTATCCGGAAACGATTTCCACCCTACGTCAGCACCTGCTATTCCAAAAACACGTATTCACCGGAGAGGCAAAACCCCGAGTGGTTCGGCTACTTCCTTCACTTGCCCTAAGCCGTAGCGATGCGGACCGATTTCTTCAGGATCTCCGCGACTCCATTCAAGAAATTCAATCCGCCCGATGAAAAATTTCATATCCGTACACGATGTATCCGACCTGAATGGTCTTGTAAAAAAGGCCTTGCAGTATAAGGCAGCCCCCCTTTCAGACCAAGCGCTCGGGAAAGGGAAGCGTATCGGACTACTGTTTCTCAATCCCAGTTTGCGTACCCGGCTCAGCACACAAGTAGCTGCCCAGAACCTCGGCATGGAAGCGATCGTATTCAATGTAGGTCAAGAAGGATGGGCCCTGGAGTTCGAAGAAGAAGCGATCATGAGCGGGAACACGGTTGAGCATATAAAAGACGCCGCCCCTGTGCTCAGTTTATACTTTGATGTGCTGGCGATCCGCACGTTCCCCTCGCTAAAAAACAGAGAGGATGACTACAGTGAGCTGTTCATCAATCAACTTATCAAGTATGCCGGAATCCCGGTTGTAAGTCTTGAAAGTGCCACCCTGCATCCCTTACAAAGTTTTGCCGATCTGATCACCATTCAGGAAACCTGGAAAGAGACAAAAAAACCGAAGGTGGTGTTAACCTGGGCCCCGCATGTAAAACCACTTCCTCAATGTGTGGCCAACAGTTTCTCACAATGGATGACCCATTGGGGCGGATGTGATTTTACCATTGTTCATCCCGAAGGCTACGAATTGGCTGAAACCTTTACAAAAGGGGCCACGATCCTACATGATCAAAAAACAGCGCTTCAAGATGCCGATTATGTTTATGTAAAGAACTGGAGCACCTACAACGACTATGGCAAGATCTATGAAAGTGACCCGAGTTGGATGTTGACGAATAAGCATCTTCTGACCACCCATAATGCAAAGGTCATGCATTGCTTGCCGGTTCGCAGAAACGTGGAGTTGAGTGATGAAATACTCGACGGATCAAATAGTCTGGTCACGCAACAAGCTGGAAACCGCGTCTGGGCTGCACAAGCCGTTTTAGCTGATATTATTAAAAAAGCATGAACGAACTACTGATCATAAAGATCGGCGGACAAGTGATCGATGATCCGCAAACGCTGGATCGATTTCTGAGGGAATTAGCATGGATCGAAACCCCCTGCATACTCATACACGGAGGAGGTAAACTCGCTACCCGCCTGTGCGAACGCCTGGGGATCGAAGCGAAAATGATAGAAGGCCGACGGATCACCGATGCTGCAACCTTGGAGATTGTAACCATGGTTTATGGCGGACTGATCAACAAACAGATCGTTGCCGCCTTACAGGCACGCGGGAAAAATGCGATTGGCCTTACGGGAGCAGATGGCGACCTGATCCGTTCGAAAAAAAGAGTGCACGCAACGATCGATTACGGATTCGTGGGGGATATAACACAGGTGAATACAGATGCATTCGAGAAAATTATCGGGCACGGACTGATACCGGTGATCGCTCCATTGACACATGATGGAAACGGTCAGATCCTGAATACAAATGCCGACACGATGGCGCAATCCGTCGCTGTAGCGTTGAGCCGTACATTTCAGACCACGCTCGTTTTCGGATTTGAGAAAGCCGGTGTGCTTCGTGACCGATCAGATGAATCAAGTGTGATATCACGTATGAGTCGATCCGAATACAAGACCTTGAAAGAGAAGGGCACGGTCAATGAGGGGATGATCCCCAAGCTGGACAATGCGTTTCAAGCCATCGACGCGGGTGTGAGACGGGTTGTGATTGGAAAAGCGGACCGATTGTCCGAACTTTTGAACGGAAACAGCGGAACCACCTTATCAAATGAATGAACCTCTCAACATATTAAATGATAATGCGATCGACCTGCTTCGATCCCTGATCAAAATTCCTTCCTTCAGCCGGGAAGAATCGGTCACCGCTGATCGCATCGCTGCCTTTTTACAGGAAAACGGAATCCCCTCGGAGCGGATCGGAAATAATGTGATCGCTCGAAATAAGGAGTTTGATATCCGTAAACCGAGCGTGTTGCTGAATTCTCATCATGATACCGTCAAGCCCAATGCTCAGTACACACGTGATCCATTCTCGCCCGACATAGAAGACGGAAAACTATACGGACTCGGCAGTAACGATGCAGGGGGCTGCCTCGTTTCGCTGATCGTAACATTTTTATATTACTATCCTAAAACCGATCTCCCCTACAATGTGATGCTGGCAACGACAGCGGAGGAAGAGATCTCCGGACCGGGAGGCGTGGAATTGATCTTACCGCATTTGCCGAATATCGATTGCGCCATCGTTGGTGAGCCCACTAAATTGGATCTGGCCGTGGCAGAAAGAGGATTGATGGTACTGGATTGTGCGGCCGTGGGTCAAGCAGGACATGCTGCTCGAAATGAGGGGATCAATGCACTGGAGAAAGCACTGGATGATATTCAATGGGTACGCTCCCATCGTTTCGAACGCGTCTCTGATTTTCTCGGCGCTTGTAAAATGACAGTTACGGTCATTGAAACAGCGAATAAAGCACATAACATCATTCCCGCCGAATGTAAGTTCGTCGTTGATGTACGGGTCAATGAATTGTACTCTTTTGAAGAGGTATTAGAAGAGATCCGTTCGAATATTGGTGCCACCATTACGCCCCGAAGTTTTCGTTTGCGTTCCACCTCTATATCTACGGATCATCCCCTGGTGCAGGGTGGTATCAAGATGGGCCGCAAGCCTTATGGATCTCCGACCACGTCGGATAAAGCACTGATGCCATTTCCTGCATTGAAGACCGGTCCGGGTGATTCGGCCCGCAGTCACTCCGCCGATGAATATATCTATGTGGAAGAGATCCGAGGCGGCATCGAGCACTATATCAACCTCATTGAAAACCTTCAGCAATCCCGATCATGAAACTTTGGCAAAAGGATACAAATAGTCAGCCGGCCGTACATGCGTTCACCGCCGGGAAGGATCGTCAGCTGGACAGTTATCTGGCCGCACACGATGTGATCGGATCGCTGGCACATATTCAGATGCTGCATCGGATCGGATTATTGACGACGGAAGAATGGCATTCACTTCGGGATGCGCTCCGAAAGATCCATGCTGATGTAACAGCCGGTTCATTCACCCTCTCGGAAGATGTGGAGGATATACACTCACAGGTAGAATGGTTGTTGACTGAAAAGCTTGGAGACATGGGAAAGAAGATCCATGCCGCCCGTAGTCGGAACGATCAGGTATTACTGGACATTCGGTTATTTCTGCGTGCGGAACTGGAATCGCTCGTGAATGAGATTGATACCCTGTTCAACCTACTGCAAGAGAAAAGCGAAGCACATAAAAATGATCTGTTACCTGGCTATACACACTTGCAATTAGCGATGCCATCCTCATTCGGACTTTGGTTCGGTGCTTATGCGGAAAGTTTGTCCGATGACCTGATCACGCTGGAGGCAGCCTATCGGGTGGTTAATAAAAATCCATTGGGGTCGGCCGCTGGTTATGGGTCTTCCTTCCCGATAGACCGGACCTACACAACCGAGTTACTCGGATTTGATTCGATGAACTATAACGTCGTTTATGCACAAATGGGAAGAGGCCGAAGCGAACGCATCGTAGCGCAGGCGATAGCCAATGTGGCTGATACGGTGGGTCGATTGAGTATGGATGTATGCCTTTACCTGAATCCGCAATTTGGGTTCCTCTCCTTTCCGGATGAACTCACCACCGGCAGCTCTATCATGCCGCATAAAAAAAACCCAGATGTTTTTGAACTGACCCGGGCCCGTTGCAACCGGATCAAATCGCTTCCGAATGAAATACAGCTGATCACCGCTAACCTGCCCTCCGGCTATCATCGTGATCTGCAATTACTGAAGGAAAATCTATTTCCTGCCTTGGGTGAATTGCGGGATTGTCTGCAAATGACAACCTTCATGCTCCAACAGGCATCGGTGAAAAAAGATATTCTAGCAGATAAAAAATTCGATCACCTCTTCAGTGTTGAAGCGGTGAACCGGCTGGTACAGACCGGCATTCCGTTTCGCGATGCCTACAAACAGGTTGGTCGCGCGATCGAAGCCGGTGAGTTCACACCTGAGCGAGTACTGAATCACTCTCATGAAGGAAGTATGGGACACCTATGCAATCCGGAAATCGCTGCACAATATCAGTCGACCCGTGACCGCTTCCCCTTTCAGCAGATCGGAGAGCAGATCGTACGCTTGCTGACAGGTGAATAGTCTTCTGTACCTTTAAGCTACATGAAAGCATTACTGTCGTTACTACTACTCAGCTTATTCAGCTATTTACTGAATGCCCAAACACCCGGTGAAGAATATTCGATCGAGTGCCGCGAAAAATGTGCGCTGCCCCACCTGAATAGCAGCCGCATCAATTATTATCAGTATCCATCCATGAACAAATACGACATCAAGTATTTGAAATTGGATATCAGTGTAGAGGCTAATAACCGGAACATCAGCGGGTCGGCTCTTACACGATTTGTGGTGCGTCAAACACTCGATACGTTCATCTGTGAGCTGAAAGGAAATATGACGGTAGATTCAGCCTTCATCAATGGGGTCAAGATCACCACCTTTACTCAATCCAACGACCACGTTTTTGTTCCGATCTCTCCGGCTCTATCACCCAGTAGTGGAGTCGAGGCATTGTTTTACTACCGCGGCACAGCGGGATCTGCCGGTGTATTTGCCGGCACATCGACTAGTACCGGATTATCCTATACGGCTACGCTCTCAGAAAGCTATCAAGCACGGGAGTGGTTTCCGATCAAGCAATTATTGAACGACAAGATCGATTCGGCAGAGATCTGGGTGACAACCTCAGCCATCAACCGAGTTGGAGCGAATGGATTATTGACTGAAACGATCACTTTACCCAATGGCAAAAAACAATATCGCTGGAAGACCCGCTACCCGCAGAATTATTACCTACCCAGCATCGCTGTTGGCAATTATCAGGAATACTTGAATTATGCCAAGCCAGCCGCGATGGCGCCGGACTCGATCCTGATCCAGCACTACATTGCTGACAATGCCTCGTATCTAGCTTCGAATAAAGCCAATCTGGATAAAACACCTCCCTTTGTCGAGAAGATGAGTGAGCTGTTCGGACTGTACCCCTTTAAGAATGAAAAATACGGACATGCACAGGCTAATATCGGCGGGGGGATGGAACACCAGACCATGAGTACCATGGCCAATTTTGGTACAGGACTGATCGCCCATGAACTTGGACATCAATGGTTCGGCGATAATGTTACCTGCGCCAGCTGGAATGACATCTGGATCAATGAAGGATTCGCGACATACTCCGAATACCTGATGATCGAAAAATTGCCGGCACTCTTTACTACCACACCGGCCGGCTATATGACAACCGTTCATAATAATGTCATGAGTGTGGCGAACGGATCGGTATATGTACCGAATAGCAGCCTCTTTGACGAGAACCGGATCTTCAGCAGTCGACTCTCGTATAACAAAGGCGCTGCGATCATTCACAATCTTCGTTTTGAGTTGCAGAATGACAATCAGTTCTTTCAGATCCTACAACAATTTCAGAACCAGTACAAAAACAATTTTGCCAGTGCTACGGATTTCCAAAATGTGGCACAAGCGATCTCCGGAAAGAATCTGAGCGACTTTTTTAATCAGTGGTATTACGGTGAAGGGTATCCGACATTCAACGTTGATTATTCCAAACAGGGCGACAGTTTAGTGCTCTTTGTCAACCAAACCGTCAGTGCCGGTTCGGTGACGCCCTTCTTTAAAGGATTGTACGAATTCACGTTCCAAACTTCCAGTGGTGATACCACCGTATTGGTGAATCAGCAATTCAATAACCAAACATTCAATTTTCGAAGTAACCGCACCCCAACGGGTATTGTGGTTGACCCGAACAATTGGGTGATCAATAAAACAGGTTCGATCACCACGGCGCTCCCAAACTCGGTAGACCGCAGCTCAGAAGTAGTGATAAGTCCGAATCCCGGCGCAGGCCCCTATCGATTGCAATATCCCCCGCGTCTGTTCAATAGGCTGGAGATATATGATGCAAACGGACGGATCATCCGTTCCCAAACGATCGGTCAACTTCAAACACTGAGTACGATTGAATCACTTCCTTCGAGCGGATCCTATTTCATTCGTCTGATCGGGAAGGGACAAATGGCTACGAAGAAGTTGGTCGGACTTCGTTAGAGTCCATATTTATCAACCAGCAAGATCAACGCAGCCATATTCACAGCACCCAGTTCGAGCTCACGTTTATTAACTGCTTCAAACGTGTCGTTGCGCGCGTGGTGATAATCGAAATAGCGTTGAGAATCGGGTTGTAGTCCGGCTACAGGTGTTTGG
>JBKCMR010000017.1:0-19624 GCA_046300055.1 Bacteroidota bacterium
GTTCACCGGACCAACTACATCTACTAATATATAAAGCACCGACGCAAGCAATACCCCCATCACCACCGCATTGATCCCTTCGATCGATCGGTAGATGACAGCATATTTTTTAAGATTGTGCCAAATGGGATAAAAGAAAAGTACCAGGAGCGCACTCGGCAGAAAAATGGCGACCATACCGATCACACAGCCCAGCAGCTGCCACCACAATCCCTCTGACCTCATGGCCATTCCGCCAGTGAATGCGGCAATCGAAAAAACGGGTCCAGGTACAGCTCGAACCACACCCATACCCACGTACATATCTTTTTGATCGACTCGGATTGCACCCGGGTTGTTTTCCTTCACCCTGGATGGGCGAACACTCCACTGCTCATACATCAGTGGTAACAAAACCTGACCACCACCAAAAACCAGGCTTCCCATTCGGTAGGTATTCTCAAATAGGTTGATCGGCTTTCGGTCAGGCCAATCTTTTTTGCGCGCCGTTTCACTGAAAAAACCCGCCAATAAAAAAATGATTCCGAACAGCCAGAAATTCCACCATCGGATGGTTTTGGGCTTATCGAGTTGTTGCGGAATACGTTTGTTACTGAAGTTGGTAGCAATGCCACCGGCTACCATCAGGACTGGGATCATCCACGGACTGCCGAAAAATAAATAGGTGATGATACAGGCGATTCCGAAAATGATCCAGGTAATCGTGTTTTTTACAGCCAACGGAAAAAGTTGCACCGCTGCATATCCCAAAAAGCCTGCCGCCATAGGGGCAATGAATTCAAAAGCAGATCGCTCAACCCAAACACCCAAACCGATCAGAAAAGTAAGACCCCCCATCAAAAAACAGGCAGGCAAGATCCAGATCAACAAGGTTAGCACCGCCAGCGGAACACCCCCGCGCTTGTAGCCGATCAGGGTAAGCGTTTGAGTAGAAGAGGCGCCGGGAAGTAGCTGACAAAAAGAGTTGTATTCCATCAACTCCTCTTCGCTCACATAGGGCCGGTTGCGAACAAACCGACGAAGCATCAATCCTAAATGCGCTTGCGGTCCGCCAAAAGCCGTCAAGCTATGCCAGGCCACCGCGCGTAAAAAGGGAATGTGCCGAAGGAACATGCTTAAAAATAGCGCAAAAACAACCTATTTTGAGCCAAAACCGATTTATGCGCGCGTCATTTCTATTACTAGTGTGTATCATCACCGGAACACTCTCCCAGGCACAGGATAAAAAAGAACAACTCCGTCAGCGATTGTTCCAAAAAGTAGAAACGATGACCGCGAAGACAAATGCTTGGCGCGAAGATTTACACCTCAACCCCGAACTCGGAAATCGTGAGTTCCGAACCTCCAAACTGATTGCAGCACATTTGCGTTCACTAGGAATCGAAGTACAGGAAGGTGTTGCACACACGGGTGTGGTCGGTTTATTGAAGGGGGCCAAGCCCGGCCCCTGTATCGCCCTTCGGGCGGATATGGACGGACTACCCGTGACGGAGCGCGTCAATATTCCATTCGCATCTAAGGCGCGTACTACGTACAACGGACAAGAAGTGGGTGTGATGCATGCATGCGGACACGACACACACGTAGCCATGCTCATGGCCACCGCAGAAGTATTATCTGCTTTCAAAAATGAATTGCAGGGTTCGATAAAATTCATTTTCCAACCCGCTGAAGAAGGAGCGCCGGATGGAGAAGAAGGCGGTGCGGCACTGATGGTCAAGCAAGGCGTGATGGAAAATCCAAAGGTAGATATGGTATTAGGCTTTCACATCGAATCAGATATTGAAGCGGGACAGATCCACTACAAACCCGGCGCGTTCATGGCCGCGGCTGATTGGTTTTCCATTTTAGTTAAAGGAAAAGGGAGTCATGGTTCTCAACCCTGGAAGGGCGTCGACCCGATTCAAGTGTCTGCACAGATCATCGACGGATTACAAGCAATCGTCAGCCGACAATCCGAACTCACCAAAGCACCCGTTGTGATCACCGTCGGAAAAATAAATGGAGGCGTTCGCCAAAACATCATTCCAGAAAGCTGCTCCATGGCCGGCACCATTCGAACATTGGATTCCGATATGCAAAAAGAAGTCCACGAAAAAATAAAGCACACAGCTAAATATATAGCCGAAGCATCCGGCGCCACCGCCGAGGTGACCATTGAGACAAAAACATTGGTTACCTACAACGATCCTGAATTGCTTAAGAAAGTCATGCCCTCACTCGAAAAAGCAGCCGGCACCGCCAATGTGAAACCGAGAGAATGGGTCACCGGTGCAGAAGATTTTTCTTACTACGGAACTAAAGCCCCGGCCGTATTCCTCTACCTGGGCGGTATGCCAAAGGGCAACGATCCCGCTAAAGCACCACCACACCACACAGCCGATTTTTATGTAGACAATAGTGGCATGCCCACCGGTATCCGCGCCTTTTGCAGCATGGTCCTTGATATGATGCAGGTAAAATAGTATGCGAAATCACCTCTTCTATATTTCCTTTCTGTTCGTTGCGTTCGCAAATGCGCAACCCGTAGATAAAAAACTTAGTCGGAAAATCGAGGATCAATTAGCCGGATTCAAGGGTGTAGCGGGCGTGTATGTGAAAGATCTTCGATCGGGCAAGACCGCCACTTTTCAGTCGGATACAATTTTTCCGACCGCTAGTATTGTAAAAGTTCCGATTCTACTGGGCGTAATGGATCGACTGCATAAAAATGAAATCACCTACGACTCCAACTTCATTTACAAGGACTCGCTGCTCTATGCCGGATCTGATATTCTCGGATCCTTCAAGTCGAACGAAAGCATCGCGCTGAAAAAAATCATCATGCTCATGATGACCACCAGCGACAACACCGCAAGCCTTTGGCTCCAATCGATCGCGGGCGGTGGAACACGGATCAATCAAATTCTTGACAGCATCGGGCTGAAACAAACACGCGTGAATTCACGAACACCCGGCCGTGAAACGAACCGGACACAGTACGGGTGGGGACAAACCACGCCACGCGAAATGGGCGAACTGCTGGAGCGTGTTTATCAAAATAAACTTTTTGCAGGATCGACAGATGAGCGGATTCTTCGCACCATGGGACGAAATTTCTGGGATGAAGATGAAGCCATCTCTCGCTTTCCACCCTACATCGAAGTCTTCAGTAAAAACGGTTGTGTGAACGCATCACGAAGTGAGGCCATGATCGTGAATGCGCCGAACCACCCATTTGTGTTCTGCATTTTCACCAAGAACAACGTCGATCAGCGCTGGTCGCACGAAAACGAAGCGTGGACCCTTGCCCGAAACCTCGCGGATCTTTTGTGGGATTATTTTGAACCCAAAGACAAGTGGGGAGGTGACTCAGCGCAACAGTAAATACGCACACCAGCTCATGATCCAGGCCAGACCGGTCATATAGACCAGCTGTATCGCGGGCCATTTCCAACTACGGGTTTCTCTCTTTACAACCGCCAACGTACTCATACACTGCATGGCCAGCGCATAGAAGATGAGTAATGATACTCCGGTTGCTAATGTGAACACAATGGACCCATCGGGTCGCGTCGCACCACGCATTTTATCCTTCAATACGCGACTGCTGGCATCTTCTTCGCCCACACTGTAAAGCGTTGCCATCGTACCCACAAACACCTCTCGTGCGGCAAATGATGTGATCAGGGCAATGCCGATTTTCCAATCGAAACCAAGTGGCGCGATCACCGGTTCAATGGCATGGCCCAGCATGCCCGCGTATGAATTTTCCAATCGCGCACTTTGGTGATCCCGTTCGATCTGTTCGGCCGGAAGTACCGAAGCAACCTTAGCAGCCTCGTAACGATCATCAATGATTTTCATTTTATCGGCCGGACCAAAACTTGAAAGTCCCCAAAGCACAAGACTGATGATCATGATGACCTTACCGGCATCAAACAAAAAGATCTTCGCCTTATTGAACATCACTGTTACCATATTCCCCCAACGAGGCGCTCGGTAGTCGGGCAACTCCAGGATGAAAAAACTCTTTTCCTGTATCCGGATAAACCACTTTGCAATATTGGATACCAGCAGCGCGATCACCACGCCAAAAACATAGAGCCCCATCATCACCAATCCCTGCATACTCAGGAGTCCGAATAAATATTTCTCCGGTATCACCAGTCCGGTTAAAATGGAATAAACAGGCAGCCGCGCCGAACAACTCATCAGCGGGGTCACTAATATCGTCAGCAATCTCTCTTTTCGGTTCTCGATGTTACGCGCACTCATGATCGCCGGAACCGCACAAGCGAAACCACTGATCATGGGCATCACACTTTTTCCGTTCAATCCGACCCCACGCATCAATCGATCGGTCAAAAAACTGATCCGCGCCATGTATCCCGTATCCTCCAATAATGTGATGATCCCAAATAAGATCACGATCTGCGGCACAAAAACCAGAATGCCACCTAAGCCGGCCACCACCCCGTTGATCAGCAGGTCGCTCCAGGCATTCGTCGGTAATGTTTCTCCCAACCAGCCCGAAAACAAGCCGAATCCGCTTTCGATCCAATCCATCGGATACTTGGCCAACCAAAAAACAGCCTGAAATAGCAGGAACAAGACGGACAACAAGATCAGGTTTCCCCAACGCCGATGAAGCAGAATCGCATCGAGGCGCTCGGTCGCCATTTTCTTTTTCAACGGGTCGGGCTCAGATACCGCCACCTGCATGATCTCCCGGATACGGGCATATCGCTGAAGGATCTCGGCCGCCTGCGTTTTAGTGGGATTAAAACTGCTTTTTTCTTCGATCGATTCGAGTGCGTCCTGCTGCGGAAGTGAGAGGGACTCGTGATGAATCAGATAATGAATGGATGTATACTCGCCGATTCCGGGAAACAACGCCTGTGTGGCCTCAACCGCAGCCGGCGCCAGGGCCTTTGAGTCGATAAAGGGGCGGGCGGACTGCTTGATCGAGCGAACCGACCAGGACTGTATCGTTTTTTTCAACTCAGTAACCCCCTGTCCTTTGCGGGGATTCACGGCCACCACCTGCACGCCGAGTTCTCGCTCCAACGCGGGAATGTCGATCTGTATCCCCTTTTTTCGGGCCAGGTCCATCATCGTAAGCACGATCACAACCGGAACCTTCAGGTCGATCAATTGAGAACAAAGCAACAGATTCCGCTTCAGGTTGCTGGCATCTGCCACTGCGATCACCAGATCGGGACGAAAACCCTCATCTTCTCCGATCACCACTTTATAGCTGACCCACTCATCCAATCGTTTCGGATAAAGTGAATAGGTGCCGGGAAGATCGATCAGTTCGATGGCCTGATCACCTGCTGAAAATCGCCCCGTGGTTTTGTCAACCGTCACCCCGGGAAAATTCCCGACTTGCTGGTTCATTCCGGTCAAACAATTGAACAGTGAACTTTTACCACTGTTTGGATTCCCGACCAGGGCAATATGAAGGGGGGTTGATTTCAACCTCGCAAAAGTAGAACGGATTCGCGAACACTCATTACTAAATCCGGTTTTTCAACCCGAACCAAGGTATTTTTGTCTCCAATCCTTTTTTCATGTCGAAACGAACCGCCCCCGTAGTTTTTCTTCTCTTTTTTGCTTCTTGTGTGCCCGCCAGCAAAAAATTATTGCGCGCCGATAAAAACTATCAAAGCAGCTTTCAGCAACACGTTAGCTTTTTAGCATCCGACTCACTGGAAGGCAGAAGAACCGGTACCCGTGGCGAGGCGATCGCTCGCAGCTACATAGCGGAGCAATTTCGCTCGATCGGACTTCAACCAAAAGGCACAAACGGCTTTGAACAACTATTCGAGGTGCAAGAAGGAAAAAAACCATCGCCGGAATCTTATCTATGGTTACAAGGCGATACACTGGTAGCTGAAAAAGATTATTTCTATTTCCCTTGGAGCGGATCACAACCGATACAAGGCGAACCGATCCCAGGTCTCCGGGAGGTTGCAGCGCCTTGGATCATCGATCTCGGTGAGGGTATTCAGGACAATGCGAACAATCCGCACTTCGATCTGCCCCTCTATGTTTATGAGCAGTCAAAAAAAGCAGCCGACGCCGGCGCAACCGGACTGATCCTTTATAGTACACATACTTCCGGCGATAAACTTTCCTTCAATGCAAAAGACCGTTCCGATGCGCTAAAGATCTCGGTCGTTTATTTAAAAAAGGATGCCGCCATACGATATGTGCAAGCAGATAAAGGCGGAATGCGAATTCAGGGGAAGGTTGAATTCGTTGAAAACATGCGACGCGGATACAATGTGGCCGGCTTCATTGATAACAAGGCTGAAAAAACGGTTATCCTCGGTGCACACTATGATCACCTCGGTTATGGCGAGGACAATAATTCCAGACATACCGGCACGCCTGAAATTCACAATGGAGCAGATGACAATGCCAGTGGCACCTCCATGCTTATTGAATTGGCTCGTCTGTTAAAATCAAAAAAAGAACAGAAGAATAATTATCTCTTTCTTGCTTTCTCCGGAGAAGAATTGGGATTGTACGGATCAAAATATTTTACTGAAAAACCCACGATCGATCTGAAGGCTGTTAATTATATGATCAATATGGATATGGTGGGACGATTGCCCGACAGCAGCAAGTCCATTACACTGGGCGGATACGGCACTTCACCTGCTTGGTCGAAGGTGGTCGATCCGAAGGCGAGTAACACGATATCGATCCGCATCGACTCCAGTGGCACCGGCCCAAGCGACCACTCCTCTTTTTATCGAAAAGACATTCCGGTGCTTTTCTACTTCACCGGATTGCATACTGATTATCACAAACCTTCTGATGATGCGGACCGCATCAATTACGAAGGGATGGTGCGGATCCTTCGTCACATCGAGCGCACGGTTGACGGCTTGAACCAGGAACCCAAACTGGCTTTTTTGAAAACAAGAGAAACACAAACAACAACCACCGCCCGCTTCAGTGTAACGATGGGCATCATGCCCGACTATACCTATTCCGGAAAAGGTGTTCGTGCTGATGGTGTGAGTGAAGGAAAGCCTGCCCAGAAAGCCGGCATTCGCGCGGGCGACATCGTTTTACAGGTTGGTGATTATTCGATTTCTTCCATGGAGAGCTACATGCAAACGTTGGGCAAGTTCAAAAAAGGAGAAACGATAAAAGTGATCTATCAGCGTGGTGAGGAAACCAAAGAAGTAAACGTAACTTTCTAGAAAGTAAATTAATGGCAGAGCGGCCACAGAAACTGGTTCTCGATACGGATGCACTCAACGACATGTTCTTCGATGAGGCATGTTTGATCGGTATCATGGCTCCGATCCGCGACTATCAATTTGTTTGGCACCTGAATGCCCACTTGCAACTGGATTTTAGGATCAATGATCTCGAGATCGGACTGATCCGAAAAAAAAGAGAATATTTTTTCAAGGTATATGAATACCGTCGACCCGAGTCGATGCTGGAACATTATCTGTATGTAAATCAGTTCGACGGTGAATACCTGCTGCCAGAACTGAAGCACATGGATTATTTATGGTTGATGAAAGGCGACGAGATCGACCCCGCCTGGCTCGAAGAAACCATGCAGGCCATTCGCGGAACGCAGTTTGTGCAGATGGCCGTTAAACTGACGATCGACCAAGTAAAAAACAGAGAGAATCTTTTATTCTGAAACTATGTGGACAGAAACAGCCAATACGCTTTATAGAAAATTCGAATTCCGAGATTTTTCGGAGGCCTTTGCATTCATGACAAGAGTGGCGATGTTAGCCGAGCAGCAACAGCATCATCCACGGTGGACCAACGTCTGGAACACAGTAGAGGTTTGGCTCAACACGCACGATGCCGGAAATGTGATCACGGAAAAAGATCACAAGCTGGCAAAGGCCATCGACGCATTGATCTAGAGTTGTTCAGACGGTCGGATGACGATCCGCTTCGCGCCGATCTCGGTCAGCCGCCCAATCGGTAAAAGATGATCGTTCAATTCAAATTCGACCATCTTCTCCTTCAAGAGTGCTGCGGAATCTTCTGCCACAGCGATCAATAATCCCCCGTTTGTCTGCGGATCGGGCAGTAATGTGAACGCTTCTGCTACGGGAACGCCTTTCTCAAATTGAACATCTGATTGATAACGACTCCAATTGCGCGTGGTGGAATCGGGAAAGATCCGTTGCTGAATATATTCGGATACGCCCGGGAGTAATTTCAATCGGTCATAATAGATTTCCGCCCCACATGCACTGCCGTAGGTCATTTCACCTAAATGTCCAAGCAATCCGAATCCGGTCACGTCGGTAAGGGCGTGTACACCGTTCATTGTTCCCAACACTTCTCCAATTCGATTCAAGGAACACATGGTTTGTAACAACGCGTCATTGTGTTCTGCTTTTAATAAACCGCGTTTTCGGGCTGTTGAACCGATACCGCTGCCGATCGGTTTGGTGAGAAATAAAAGATCGCCGGGCTTACCGCTTTTATTTTTTTTGATCCCTTCGATCGGTATCATTCCATTGACCGTCAGCCCGAATATTGGATCTGTAGTGTCTATACTATGTCCGCCTGCAAGCGGAATGCCGGCTTCTCTGCAGACTGCGCGCGCGCCTTCGATCACTTCAGCTGCGAGTTCGGCAGGAAGCTTATCTACTGGCCAACCCAAGATCGCGAGGGCGAGGATCGGCTTACCTCCCATTGCATACACATCACTGATCGCATTGGCGGCAGCGATCTTTCCATATACAAAGGGCTCATCAACGATCGGCGTAAAAAAATCAGTAGTTGCGATCAGGCCCGATCCATTACCCAGGTCCAATACTGCGGCATCATCCAGCGACTCATTTCCAACGAGCAGCTGCGGAAATACATCCATTGCCGAGCCGGGCTTGATGATTTGTTCCAATACTTGTGGCGCGATCTTGCAACTGCAACCCGTATTGCGGGTAAATGATGTTAGCGGTGTTTCCGGAAGTTGACTCATAGTGTAGAAGTCTTCAATAAAAGTTCGGCGTTTTCTTCGTGAACAGCAGTAGCTTCAATGTTTTGGATCAGCTTCTCGGCCTGCTCGCGGTTTAACAATGATTTTTTGTACATCTTATCGTAGTAGCTCAACAGAATGTCAAAGGCCTCCGTGATCTGTCCGTTTTGTAAAAAGGCGATCGCTTCCGTTGCATTCTTATCTCCCAGTTTTTTTCGAATACGATCGGTGGCATCACAGAGTCGTTGAACATCAAGCGATCCATATCCCTGAACAATATAGGCGAGTCTTTTTTCGAATGGGATATCAAGAAAGTAAACAGATGACCGACGCATGTGTTCCCAGAACACTCCCGGAATGTTTACGCGACCGATCCTTTGTGATTCGTCTTCGACCCAAATTCGCGCGGTTTGCTCTGCTGCTGCCTTTAGGAGGGCGAGTGCAAGTTTATTTTCAAAATGTTCTTGAGAGGGTTGTTCGGGCAGACCGATATTTCCAAATGCCGACCCTTTGTGATGAGCTAAGCCCTCGAGATCAAGTATCGTTTCCTTCTTATTTTTTAATGCTTCCAGCAAGTCCGTTTTTCCGGAACCGGTGTAGCCACCGATCAATTGTAGCGGATATTCTTTTTCAAACTGTGCTAAAGACCAGCGCCGAAAACTTTTGTATCCCCCGATGAGTGTATGAACTTGAAATCCGTAAATATCCAATAGCCAAGCCAAGGCGCCGCTTCGCATGCCACCGCGCCAGCAATGAACGAGCAGCGTTCGAGAACCCGACTGTGCAGAGATGGATTCCGCTTGTTCCACCAATGCGCGCATTTTCGGACCGAAATAATCAAGTCCGATCTTGATCGCCAGTTCCCGGCTTTCTTGTTTGTAAGCGGTGCCCACTTGTTTTCTTTCCTCATCATCAAAAAGCGGAAAAGAATGAGCGCCGGGAATGTGTGCGTGTTGGTATTCACCCGGACTACGTACATCCAATACTGGATGTGTTTCTCGGAGGTCTAAAAATGTATCAATATCGATCGGACGAACAGCCATCTGCGGTGAAGGTAGTTTGATTCGTGGGCAAGAAAAAACCCAGACGATCGCTTTCGCACCGTCTGGGTCTTATTATTATTTCCGATCCGAATTATCGATTCATAGAAGCCAAAAACTCTTCGTTGCTCTTGGTGCCCTTCATACGGTTTTGTAATTCGCGCATGGCTTCTTCCGTATTCATGTCGGTCAGGTAAACGCGGAGCAGATTCATGCGCTGCAACGCATCCTTGTCGAGCAATAGATCGTCGCGACGAGTGGAAGAAGATGTAAGGTCGATGGCCGGATAGATACGCTTATTGGCCAGTTTACGGTCGAGCTGTAATTCCATGTTACCGGTTCCCTTGAATTCCTCGAAGATCACCTCATCCATTTTACTTCCTGTATCAACAAGTGCGGTAGCGATGATGGTGAGTGATCCGCCGTTTTCGATCTTACGAGCGGCACCGAAGAATTGTTTTGGTTTTTGCATGGCATTCGCTTCCACACCACCCGACAATACTTTTCCGGAGGCGGGGGCGACGGTGTTGTGTGCACGCGCGAGACGCGTGATGGAATCAAGCAGAATAACCACATCGTGTCCGCATTCTACCAGACGTTTTGCTTTTTGCAAGGCCATGGTGGATACTTTCACGTGTTTCTCTGCCGGTTCATCAAAGGTGGAGGCGATCACTTCGGCACGTACGCTGCGCTCCATATCAGTCACCTCTTCCGGACGCTCATCTACAAGTACCACCATCAGATAACACTCCGGATGGTTTGCGGCAATGGCATTGGCCACTGCTTTCAGCAACATGGTCTTACCGGTTTTGGGTTGAGCCACGATGAGTCCACGTTGCCCCTTACCGATCGGCGTGAACAGGTCCATGATCCGGGTAGAATAATCACTCGGAGTGGTGAACAGATTCATCTTTTCGAATGGAAAAAGCGGCGTTAGGTAATCGAAGGGAACACGATCGCGAACTTCTTCCGGCCGCTTACCATTGATCGTTTCGGTTTTTACCAGCGCAAAATATTTTTCCCCTTCCCGCGGAGGGCGTACCATTCCAACCAGCGTGTCGCCGGTTTTGATGGCCAGTTGTTTGATCTGTTGCGGAGCAACATATACATCATCGGGTGAGGAGAGATAATTATAGTCGGAGGAACGAAGGAACCCATAACCGTCGGGCATCATTTCCAATACTCCTTCTGCTTGTATCAACCCGTCGAACTCTACATTGAAGTTCGGGTGGTCGCGGCGGGGCTGAAATTGGGGACGGTATCCACCTTGTTGAGGGGCTGATTCTTGTTGTTGTGATTGTTGTTGCTCATCGGATTCTTGCAGAATGGCTGAAGCCAGTCGCATTTGAGCTTCCGCATCTGCCGGAGCAGGTGCTACTGAAGCCTGAGGGGCACTATTTTCTGCTGAAATTTCATCGGGCGCAGCTTCTGCTTTACGCGGGCGACCGCGTTTTACGGGCGCTTTTTCATCTTTTTTAGCAGGCATTTTCTCTTTTTTGGGATTCATGTGACGCTTTCTGATATTATTTAATGCTGATTGGGTGCTCCGGCTGGGTCAACTCCGGGATAAACCCGCCGTTACTGGCGAGGGGTCATAATGAATAAAGGGATGGGGTTCAACAAAATTTCCGAGACCCGACTTAAGAATTGAAAAAGATTGGTGAGTGGAGGAAAGCGAGAAGATTGATTGCTTTCCGATAGCAAATATAGGGCAAGGCCCATAATATTCACCTGCTACCGGTGGGTATCCGGTAAAAGCCAAAAAAAGTCCCGCCGAAGCGGGACTGAACAAAACACGTATCTAATTGAATTTCAAATCAAAAACATCATTTAGTGCTGAAAATCTTGATCACCCCATCGTTTTCGCTGCTTACTACGAGTAAGCTACGACCCATTTTATTATCCTCGGGTTTGATGAAGAGTAGTCCCTCTGGTGCATCACCGCTGGCCAGGAGTTTAATATAGTTTGGTTTTGTTGGGTCGGTGACATCATAAACCGCTACAGCGTCTGAGCGTTCCAAACCCACGAAAAGGATTTTTTTCTTGCCAACAGTACCCAGCACTACAGACTCGGGTTCTGATCCTTTGTCGTCGCTTCGGCCATCGTCATACGTGAACCAGAGATTGCATTTTTTATCGAGTTCGTTTTTACTGTCGAAAATCTGATTTCCGGTGGTGCCGCTCCATACACTGAAAGAGCGGGAGTTCAGTGAATACAGGGCGTCGAAGTCACCATCGAAATCCGTATCGCCCAATGTTGTCGTAACATTCAATCGTCCGAGTTGTGCATCGGTTTTTAATGTGTTTCCGTTGGGGAATGCTGTAGCATCCAAACGAAGATCCTTTACACGTTTTACTTCAGTAAAAACTGAATATTCACGTGCATCACCTTCATTTGCGGTGAACAGATAGGTTTCACCCTCATATTGCATGGATGCAATGGCGTCGGGAAGATAGAGTCCGCGTACCGGCCAGCTATTGAAGGCAATTTGGTTGTCGCGGTCGCTGAAATCCGCCTCGAATCCGGGTTTGCTGAAATCCATATACCCAAGAGGAAGAATGTTGGTGATGGTCTTGGTGGCGATATCCACTTTGGCGATCGCATTGTTTTCTTGCAGGGTTACATAAGCAGTTTTGGAATCGTCCGATACGGTGATGTATTCGGGTTCGATATCTTTTTCAAAATCACCGTTTGGTCCGAACACCCGCATCCCTTTGGCCACTAAAGCAGCTCGTTGAGTAATGAAGGATTTGAAACCTAGCGTGGTAACCTGAAATCCGTTTCGAACATCTATTATAGATATGGTACCAGGCGGATCGATCTGGTAGTCGTTAGAGGGTTCTCCTTCGTCAGCCGTCAGAATCCAGTTCCCGTCGGGTGAAAAGCAGACCATGTCGGGCAGTGCTCCCACGGTTACCGACTTGATCTCTACCAATTTGCGGGTATCGAAGATTGCGACTTTACCAGGGTTTTGTTTGACGGCCGCTTCAATGGCGATCGCGAGGCGACCGTTGGAAACGGCTACACTGTTGGCAAATCCGCCGAATCCTGAAATAGGAATGGAGCTGATCAGTGTGGGGTTAGCCGGATTGGAAAGATCGATCACGTCGATCTTATTCACTGAACCATTATTAACAGCAAACAAGCGCTGTGAGATCGGGTCATAGGCAGAGATCTCTGCGGCACCCACATCGCCTATGTCGATGGTTCCAATCTCCACAAAGCTGGAGGCTTGTTCGGTGCTGGCGGGCGACAAATCGGTTTTCTGACAACCCATCAGTACCATACCGCAAGCCAAAAGGACCAAAAGAAACTGGTTTTTCATCCTAAAAAATTTGGGCAAGATTATCGATCGCACCTTACCGGAATATGAACGGATGGTTACCAAAATGTTACCCGATCCGCTTGCGGATTTCACAACCCACTCGCCTTCAGTATCTTTACGCTTCATTATGTTCAACCAACGCATCAAAGTCAGTGAGCTCCTGAAGCTCGAACCGAACGGACAGTCCGTCACCGTGATGGGCTGGGTACGCACCTTCCGAAACAACCAGTTCATTGCCCTCAATGACGGAAGCACCAATACCAATATTCAGGTGGTGGTGGAGCTCGGCAAATTCGACGACGCATTATTAAAGCGCATCACCACATCTGCGTCTCTCAAAGTGACGGGTGTGATCGAACCGTCGTTGGGTAAGGGACAAAAAATGGATCTCAAGGCAACTGCTATCGAAATACTTGGCGACAGCGATGCCGAAAAATATCCGCTGCAACCCAAAAAACACAGCCTGGAATTTTTACGCGAAAAAGCACACTTGCGTTTTCGCACCAACACCTTCGGGGCCGTCTTTCGCGTTCGACATGCACTCGCGTTTGCGGTTCATAAATTTTTCAACGAGAAAGGATTCGTGTACATGCACACGCCGATCATCACAGCCAGTGATGCGGAAGGAGCCGGTGAGATGTTTAGGGTAACAACCTTGCCGATGGATGGAACCGCGCCGAAAAACGAAGACGGATCCATCAACTATAAAGAAGATTTCTTCGGTCGATCTACGAACTTAACCGTAAGCGGACAACTCGAAGGAGAACTCGGAGCTACCGCTTTCGGAGAGATCTATACGTTCGGCCCCACGTTCCGCGCCGAGAACAGCAACACCGCTCGTCACCTCGCGGAATTCTGGATGATCGAACCCGAGATGGCATTCTGTGATCTGGAAGACAACATGAACCTTGCGGAAGAGTTCATCCAATACATCATTCGCTACGCGATGGAAAATAATCGCGAAGACCTCGAGTTTCTGGCAACGCGACTGGCAGATGAAGAAAAACAATTGCCGCAGGACAAGCGAAGCGAACTCGGACTCATCGAGAAACTGGAATTCGTGTTGAACAATCAATTCGAGCGGATTACCTACACTGAGGCGATTGATATTTTACGCGAGAGCAACCACAACAAGAAAAAGAAATTCCAATACGAGATCACGGGTTGGGGCATGGATCTGCAAAGTGAACACGAACGCTATCTGGTCGAGAAACATTTCAAGAAGCCGGTGATCCTTTCCAATTATCCCGCTGCCATCAAAGCATTTTACATGCGGCAGAACGAGGATGGAAAGACTGTAGCGGCGATGGATATTCTGGCGCCAGGCATCGGCGAGATCGTTGGTGGATCACAACGCGAAGAGCGCCTCGATCGTTTGACGGCACGCATGAAAGAGATGCACATTCCCGAAGAGGAATTGTGGTGGTATCTGGATACGCGTCGTTTCGGAACGGTCCCGCATGCCGGATTCGGATTGGGATTTGAGCGAATGGTTCAGTTCGTCACCGGTATGTCGAATATCCGCGACGTGATCGCTTTCCCCCGTACACCGGGTTCTGCAGAATTTTAATTAGGCTACTTCGCGCAGCGGAGGTGTTTGTAGATCTTCTTCCTGCAAACGCATTCGGAACAGGATGTCTTTCAGTGACGATAATCGTTGTACTGTATACGGGATCGTATCCATTCCGCTTACGAATCGTTGTATGTAACTATAGATTCCGATCAAACTTCCGGCTTCCATTTCCGAGCCCATGGTTTTATTAGTGATCAGAACTGATAAACCGATCACGACCATCACCAATAATTCCATGATCCCGAAGTTCCAAGCTTCCTGATCGCTGATGCGCACCTGCCATTTGCGGAGGTTGTCGTAATGCTGACGGATCATATGTCCGTTACCGCTCGAGATCACATCGACTTGTTTTTCCAATTCATCGTTCTTCATGCGATTCAGTTTGCGCATGCGTCGGCCATAGGAATAACTGATGATTGATACCGGCAATAAAATGCTCAAACAAACTAATACGACAGAGGTGTCGTAGAAGAATAGCAAGATCAACGATCCGAAAATATTATAGACAGCTTCCATTACATATACCATGTCGAATTCCAGAAAGTCGACCAGTTCACGAGCGAGGGTGGAGTGGGCACTGAGTTTGGATACTTCACCTTGTTGATAGCGACGCGCGAGAAAGCGTGTCACCATGGAGGTGTAAATGGCTGAGTAAGTTCGGGTGTCGAGTCGATGACGGATGGTTCCGATCACTAACCAAACCAGATGCACCACGCAAAGCCAGATCAGTCCGGAGTAGGAGCCTTTGATCAAGTCGTTCACGGCCATACCGAGAAAAAGGGGACGGAGCAGGTTACCGGCCGTTTCGATGAGAAACAGGAAATAGGTGAATCCCAGCCGGTATCGGTGCTGCAGGATCAGTTGACTCAGGGCGGCAAGGCGTGACATAATAATATATGTTGATCGGGACGGACGGGTCCGTTTCCGAAGGTGAAGGGCTAAGGTCAGTAAGTAGAACGCAATGGGTAGCGGAGTTGAGACTTAGGGAGAGGCCTCGTGTTTAACCGCATGGGGTAGTGAATGCAAATTTAACGAGTTGGGGTCGCGGGCGGGATTATTGTTTTGTGAATTGATTTCAACCAAATGAAAATCAACACATTAAAATATATTTCGTAGAAACGCGCCTCCGATCTGCTCATCCAGGACATTGTTGAATCTGCAAAAAATATACTTGAGTATACTAAAGGTCTGACATGCGAAGAGTTTAAGTCAGATATAAATTATTTCATCGTTTGGCAGATTCGCGAAGAATATTTGCCCAATCATATAGCTGTTTTGGAAAATAGATAGATACTACTTCTCTCGTAAACCCTGCTCCCGTAAGTTCAACGAATTCGCTTCCGGCCCGCTGATCAGTTTTTTACAATTCGACGTGCCGCACCGGCATTCAAACGGTTCCATATTGTGGTCCAAAAAATGGGCGTAATCAAGTGTGAGTTCTTCGCCGGATTTCACATCACGAAGCGCACGAACATCCAGTCCGTCGAAAGATGTATTTGCTTCGCAGGAGTGATTCTGCGGCGCCCACTCGGATGGTTCTTCATCCCATAAAATAAATACCTCTTCGCTGATCGGATAGGCATAGCGACGGAAGTCCAACTTCTCTTCTTCGTTCCAGTATTTCTCCACGTGCCGCTTGGTAATGATGCGCTGTGAGCGACCTTCTCCCTTGAACACTACTTCGTCTTTTGCAATGTCACGGGCCGCATAGATCCCGTAACCTGCGATCGAGTTGCCACGCATTTCGTAGCATTTCTTTTTACGCTGATGACGCGCAACGCCCTCGGCGATCATATGTTTCAAAAAACCAGCCTGACCGATTCCATCGAATTTCAAAATGAAATCGGCCGAACCCTCGTATCCATCCTGATAAAATACCGAACAAGTAAAGTTGATTTCAAGAAAATAAATCTTACCGCTTGCATCCACTCGAAAATCAAGTCGCGAGTAGCCAACCCCCTGAAAGCCCAGAAAAATTTTTTTCGCCGCTTCGCGGAGATTTTTTTCAAGCACCGGGTCGTTGCAGGGGATGTTCGCATCTGGATGCAACTCAGATGTTTTGAGTGCGTAAGTTTTGAATGAACGCCCCTCGGGGAAAATATATTCCACTGGCTTGAAGGCTGTACAGGTTTTTCCATCCGCATTAGCCGCGACTAGGACAGTAAACTCGCGGCCGTCGATGTATTCTTCGACCAAAAGCGGACCATATTCTTCAATGATCTCATTCACTTTCTGCAACAACTCTAATTCATTCGAAACCTTTGAGTGTTCATCGATGCCCAAACTGTCACCGGCCTTCGCGGGTTTCACGAACAGCGGATACTTCAATAATTGCGAAGCAGTTTTTACGTCTTCCGGTTTTTCAATGCGCACATAGCCGGGTGTATTGACACCTACGCAATAAGCCACGTATTTCATCAGCTCTTTGGTGGGGTCGTAAAGTTTGGAAGATGGACCGGTGAACGGAAGGTCTAACAACTCAAGCGTATGGATCACATCGATGCTGGGTACTTCCCACTCGAGATATCCTTCACAGAGATTGACGAATACATCGAATTTCTGTTTGCTGAGATCGCGAAGTTGTTTGTAAGTGGTCAGCTTATTCAATGAAACGTGATGCACCTCGTCGCCGGGTAGAAAACGCGACAGATCTCTCGGGGGATCGTAGTTCTGATAATCGACCCCTGAGGAGGAATAGTCCGGCTGCAAGACACAAACCTTCATGATTTCGAAAATAGTATAATGCCGGTGTTATTTGACCAATTGAGTCGACTTATTAGCGACTGATTTGGTGGAACGCTTTTTCGTCTTGGGGCGTTCACTTCGCCGGATCGCATCCAGCAAGATCGATTTGATCACCTGCGTAAAGGATACACCGGAGATTTTGATGATGGCACCGATCGAAGTATAGTTTTCATCCTCGCTGAGTCCGCATTGAGCATTCGCTTCCAGCATGTATAAATTACCCGTCTTGGAATCTTGTCGGATATCGATCCGGGTATAACCTTTTCCGCCACACGCCTTATACCCTTCGAGGCTAAGCGCTTTAATGGCGGGGATCAGTTCCTTCGGAGCCGTAGTGTATTCGTAAAAGTTAGCCTGCTCGGGCATTGGGGTTTCATCTTCATAGATCTCCCAGAGGCGGTCGAAGGACAAAAACTTCTCCGTTTCGGGGAGTGATTCATGAAAAACCCGCTGAACTGGCTCGTAAACCACACAATGTTCGGGGTCGTCGGCTGATCCGGTGATGAAGGTGGTGTATTCGGGGCCGGCAATGAATTGCTCAACGAATAATCCGTCTGCCAACAGATTCCATCCGCGATAGCCGTTCCGGATCTCTTCCACCCGGGCGATCAGCTCGGCTTCGGTATTGACCACATTTTTTACGGTCACACCCATGCTCCCGCCTGAAACCGCGGGTTTGATGATCATGGGAAGTCCGATCCGTTTGCCCAATCCTTTCAGGGTACCCTTCTTTTCGGTGATCACCCGCCAGTTGGCTGTAGATACGCCGAATTTATCGAATGCCATTTTCATCGGGATCTTCGACGTGGTGATTCGATAGAAATGCTCATCTGATCCGGTATAGGTCAATCCCAATCGATCCATTTCCAGTATCACCGACACGCCGGGCGCTCCATTCACCTCATCGCCGTCGCAAAGATTCAAGACCAGTGGCTTGGTATCGGAGGTGGCGATGTTGGTCAACACCTCTCGGAAATTTTGTAGGGTAACGGGTTGCCAGGTCCACGATAGTCCCAATTCAGCAAACACTTTGGTGTATTCCTGAATGGACTGGGTGAAATCGTAATAATAGGACAGGTTGGGATCGTCGGATTCCAACTGCGGGGCTAATACCCAGATATGAAAAGGGTTGAGCGTTTGAATAACGGAGTTAGTTGAGTAGGTTGAGCTTTTGCTTGATATAGGGACTGAGTTTGTATTCGGCAAGCTGGTATCCGGACAATGATTGTGCACCGGCTATGGTTCCCAAACAATTTGACCATCCACACTGACAATCGAAGGGTTGGTCCATTTTCCATTCGGTGGATGGATAAAAGAACCGAAGCTCATCTCCCGTAACAATAGCTTTGATCGCCACCAGTGTCAGATTTTCCAGATCGATGAAAACATTCGGATCACAACTGTGATTGAGGTATTTCAGGTGATCGGGTTCGAACTCGAAATGTTCATTTTCTCCGATTTGGACGGTGAGATAGGTGGGACTGCTCAGAATAGATCGAATAGAGAATTCTATGAGTCGCTCCTCTCGGCTGAAGGAGCGTGTTGCGAATAGTCCCTGTTGCTGACTGCTGGAATGGAGCCGCACTTCGAAGCCGGGATAGGAGCAAACGATATCGTATTCGTCTGTTAGGTGCATTTGGGTTAGTAGATGTAAGGTATATATAAATACACATAGACGCGCGGATAGAAATAAATAGATTATACAACCGCTATTCACATTTTATCATGCAAATCCAGTGAATGGGAATAATTTTGCCCTTTCAGCCAATGCTTTTCAATCGAATCATACTCTATTGCTTCTTTTCCCTTTCTTTTTTGAAAGCGTCATCACAGTGCACGTTGCCGATCACAGCCTTTCCCTATCGGGAGGGATTTGAATCAACCAATGGATCCTGGACTTCAGGTGGAACCGGTAACAACTGGGCCTGGGGTACACCCAATAAAGCCGTGATCCGATCGGCGGGAGAAGGAAATCGTT
>JBKCMR010000018.1:0-1330 GCA_046300055.1 Bacteroidota bacterium
ACGATAATCCGTCCACACCTCCAAAGTATTGATTCCGTTCAAGGCAAACCACTTTTGAGAAATGATGGTGAACAAACCACCCACAGGCTGCGTTCCGGCAGGATTCACAGGGGAGTTAGCCACCGCGTTGATATCAACATCTGAATACCCGGCATTGTTCGCGAGGTATGTTGATGGATCTCCCGCTCCGATGTAACGGAAGCTCTCCGTGATACCAGTGTTGGTGAGGGTAGCCACGGTAGAACCAGTGGTGATGAATCCACGAAGACGAGCTTCAGCTTGGAGGAAGAAACTCTCGGATGCAGTCATGATGGTCTGGGGGGAAAGATTGGTTTTATACAAACCAGGGCCGATACCAGCCAGGTTAGCCGCTGCATTATCCGTGATCGGAGGCAAGCCATACGCTACACCAACCAAACCATTTGAACCGGCCTCGTAAAAACGAGACGTTCTGGGGTCACCATTGTACTTGTAGTAGTCGATACCCCACTTGTTAGCGCGGTAGTAGATGTTATTCGCTGTCTGAGCACCCGCAACAGAGATCTTGTATACATTGTAGAAGGGGTTTGGCTTGTCGGCGAGATAGCCGGGCTGAACCATTACGTCTTCACCGATTCCGAGGAATCCAGATCCTTCTGCCGTGATACGCGCCATTTCAGCCGCCTTGTCGATTCCGGCTACTGCATAAGCGTGGATCATCATACGAAGCTTCAGGGTGTTGGCAAAGCGAACCCATTTTCCTTTGTTACCCTGGAAGATGATGTCGTTTGTCGCAATCCCTTTGTTTGCATTTGTAGTAGACACAACCGCATTCTTGATCAGGTTGATACCGGTGTCAAGTTGACGGAACAGATCGCGGTAAACATTGATTCCCAGATCGTATGCGGGAGTTGGGTTACCACCACCCTTCATCGCCTGGCTGTAGGGAACATTTCCGTACACGTCAACCAGGATCATGAAGTTATGTGCCTTCATGATGCGTGCAATTCCTTCATAGAAGGTAGCGCCCGCACCGCCGGCCTTGTTTTGTACGATCTGATAGTCGTAATTGTTGTCGTAGCAAGAGTTCCAGATACCGTTACCAAAATTGGTCGTCAGATCATAGGTCTCTTCCGTAACGTTCGGTGCATAGGTACCGGAGCGAGCCCAGTATCCCATCCAGTTCTGAATGGTTCCCCAGGCAGTTCCAACAATGGTTCCGGAAGCGTGCAGAGCTGCAGGCAGTACCACGTCATAAGTAACGGTACTGTCCGTAACGCTGTTCACGTTCTGGTTGATGTTGAACTGACTCTTCCGACAACCCGTCGAGGCAACGAGCAGGGTCGCTGCC
>JBKCMR010000019.1:0-2164 GCA_046300055.1 Bacteroidota bacterium
TTCCTCAAGTATCTGTTCATTGTGATCCCCGGGATGTTTGCCGGGGAGTGGCTGGTCCATATGCGGGAAGAAGCGGCTCCATCGGCGCGATCGCTGCGCTGGATGGGCTGGTTGGGGCTGTTCTTGATCGGTTGGAATTTGTATGGACTTTATACCAGGCAGCTTGGATTGAATTTGGCGGGTACGATTGTTTTATTAGTGTTCATGTATTTAATCGTCCGACGATCGGCAACCGCTACGATGCATAAGTTGTTCATGGCGGGAGCGTACCTCTTGTTACTTGGATTGAGTTTTGAGGCATTTGAAGGAGGGATAAAGAAAGATCCGTCCAATTACAGTTATTATTTCGTTTGTTCAGGATTGGCGTTCGTAGCCTTGATCGTATTGGAGTCTTGGCAATTCGATCCGCTGCTTCGATCCCCGTTGCGTTATTTATCCCTCCAGGGACAAAATCCAATGGTCGCCTATGTGGCGGGTAGTTTGCTGTTGTTGCCGTTGATGACATTAACCGGGCTCAAGCCTTATTGGGACAGTATGAATCAGAATGCCTGGAGGGGATTTGCAAAGGGGGTGGTGTTTACGGTGGTCGTTTCGCTCATCACCTATCTCTTCGTCAAGAGGCGTTGGTTCTGGCGGACTTAAATCGGCTGATCTTCGGCGGTTGGGTAAAATGCATATCCAAGTATTTTTATTTTAAACGTTTAAAAAACGGAACGAGCTGATGCATCGGGGTAATTTGCGTGGTTTTGAAAAAGCAAAGTATGTTACCGTTGATTCAGATTCGTTTATTACAAACCGGTAAGCAGCAGTGGATACGCGTTCAATTTCCGTATCATGCTGTGTTAATTGATGTTTTGAAGCGGTCTGGTGACGCTACGTGGAGTTCAGTTCATCGAAGTTGGTTGGTAGCGTACACGCAAGTCCGGTATGAACAGCTGAAGGTTGAGTTGTCAAAGCACGCGGTTGTTAGCTGTGCCGAAGCAGATCAGGAAGTGGCTCGTTTAGTAGGGCGTGATCGAGCAGAGGGGTTGTACGGTGTTGAGGTGGTTCGGTTTGAGCAATGGATGCGTAGCAGGCGCTATAGTGACAATACCGTTCGTGTTTATATGGATGCCTTGTGGGTATTTTTGCATTTTTTACAGGAAAAACCGCTGGGTGTTGTATCGAATGAAGACATCATTCGTTTCAATACGGAGTATATATTAAAGAGGCGATTATCGCTTTCGTTTCAGAATCAGGTAATCAATGCGGTGAAGTTGTTTTTTAGTATTCAATCGGGTAGGCAATTAAATCCGGAGGGGATCGCGCGTCCGAGGCGAGAAAAGCGGTTGCCCAATGTATTGTCTAAATCGGAGGTAAAGCGGATTTTAGCTGCGCCGGTCAATGTGAAGCATCGGGTAATGTTGGCGCTTATTTATGCTTGTGGGCTTCGCCGGGGCGAATTATTAAATATTAAACCGACCGATATTCAATCGGATCGAGGCTTGTTGTTTATTCGGCAAGCTAAGGGTAAGAAGGACCGCGTCGTACCGATTCCGGCGACCCTGCTAGAGCAATTGCGCAGCTATTTTGTTGCTTACCGCCCAAAGCTGTATTTGTTTGAGGGCCAAGGCGATGCACAATACAGTGAAAAGAGCATACAGCAGGTATTTAAACAGGCGCTGTGTAAGGCCGGGATTGGGAAGCCGGCTACATTGCACTGGCTACGACACAGTTATGCCACACATTTATTGGAGCGTGGAACAGATCTGCGGTATATCCAGGTTTTGCTGGGTCATAGTAGCACCCGCACCACGGAATTGTATACACATGTCAGCAACCAAAATTTGCAACAGATTCGAAGTCCATTCGACGATTTATAATAAATTACAACATGAAACTATTACAGACCTATACACCGAGATTGGTTGTGTAGGTTGGCGAATGTAGGACCTATAAGTAAGTTATGCACAAGTGTATTACGACAAACCAACTGACATAAAAACTAATTGACAAATGCCATTTACACATAAATATCAACAACACAATTTTGAGAATGGGTTTCAAACTCACAATTCAATTTTGGACACTGTAAACTATGACCCAGAGGTCATTTTTATTGGAACATATAATCACGGCTGGACTTGGAACAATTCAGACTTTTACTATGGAAGAGGAATGTATA
>JBKCMR010000020.1:0-19349 GCA_046300055.1 Bacteroidota bacterium
CAACACCGTAGGAACAACTACCTATAGTTGGACAAACGATAATACTACAATTGGTCTGGGAGCTAGTGGAACGGGTAATATTGCTGTGTTTGCTGCTGTCAATACCGGAACGACGCCGGTAACAGCTACGATTACCGTGACTCCGACCTTTACCAATGGTTCAGTACCCTGCACTGGCCCGGCAAAGACCTTCACCATCACGGTTAACCCGACAGCTCAGGTAAATTCGGTTAACAATCAGGTGGTTTGTAACGGGGCCAATACCACTGCAATCAGTTTTGGTACCGGCAATACGGGTGGCACTACCACATATAGCTGGGTAAACAGTATGCCTTCGATCGGTCTGGCAGCCAGCGGAGCGGGTAATATTACCGCATTTGCTGCTGTTAATTCCGGAACGGCACCGGTAATAGCTACTATTACCGTGACGCCGACTTTTACCAATGGTGGGGTCCCTTGCACGGGACCGACTACGAGCTTTACGATCACGGTCAATCCGACTGCTACCGTAAATGTGGTATCCAATCAGGTGGTATGTAACGGCGGTAATACCACAGCTGTAACGTTTAGTTCACCAGCCACTGGAGGCGCAGTTGTATACAACTGGACGAACAATACGCCTTCCATCGGATTATTAGCGAGCGGAACCGGTGACATCGCTTCGTTTACGGCGGTTAATACGGGAACTTCACCAGTGACCGCTACGATCAGCGTAACTGCTCAATACACGAATGGGGCAGCTGCTTGTAACGGTGTACCCAGAACCTTTACCATCACGGTTAACCCGACTGCCCAGGTAAATACAGTTTCTAATCAGGTGGTGTGTAACGGAGCCAATACGACGGCTGTCAACTTCGGCACAACCAACAGCGGAGGAACAACAACCTATATTTGGACAAACGACAACACTACGATTGGTTTGGGAGCCAGCGGAACGGGGAATATTGCTGCGTTTTCTGCTGTCAATACCGGCACATCACCGGTAACGGCTACGATCACCGTGACTCCGACCTTTACCAATGGCGGGGTACCCTGCACCGGACCGACTACAAGTTTTACGATCACGGTTAATCCATCCGCTCAGGTAAATGCGGTATCCAATCAGGTTCTATGTAATGGTGACGCTACCACCGCAGTATCCTTCGGATCTACAGCTATTGGCGGAGCAATCGTGTACAACTGGACGAACAGTACGCCTTCTATCGGTCTGGCAGCCAGCGGAACCGGTGACATCGCTTCGTTTACGGCAGTGAATACGGGAGCAACACCGGTTACTGCTACGATCACCGTAACGGCTCAATATACAAATGGGGCAGCTGCTTGTAACGGCACACCTCGAACTTTTACGATCAGGGTTAACCCGACTGCACAAGTAAATACGGTATCCAATCAGGTGGTGTGTAATGGATCCAATACCAGTGCGATAAATTTTGGCACAGCCATTACCGGAGGAACGACTACGTATAGCTGGACGAACAACAATACCACGATCGGTCTGGGAGCGAGTGGATCAGGTAATATTGCTGCGTTTGCTGCTGTCAATACCGGAACGGCACCCGTAACGGCTACGATCACGGTAACACCGACCTTTACCAATGGGGGAGTACCCTGCACAGGTCCTGCGAAGACGTTTACGATCACGGTGAATCCGACAGCCTCGGTAAATACAGTTTCCAATCAGGTGATATGTAATGGGGGTACTACCACATCGGTATCCTTCGGATCTACAGCCACAGGGGGCACAATTGTATACAACTGGACGAACAATACGCCTTCGATCGGTTTGGGGGCAACTGGAGTCGGCGACATTGCCAGCTTTACGGCGGTGAATACCGGAACAACACCGGTTACGGCTACGATAACAGTCACTCCTCGTTTTACGAATGGCTCGGTTGGTTGCAATGGCACACCAACCACCTTTACGATCACGGTTAACCCGACGGCCCAGGTAAATACGGTATCCAATCAGGTGGTGTGTAACGGTGGCAATACCACAGGGGTAGTATTTGGATCTACAGCCACTGGCGGTACGGTTGTGTATAATTGGACGAACAATACCACCTCGATAGGTCTGGGGGCTAGTGGAACCGGTGATATTGCCTCATTTGCTGCAGTTAATACCGGTATAGTACCGGTTACGGCTACGATCACGGTAACCCCGGTATACACCAACGGAAGCGTCACGTGTAGCGGTACGTCGAAATCCTTTACGATCACCGTGAATCCAACACCAACGGTGAATGTAGTAACCAATCAAGTCGTATGTAATGGGGGTAATACCACAGCGGTGATATTCGGTGGGTCTGTAGCCGGAACGACGTATTTGTGGACGAACAGCAACCCTTCGATCGGTCTGGGAGCGAGTGGAACGGGTAACATTCCTGCATTTGCTGCTGTCAATACCGGAACGGCACCGGTAACGGCTACGATCACCGTTACTCCTCGTTATACGAATGGCTCGGTTAGTTGTAATGGCACACCAACCACCTTCACGATCACGGTCAATCCATCTGCTCAGGTAAATACGGTATCCAATCAGGTGGTCTGTCATGAAGATAACACCGTCTCAATAGCATTTGGCACAAACAATACGGGCGGAATCACCAACTACAGCTGGACAAACAATACGCCTTCGATCGGTTTGGGAGCCAGCGGAACCGGCGACATTGGCAGTTTTACGGCTGTCAATACCGGAACAGCTCCGGTGACGGCGACGATCACGGTTACTCCTCAGTATATCAATGGAGGTGTTAATTGCAGCGGCACCCCAAAAACATTTACGATCCGAGTTAACCCAAGCGCCAAGGCTCAAATCAATATCGATGATGTCATCGGATGCGCCCCCTATCGGATTCGGGACCACGTGACTTTAGTTCCGCACGTATCGGCCAATAGTCAGCCTGCTTTTGCTTGGTACGCAAATGGCGTATTGATCGGAACGGGTGCTACGGTGCCCAACTATGTGATCACGCAGCCAGGCGACACGGTGGTACTTAAGCTGGTGGCCAAAAGCCTCTATGGATGTAAGGATGATTCGGTAAGTACTACTATTTACACGATCCAAGAGCCACGTCCTTCCTTTACGCTCAGTGCGGATACGGCCTGCGGACCGGCAACTATTTTGATACAGAACACAACCGTTCCGATCGGAGTTATTAATGGAAGTGCCTACTCTTGGAATTTCGGAAACGGTCAGATCTCGTCGCTGGTGCAACCGGGATCGGTCACCTTCTTGGCAAATGATCTGCAACAGCGCGATACTACCTATTACATCACACTTACGGTAACAACGGCTTGTCAAACCTTGTCTGTACGAGATTCTGTGCTGATCCGACCCAAGCCGAAGGCCTTGTTCCAGCCCGATACCTCAGTGTATTGTTCGCCCGCGAACATGCGCTTCCGTAATAATTCCAGAGGGGTCAATAATGCATTTGGTCCTTCCAATAAGTACATCTGGGATTGGGGAGATGGAAGAAGAGATACGGTTTACGATAACAGAACAATGACCCAGCGGTATACAACGGGTGTTCTGGATACGATCACCGTTAAGTTGTATGCATTCAATGAGTGTGGCGTAGACAGCTTCTCCGTTGATGTGCTGTTGTACCCGGCTACGATCACGCCTAGTTTGATTGTTTTTGGACAGAACACTTTTGGATGTGCGCCGAGGCCGGTAACATTTGTAAACAATTCCGTAGGCGGCACTCTTTATACGATCGATTTTGGAGCAGGTACGCTTCCCTATGTCACCAATAATTCCAACGACACGATTAGCTACACGTATATCAATCCGGGAACCTATACAGTCAGTATGCGTGCACAAAACTCCTGTACGGATACGACGGTATATCAGACCATCGATATTTATCCCAATCCGGTTGCCGATTTCAATTTCAGTAGCGCCAATTACTGTGCGCGGGATACCGTTCGGATCACGAACCTGTCTACGCCCAGTGGAATCCAATACACCTGGAGTATGGGTGATGGCACGCTCTCTTTTTCCGGGGTAACCAACCCCAATTATTTGTATCAAAATCCGGGTACGTATACGGTCGCGCTGATCGCCGCGAATACATTTGCTTCCGGAGCAACCTGTCGAGATACGGCCCAAAGGCAAGTCACTATTTTGCCCGTGCCTACTGCTGTATTTACGACCAATCTGAGCACATACAACTGTGCCCCATTCAACCTGACGGCCAACGCAACCCCGGCCAATTACAGTAGCGTGGAATGGTTCGTTCAAACGGCTGCCGGTATAACGCTTTATTCTACTACCGGATTCACCTTTAATCACACACTACTGACTGCGGGCAATTATCAGCTCAAGATGATTGCGTACAACGCCAATGGATGTAACGACTCTCTGACCACTCCGTTCACGGTTAGCGGCTCGCCGATCGTTTCGTATTCTGTATCCGATACCGTCTACTGTGGACTCAGTGCTACGGTCAACTTCACCAATACGACCACCAATGTGGGTAGTGGAACCCTGGCCTATCAGTGGTCTGTAAATGGTGTTGTCCTTTCCAATAGCGCTACCACATTTACACATACGTTCAGCATACCGGCCAACGCCACCGCACCGGTTATTTTCAATGTGCGTTTGGTTTCTACGGCTTCTGTAACCGGTTGTGCACCTGCTTACGAAAGAACCATCACCTTACTGCCCGCCGGCCAGGTGAATGTTCCGGCTAACCAGGTTGTTTGCGATGGAGGCGTAGTGCCTGCAACGGCCTTCACCACTCAAAACACCGGCGGTACTACTACCTATCAATGGACAAACGATACGCCGGCAATTGGATTACCGGCAAGTGGAACAGGGAACATCAGCTCCTTTGTAGGCGTTAATGCGGGTCTTGTTCCGATAACCGCCACGATCAGGGTAACACCGACTTTCTCATACGGCGGACGTTCCTGTCCGGGTACACCGACAACCTATACCATTACCATCAATCCCGCTGCTCAAGTCAATCAGCCGGCCAACCTTACGGTTTGCAACGGTCAGTTGACATCGGTCAACTTTAGTACCTCAACCCTAGGTGGTGTTACCACCTACAGTTGGACCAATGACAATCCTTCTATTGGGGTATTGCCTTTCAATACAGGGAATATCCCGCTGTTTGCGGCGATAAACATCAGCAATTCGCCGGTAGTGGCCACCATTTCTGTTACTCCGTCCTATACCAGTGGTGGGGTCACTTGTACGGGTTCACCCAAGACATTTACCATTACCGTATTGCCAACGCCTCAGGTCGATCAGCCATCCAATCAAATCGTTTGTACCGGCTCGACTGTTTCATTCGGATTCTCCTCGCCAACGACGGGCGGCATCGTAAGTTATCGCTGGACCAACTCAAATACGGCAACAGGTCTTGCTACATCGGGTTCCGGAAGTTCAGTAAGCTTTATATCTACGAATAACACGAACTCGCCGATTGTTTCGGTAGTGACGGTTACCCCAACCTTGACGTTGAGTGGCCGCTCTTGCGACGGTCCGGCTAAAACGTTCACCATAACTGTAAATCCATCCGGACAAGTCAACCAGCCTCTCAGTCAGGTAAAATGCAACGGCGATCTGGCTTTAGGAACGCGATTCAGCACCCTGCTCACCGGAGGTGCGGTTAGCTATTCCTGGACGAATACCACACCGGCTATCGGCCTGGCTCCATTCGGTTCCGGGGATATTGACAGTTTCCGAGTTGTCAACACCGGCACAGCCCCGCTGATCGCCACCATCACCGTTACGCCAACATTTATCAATGGCGGTGTTGCCTGTCCGGGACAGCCAAAGAGTTTCACGATTACGGTGAACCCCAGTCCAAATGTAAATCCATTGCCCAATCTGCAGTACTGTGATGGGAACAGGACCACCCCGATCAGTTTTACCTCACCGGCCTCCGGAGGTTCCATCACCTACACCTGGAGTAATTCCAATTCAGCTATCGGACTTCCTCTCTCTGGCGTAGGTGCCATTCCTTCGTTTACCGCGACCAATTCTACTGCTGTTCCAATTGTGGCGACGATCACCGTGACGCCATCATTTTCAAATGGCGGCGTCAATTGTGGCGGTATTCCCAGAACATTCACCATCACGGTATTGCCGCTTCCGCAGACCTTGTTTCGGGTTACCCCGGATTCAGCCTGCGCTCCCATGGTGGTCACCTTCTCTAACTTGACGCAATTCGCTGATACCTATCAATGGTCGGTCAATGGCGTGCCATTCAGTACCGCGGCAACTCCGCCACCAATGGTGTTGACACAAGCCGGAACCACATTTGTGTTCACGCTGGTTGCCGGTAATACTCAAGGCGGGTGTGGACCCACTTCGTTCAGTTATACCGTCAAAACGCTGCCCACTCCACGATCCCAGTTTTCTTTAAACGGAAGTCTTGCGGATACGCTGTATGCCTGTAAGCAATTGACGGTTCAGGCCACCAATACTTCTTATTTGAACACGCCGGGCAATGTTGTCGGCCTCACTTATCAGTGGTATCTGAACGGCCAGCTTCTGTCGACTGGATTGAACCCGCAGTTTCAGTTGCGCAATACCTCGTATACCCGAGATACATTAATAAAAGTGAAACTCGTCGCGGTTTCTAGTTCCGGGTGTATCGACTCCTCCATGCGTTGGGTGAGGCTTTATCCGGAACCGCTGGCTTCTTTTGCCATTGTCGGAGGTGCTGCGAACTGCGCCAGACCAAGATCCGGCTTGGTGAAAACGGTTCAAAATCTATCTCAGGTAAAGCCACCGGCCGTGTTCACTTGGACGGTATTCAACCGAACCTCTCCGCTGCCGCAACAGCATGGGGTAATCATCAGCAATCCGGCAGCAGCGACCCCGACATTCACATTCCCGGATAACCTGAGTGCAGCTGATTCAACCTACGAAATTTACCTGATGGTGAAATCTGCTGATGGGTGTACCAAGGATACCTCATTAACCCAAGTGGTCTATGCGCGTCCGATCGTCAATTTCAGGATGACTGATTCTGTTTCCTGTACAGGATCATTGAATGTGTCCTTCTTGGATCTGTCGGTATCGCCTACCAGTAGTATCACCACTCGATTGTGGAACTTTGACGATGGGACGGCTACCAGCACCTTACCTGCCGTATCCCATATTTACAGTAATTATGGCGTATACAGACCGTGGTTGTATGTATCCAATGCACGGGGTTGTGTCTCTGATACGATGAGGAAGCGGGTGGTTGTATTTGGTCCCCCGGTTGCTGATTTCACGGCAACAACGCCTGTTTGCCTGGGATCACCGGTAACCTTTGTCAATACCAGTCAATTGGGATGGGGTAGTACACAATTTTCCCAAGTGCTCTGGGATTTTGGCGGAGGAGTGACCAGCACGGTTTTCAGCCCTACGCATATTTACACGGCTCCTGGTATTTATACCGTAACGCTTACCATACTCAGCGACAGCAGTTGTGTGATCCGTAAAAAGTCAATGCAGATCACAGTGATTGGGAAGCCCAAAGCCGACTTCAGCTTTAATAGCCGATGTGTCGGTTCGACCGTACAGTTCACCAATCTGTCGACGGCAGGATATGCGGATGGAGGTTTCAGTACGGCTCAATGGAATTTCGGGAACGGACTCCAATCCATCCAGTTGAACCCAACAACTGTTTACAATACGCCAGGCAGCTATCCGGTGCAATTGATTGTTGGTGGAGTCTCCTGTCCGCAATTAAGCGATACGATCGTGAAAACGCTTGTGGTCACGCGTGCCCGTCCGGACAGCATCTATCCACTCATTTATGCCACTCGACTCAATCGCTTCACGATGCAAGCGCTCCCCGGCGGGGTCAATTATCTTTGGACGCCACCCATTGGCTTGATTCAGCCGAACAGAAGGGTGACGGATGCGTATTATCTTTCTAACGATCCGTCCCGGATTGATTATACCATCACGATCAAAGATTCCAGCGGTTGCGTGAATCACGATAAGCAAGAGGTTTGGATTTTTGACAAACCGAATGTCTTTGCACCAACTGCATTTACGCCCAACCGAGATACCTTCAATGACGTGTTTATCCCGATCTACGTGAACATTGCAACGCTCCAAAGTTTCCGGATCTTCAGCCGCTGGGGCGTGAAGATCTTCGAAACCAATGATCTGAGAAAAGGCTGGGATGGCACCATCAACGGACAAACCGCACCCCTGGAGACCTATAGTTGGGTGGTGGAGTGCTTCGATGTCAATGGGAATAAATTGATCCGCAAAGGTATGGTCACCTTGCTTCGCTATTGATCGGGTTGCAACGATTGTTGGATGGAGCAGAGGTGCTCAAGATGAAGTGAGGGGGTATTGGTTTGTTTTAGAACTTCGTGCCGGGGCTCGAATAAGGCCGGGCATGAAGCTCCTATGACTTCGCCCGAATAGAACTTTATTGCCACATAATTAAGCAGTGTGCCAGTCGACACCTATGAAAACATCCTGGTTGATATTTTTGTGTTTTGGTTTTGTAAGTACAGGACTCAGTCAGTCATCCCTGGACACTTTCAGTGTTGTCAGCCCCATTGGACATTTGAATATTATCAATTGCTCTAAGGTTAGAAATAATAAATTATACACGGGGTCTCAAGACAAAACCGTGAAGATGTGGGATTTGAAATCAAAAAAAGAGCTCTTGACACTTTACCCAAGCAATGATCCGATCTGCGATTTAGATGTTACAAGCGATGGAAAAACTGTTGTGACGGCACATGCGAGTAATTATGTCATCATACAGGAAATACATGACAACAAATCTAAATTGAAATATGAATTTGGTCGTGATGAGGTATGTGAACGTGTTTTTATTGCCAACGACTCATTATTGCTGGCATCCCTCTTTAACCTAAGCATGGGCAGTTCATTGATAAGGGTGATCAATCTACGCGCCGATTCAAGCGGCCCATCTACAGACATATCGGTTTTCAATGACAAGGTGCAGCATACTGCAGATGGGAAAAGCTGGCTCTATGTACCCGACAAGAACACGATCGTTTGGAATTGGGTTTCGAGAGGAATTGTGGATTCCCGAAAAATTGATTTTGATGTAGATGTTATTGATTATTCTTTTGATGAGGTCAGAAAGCAATTAATAATTTACGATAAGCACAAATTCATTGTGTATGGCCTTTTGAACCATGAAAAGCGTGTTGTACAAATTGATGCCCAAAGTATACCCATAGCGAAAATTGATCACGCTATTCCTGTTTTAGATAATCATTTTTTACTGATCAGCCAAAACCGAATTTATCTGTGGGGCGATAATGCCAAACAAATATCGCTAATCGGAAATCTGGGATCTCGAGAGGCAAGCTTTTTAGAAAATCCCTACGACAGTACAATCTACCTTTCAGGGGATCATCTGTTTCAATTTAACCTAAAAAACAACCGGTTAATCAAGCTTTTATCAATCGATGATTTAGAAACGGTCAATTTTGAATGCTCTCGGGACTACTTCTCCATTCAAGGCTCGGGTATCCGTGTTTTCAACCTGCACAAATCCTGGAAGACATTCGTTAGTTTTTCAACCCCGGGTAAGGAAAAGTTTGAATTGCAGTTATCTGAAAACGGAAAGAATTATGCCATTCAAAACTCATCTTCTGAAATTGAAATCTTTTGTTTAACTGACCTCTCCAGTTACCGACAGATTTCACTGAAGGATGAAATTCTTCAATTTAAAGTCTCGGATAGGGGTAAGATCTATGTGCTGGATGATGGTTTTAAGCTTTCGGTCTATGATCCTGGCAAAAATGAGCCTGCTGGAGTCCATCTTGATTTTCCATTCAAAATCCGATCTTTCGCACTTTATGATAATTTGAATCAAATCTGGGTACTCACATCGGGTGATAAGCTGATAAAATATGATTTAAACAACTTTGCGCCCCTTTCAACAGAGGACCTTTACGGATATTTCAATGAGTCGACCCAATTCTCGAATGGGTTAAATAGTTATGTGAACATCGATTCGGATAATTACTCCTTTTGCGAACTAACATTCGGAGATTTAAGTAAGAACACCCACAAGACTAAAATTCGTTGTACGACAGGTGTATCTGAAGGTGCATTTACCTACAGCTTAAGTGATGACGGAAAGTATCTTTCATATATCGACGAGGATATGAATTATCTATGTGTTGTAGATGTTAGATCAACCCATATTGTAAATAAATATGATATTAATTCGTTTGATGAATTGATTGATGTTGCCATTTCTGATAAAAACAATAAGATAGTTTTCAGCACACACGATGATTCAGTTTACGTTTACGATTTAGTGGCAACTCAAAACAAATTAAGATACACCCAATATTATGCGGAGGTGCGCGATCTCAAAGTTGATGAAGTGAACCGACTTCTTTTTTTTACCTCCAGTGACGGAAATTTTTACGCCAACGAATTGGATGAATCGAAGCCAATTTTATCGATGTATGGTTTGTCGAGCGGAGACTATATGCTAAGACTCCCAGAGCAGAGATTCTACATGTGTTCCAAAAACGCCAGTAAGTACCTGCATTACGTTACCCCAAGTTTAAAATTCGTTGGATTTGAGCAGTTGGATCCCATATACAATCGTCCGGATGTCGTAATGTCTAGAATCGCTAACTACTTTCAAGGAATTGATCAAGCATTGGTTTCTACTTATCGTGATTCCTGGGAAAAGCGAATGGATCGATTGGGTATCGATAAAACACTTTTGAGTAATGCGGACATCGCTGTGCCTGCCGCTGAAATAATAGGGACAGACACCATTCCATTCGATACCAATGTCGATAAACTTAAAGTCGCTATTTCCGCCACTGATTCCAAATATTCACTGAAACGCTTTAATGTGTTTGTAAATGAGGTGCCCCTTTACGGATCGACTGGAATAAGTATCACTACACAGGTAAACACAAATTGGGACACCACAGTTTCTATTCCGCTGAGTGTCGGGCAAAATAAAATTCAAGTTTCAGTTATGAATGAACTTGGGTTAGAAAACTTCAAATACCCGACTCTTATCAACTTTACTCCAGTACAAAAAATAGTACCCAAAACGTATTTTATCGGAATTGGAGTAAATGTATTCAAAGATTCTACGCACAATCTAAAGTATTGTGTCAAAGATGTGCAGGATTTGAGCAGCATACTTTCAGCACAGCGCGCTAATATAATCCTTCTGAAAAATGAACAAGTAACAAGAGATAATATTCTGTCTTTAAAAAAAGATCTCCTGAACACTTCGATCAATGATCGAGTCATAATATCCTGCAGTTCACATGGATTGTTAGATGATTCACTGAACTTCTATCTGGCTATGCATGATGTAGACTTTAATAATCCCCAAGCCCGTGGGCTTAAATATGAGGAATTAGAGAGCCTTTTTGATGGTATACCTGCACGTCAAAAATTATTATTATTAGATGCTTGTAACAGCGGGGAAAACGATCAAACGACGACCCTGAAAAATGAATTAAGCAGAGATATTAACATTCTCGATAAAAAAAAGACACACGCAACTCGTGGTTTAATACTTCAACTAGAAGATAAAAATATTGATAAATTCCAGAAGATGAATGAGTTGTTTGTCAATGTCCGAAACAATACCGGCTCTGTGATCATCGCAGCTGCCGGCGGGCAGCAAAGTGCACTCGAGGCGGTTCATATCGGCGGTAAAAAAATATTTAATGGCGCATTTACCTACAGTGTGTTAGAATTTCTAAAACAAAACACCAACAACCAAGAGGCTGTTACGGTTAATAATTTAAAAAATTATGTGGAGGGTCGTGTAGTAGAAATTACAGGGAATAAACAAAAACCCACTTCTAGACAGGAGACCTTGGAGCGGGATTGGAAAATATTTGCGCCTTAATTATTTCATTTTGCGCTTTTGCAGAGATTGAAGGATACCTTCTGCTTCCTTCAGCCACCCCGGATGAGGAGGGCTATCTATTCCTCTGCATCGTTTTTTATTTTTCACATCCTCGCGCTGATTCATTGTTTGTCATTTCCAATCTTCAAGCTCTGGTGCGACCTTTTTCGAAGATTGGCATTCAGTTGATAGGCAATTGTTAGCGTCGTGTAGGATGTCCGATTGTCATATTCATTTCGTTGAAAAAAAACGGGCTCCTTGGCTTGAAGGGATCTCCACTCGACTCTGCACAGAATGGAAGGTCTTGGTGAATAGTCGACGTTTATCGATTGACTGCTAGCCCTGACAGCTGATCCGTTGGCTGGCTTTGTTATGACGCTGTGAGGGTCTGCGTAGTGTTCCACCCGAAAGGCAGACCTCCATTTGTTCGATATGGAATATTGTGTGATCAGCACGGGAGAGTACCAGACAAAAAAGGATTTTGCTGTCTTTTTTTCTTGTTCCATACCGATATCGAATCCTACTGTATAAGACCACTTGCCTTTTTTACCCTGCCAATAGAAATTGTTGAAGTATCGCCATTTGCGGCTACTGTCGGGATGATCAGCTCCCGCCCAAAAACTCCAATTGAATTTGCTTTGGTTGGGAAATGCGTGTATCCATTGCCAACCGAAGGAAGGAAGTGAATTATTATTTTGTGGTTTGATCCGTTGCCAGCCGGTCAGTACATAAAAGTTGAATTCGTTTTTGGGGCTGATTGGATAATTGGCACGAATCCCCGTAAGGAAATAGGGAGAATTTTCGGCCAAAAGTGAACGTGTTGCGGTGGCATTATCAAAGGCATTCACACTTTCAAAGCCGATATACGACGGAAACACTCCCGCATCCAACCATACGTTTCTCTTTTTGCTCACCCGATATCCTACATATGCCCGGTTGATTGGTTGCAGATATGCAGGTTCTGCAGCATAATTGTCCTCCACATAGGTTCCGGTATGTAGGGCAAGGTTAAAACGAAAATCCTTGGACAGGTATTCAACCCCTTGTGATACCTGATTCAATCCGATGATATTACCTCTATTATGATTGAATTGGAAATCAGATATGTTTTGCCCCGTTTCCAATCGCTGACGCACGCAAAAAAAGGATTCAGCGTATGCATTGAACTTCCAGGCTCCTTTAGAGGAGGAGTCCGATACTTCCTGTCCGTGTAGGGGGAAGGGCAGAAATGCTACTGCAGCGCTGACCCAACAAAAAAATCGCTGTATCAAAAAGTGTAAGTTGTTCAATATTGTATATCGTTTGGATAGCTGTGTTTAAGCCTTATCTCACTTCCTGCTGAAAGAGTACCCGAATTTAAATCCGAACCAGACCGGCCAGAATCCATTGTTATTCAGGTGCGGATTCACCGACACGCCCCACATGATTCCCCCGTCTTTCGGCTGTCTGCGGTATCCCATGGTGAAATTTCCGATGACAGAGTTTTTGGCGCTGACGTTCAATCCGGCAATATTCAAAGGGTAGGGGTCTGTTGTGCCACCGGACCATCCCCACCGGTCGTTGGTGTCAAAGTGTAAAAACGTGGCTCCTACACCCATCTCAAAAAAGTCTTTATTGTCTTTTGTCAGTAACCAGTTCATCCCGATCGGTACTGTGATCACCTTTTCAAAATCGCTCGTGTATCCACCCAACCCGAATTTGATGCCAATGCCATCGGTTGCTTTTTTCAATCGGCTCTCATAAACAGCCGTGAAAGCCAACCCATTTCCGCCCAGCTCTACATACAAATTTTGCCGGGGCTTTGCTTCGGGGTATTTAGAAATAACCGTTTGGGCAACTAACGAAGAATGATAGATTGAGCCTATCAGTAGCATTGATATGAAGAGGCGCAGCATAGTTATATATAATTTTTGTGCAAATTAGTCAGTTCGTCCATTCCTCACAGGCCGTAATTAAACTAAGATAAAGGTCGTACTTGTTAATGGAGGTGCTAAAAACAAAAGCCACCCGATCGGGTGGCTTTGTATGGTTGTACTGCTTTTTTATTGTGCAGTGAGTGTCAGGTTGAGGGTTCCAGCCGGCAACCCACCACCAGCGGCTGTGTCTTGCTTAAGTACAAGTGTGGTCGCCGACAACGAGACAATGTCCCAGGTTTCGCCAATAATTGTAAGTTTCGTTTCATTATTGGCAAATACCCAATTTCCAGTTTCTACGATCTGTGGATCTGTGGGGTCGCATTTCGTAGCACCTTCATCAACAGTATAGGTGCCGGCGCTTTGAATTTTGATGATATTGTCTTTCTCACAGGCATCTATTTGGCCCAATACATCAACGGTTCCAATCGGAGCCGGAAAAACAGCTGTCATAGCAGTTACTTTCCAATTTCGAGAGATCAGTTCTGTTTTCGTGGGTGGCGGTGGATCGTCTTTCTGACAACCGGTAAATATCAACAGGCTCAAGAGAGCTAAGGAGAGCTAAGGAGAGCATTCGCATTTGCATAGAATAAATATTTGATGATAAAGGTAAATGAAAAAGCCCCCCGTTTCCGGAGGGCTTAACAAAAGTCAATTACTTGGATCAGAACTTGAATCCGATGCGCAGGAACAGTCGGCGACCGTTTCCACCCATTTGAACGGCATCCCAAGGTCCGCCGGTTTCGTTGTTGTAGGCAAAATCTTCAGCGCCTTTAACAGCTCCCAAGTCTGGGTGCACGTTCAGCACGTTATCGATACCAAAGGAGAGCGTGTATTTCTTCCAGAAAGGCATCATGGCATAGATATCGGTTACTACTTTACCTGCATAGATATATTGATCCGCAACATTACCACTACCGTTATTCAATGGTACAGTGGGGTTGATTCCCAGACCGTCTTGTCCGTAACCGAACAGGCTTATCTCTCCGAAGTAAGTTACTCGGGTACCGACTGTGAGTGACTTGCGTCCGTATTCAAGATTCAATGAACCTTTCATATTCGGAGCGGAAGCCAGGATGAAGGCTTGCTCACGATCGCTGAGGAAAGTCTTTTGTAGGAAAGTGGATCCGCTCAGTCCAGCAGGCACATTGATCTTATCGATGCTCATGTGCTGGTAGTTACCGGCAAATAAAACATGAAGCTTGTTCTCACCCATTTTCTTGGTGTAGTCAATAATCACATCCACACCGGCGTTGGTGGTATTCACGGCGTTGGCAAAGAACTGAGCGTAGCTCACATTCAAGGAAGCCATTTGGGCGCGCAGTGATGGACTCAATGCAGGATCGCTGCCATCGAACTGTCCGCTCAAGACCACGCGGTCACGAATTTTCGTGATGTATCCGTCTACGGTAACACTGAGGTTGCTTTTTGGACTCCAGATCAATCCAGCGGCACCACTCAAACTCTTTTCTTGTTTCAGCGCAGGAATACCTGCAGCAGCAGCAAGCGAGCTATAGTTAGGGGCGATCTTCACCTCAGCGATATTACCACCCTGAACGGTTGTGAACGTAGAGCTGAAGTTCATTTGCTGCAAAGAAGGAGCACGGAAGCCGGTGCTGACCGATCCGCGCAGTTTCACTTTCTTGCTAGCCTCGTAACGAGTTGCGAATTTGTAATTGTGTGTGAAACCGAAATCACTGTAGTTCTCCATACGAGCAGCTACGTTCATCATCCACTTGGAAGTGACATCAAATTCTGCATCACCATAAATACCCAGAACATTGCGCTTAGCATCTACTTCATCCGCCGGCTGATAACCGGGGAACCCCTGAGCACCTGTGGCTTTGGTGCCATCGTAATTGCGATAGGAAGCCTCTTCCCCTGCAAAGATTTTGTAATTCTCCATGCGGTATTCAACACCTAGTCCCAAGTTGAAATTCTTGGTGAACGTGCGGTTGAAATTCAGGTTGGTTGTATTCTGGAGGTAAGAAAATCCGCCATCGTCGAAATGACGTTGTGCATCACCTTGAGAAGCGTTAAAGGTTTTATCACCGAAGAAATGGAAATTGTTACGTCCGGTGGTGTTGCTCAGGTCCCATCCCCAAGAACCGAAAGCAACGCCTTTTGCACCGGCTGTAGCCGACACATCGTTGATCTTGGTTTGGATATGCGGGCTATACCAAGTTTCGCCACTGCTGGAGCGACGCATGATCGACTCAACGAAGATCAGGTTGCCGTTGGCATCTGTGGGGAAACGGTCGGGGCGAGCAGAGAAGTTGCGGGTGAATGCATAAGCATCTGACGCACGGCTATTCTGACTACCGAAGGAATAGATCGTTGTTTTCCCTTTTGTAGGTAATTCAAAATTGTAGAAGGTGCTGAAGCTGTTCAGTCCGGCATCACCATGGCCGCGACGATAAATGTTCAAGGGCAGGGCATCATCCAGTACTTGACGGAATGTTTTCGCAGCGCTAGTTCCTTCGAACGTGAGGTTCAGGAATCCACCTTTGTTACCCATCGGAACACCGAAGTTCACGTTGGCATTCAAACCACGACCGTCGAGTTTCTTGCCGTACTCATAATCAGTCTGCAAGCTCTCTTCGAAGGCGGTATTGTACTTCGGATCATAGTATCCGCTCATGCCGATCGAGCCAGTGATCTGGTTAATAGACTTTTTAGTGACGATATTGATCACACCGGCGATCGCATCGGAGCCATATTGAGCGGAGGCACCATCACGCAGGATCTCTACGCGGTCGATCGCTGAAGCAGGCAATGAGTTGAGATCGGTACCGGAGTTACCGCGTCCGCGGGTTCCGAATACAGCCACAAATGCTGTTTGGTGGCGGCGCTTACCGTTCACCAGCACCAGCGTTTGATCCGGGCCTAATCCGCGCAGCGTAGCCAGATCGATATGATCGGCTCCGTCGCTACCAGATTGCTTATTGTAGTTGAATGAAGGAGCCAGGTAGTTGAGGGTTGAGGTGAGATCCAGACGACCGGTAGTGGCCGTTGCTTGTCCCACGTTGATCACATCAACAGGCGCCATGGTCTCTGTTTTTACACGACCCGCGCGGCGAGTACCCACCATTACGACTTCGCCCATGGTTTCCGTGGACGTAGCCAGTTTTACGGAAAGGGTAGCCGATTTGGCAGAGATGGTTTGTTTTTGATATCCGATGGAGGTGATCTCCAGCATGTCATCCTCGTTTGCAGCCAGGCTGAAGGAACCATCGGCTCCGGTAAGAGCCATTTTGCCCGATTTCAGGGCTTTGATGGTTACACCCGAAACGGGTATACCGTTTGCATCAAGGATTTTTCCGGTGACCATGCGCTGGGCCATTACAGCCAGGGTGGTGCACACAAAAAGAGCGGCCAAAAGGAGCGCCTTTCTCATAAAGCGGTAGTTTGGTGAAGTAATAGACTTAAAAATAGGGGAAATAATCGGTTTACCCCCCTAATAATTTAGGCAGAACGGCCGGGGTATTGTTTGATGGCTTCCTCCAGACAATCCATCGCTGCTGAAAGGTCCGTCAGGTTCAAAACATAGGCCAGCCGGACTTCCTTTTTTCCAAGTCCCGCCGTGCCGTAAAATCCAGTCGCCGGCGCCAGCATCACGGTCTGCTTTTCATGACGGAATTCCTCCAACAACCACTGACAAAAACGGTCCGAATCGTCGATGGGTAACTGGGCGATCGCATAAAAGGCCCCACCCGGGTTCGGGCAAAACACCCCATCCATCGCGTTGAGACGTTCCACCAGCAGATCCCGGCGACGCAAATACTCCGCCTTTGGTTCATCGAAATAATGCGACGGCAGATCAACCGCCGCTTCTCCCAGGATCTGGGCCAAACCGGGCGGACTTAATCGAGCTTGAGCGAACTTTAAAACCGTTTGATACAACTCTTTGTTTCGGGTCACAAATGCACCGATCCGTGCCCCACAGGCGCTATATCGTTTGGAAATGGTATCCATCACAATAGCATGCTGCTTCAGCCCCTCCAATTGCAAGGCACTTACAAACTCACCGCCATAGCAAAACTCCCGGTAAGCCTCATCACTGAACAGGTAAAGATCATGTTTGATACAGAGCTGTCTCAACGCTTCGAGTTCAGCCCGGCTGTATAAATATCCCGTGGGATTGTTCGGGTTGCAGATCACAATGGCTTTTGTATTTGCCGTGATCTTCTGCTCAAAATCAGCAATGGGGGGAAGGGCAAATCCATCCTGAATGTGGGAGGTGATGGGTACAACACGCACGCCCGCAGCACAAGCGAACCCATTGTAATTCGCATAAAACGGTTCGGGGATGATCACCTCGTCACCGGGATTCAGACAGGCCAGGAATCCAAATTGTATGGCTTCACTGCCTCCGGTCGTGATCATGATCTCGTGATGCGTTACCTCAATACCGACGCCGCGATAATACTCAACCAATTTCTTACGATACGATTCATTTCCCGCGCTGTGGCTGTATTCCAACACTTTGATGTCGGCCTTACGAACAGCATCCATGACCGCCGGCGGCGTTTCAATATCAGGCTGACCGATATTCAGGTGATAGACTTTAACCCCTTCACGCTTCGCCGCTTCAGCAAAGGGAACAAGTTTTCGTATCGGAGAAGCTGGCATTTCTGCACCGCGGTTGGAGATCTTTGGCATGGGGCAAAATTACAATTGAAAAAACGACAAAGCCTCCGAAAGGAGGCTTTGTGTATAAGTTGAAGAGCAGATCTTACAGCTTGGGTACTTGTTTTTTCTGTGCTTCATAAGCCTCAGCACTCAACACCTCACCCGTGATCTGAACGGTTTTCGTTTGATCGATGCCGGCAAACTTCACATATACATCTTTTGTGAAGGGCGCTACAGCCGCAGCATTATACTGCACTTTCAATTTGGCAGAAGAACCGGGGAGGATGGGCTCAGTAATTTTCTCGGGGGTAGTGCAACCGCAGCTAGCCCAGCTGTTCTCCACGACCAGTGGCTTCGAACCGATATTCTTGATCTCAAACATATACGTCACAGGCTCGCCCTGCTTGATCTTTCCGAAATCATGTTTTTCTACATTCATTTTTACCGTCTCTTCGAGTTTCACTTGTGCCATCGATGCGATGGAAACAAAAAGTGCTGCAGTCAGGATCCAGATTTTTTTCATGATAGTTGTTTTATTAGTTGGATTGTTTTTTCAGTAATTCAACGGAAGCGTTCTTAGGGGCCGGTCCCTCCGGAGCACGCCAAACGGTTCCGGCAACGGTGAATTGCTTGACACGCTCACCATATTGGATCGTGACGGGCTTTTCAAATACACCCTCTGCGGCGGCATTGTACCCCACACGGATAGTCGTGGAGCCGCCGGGTGCGATCTCCTCACGACTCCATTCAGGCGTCGTGCAGCCGCAAGCAGCTTGTACATTATCCAACTTGATCGACGTCTTGCCGACGTTCTTCACGATAAAATTGTGATACACAGGTTTTCCCTGCGGAATCTTACCGAAATCGAATTTCATTTCTGTAAGCAGCAGCGGATCTTCACCACTCGGTTTAACAGCAGGGGGCTTGCCATGATCGTGCCCGTCATGAT
>JBKCMR010000021.1:0-1985 GCA_046300055.1 Bacteroidota bacterium
CAATTGGCCAGGGCATGGCAATGATATCTATTTAAATCTGATCGATCAGTCCCCGGCCGATCGGATCCGATCCATGGAAACTGCGAAGCAGCAAACTTTTCGGTTCATCTATTTTCTGCAGGATCAATTGGGATTCCGAAACCTGGCGTTGGCGGATGATGAATTCGGTACAGCCGATCGCATGCCCTGGATGCTGTATCATCGGGAGGGCCGCCGGATGCAAGGGTTGACTCGTTTCAAGATCCAGCATATTGCTCGTCCCTTCCGTCATGAAGAACCACTGTATCGCACCGGTATTTCGGTAGGCGATTATCCGATCGATCATCATCATCGGAAAAATCCGAATGCGCCGCAACACCTGGGATTCTATCCGGTTCCTTCATTCAATGTTCCGCTCGGATCGTTGATCCCCGCAAAACACCTGGGTATCATCGCGGCAGAGAAATCGATCAGCGTTAGTAATGTGGTGAATGGTACCACGCGTTTACAGCCTTGTGTGCTGTTGACCGGACAAGCAGCCGGAATGCTCGCGGCGAAGGCTGCTTTATCAAACCGCCATGCTGCTGAGATCCCGGTACGGGAGATTCAGCAATCTTTAATTGATGCGAAGGCATATCTAATGCCGTATGCAGATATCACACCGGCTCATCCTCATTTTGTTTCTGTACAACGCATCGGTGCTACGGGTTTGATACGTGGACGATTGCAGCCATCGGGTTGGGCCAACCGCACCTGGTTCGATGCCGATTCGATTGTGCAATGGGAAGAGTTGATGCCTGCACTGCAACAATATATCGGGAATATGTCCGGGCATAAAAAAGCCGGATCGATCCGAGGGAATGACCTGTTCTGGATCTTGGATCGATTTCAGAAAGGGTCTTTCAGTGATGCACAATTACAAAGTCTTTTTACAGACGCCGGGTTTGGCTCTTGGAATGCCGAGCGTTCGATCCGCAGGGTGGAGTTAGCCGTTGTGCTCGATCGGCTCGTAGATCCGTTCCGCTCGAGGGCTGTTGATCATCAGGGAAATTTTAAATCACCATAAAAATTCAACCATTCAAAATCGATCGATTATGAGACAATTAACCATTTTGAGCTGCTTCCTCCTGTGCATGCTGGGGCAGGCATTCGCTCAATCCACCCGTATTGTCGGAACGGTATCCGATGCTGCGGGAAAAGGAATTGAGGGAGTATCTGTAGGCGTGAAAGGGAAATCGGGCGGCGTGATCACCAACGCGGCCGGTAATTATTCCATTGCTGCGTCTATCGGCGACCGACTTCTTTTTTCTTCTGTTGGTTTTACCACACAGGAGATGGAAGTGAAAGGATCTCGCCTGGATGTTGTACTAGCTGCTGCCAACGGCGACCTGGGTGAGGTTGTTGTGGTAGGTTATGGCTCGCAGCGTAAAGGCAATGTGACCAGTGCGGTCACAACTGTCAAAGGAGCCGAGTTGATCAAGCGTCCGCTTGCCTCTACCAGTATGGCGTTGCAGGGATTTGCGCCCGGTGTTGTGATCCAACAAGGATCCGGTCAGCCTGGTGCAGATGGTGGTTCGATCAATATCCGCGGTGTCGGTTCCATCACCAATAGCAGCGCGCCGCTGATCATTGTTGATGGAGTAGAGGGTGTCAGCATGAATGATGTTGACCCGAACGTGATCGAGAGCATCACCGTCTTGAAAGATGCAGCTTCAACAGCTGTATACGGGGTACGTGGTACCAATGGTGTCATCCTCATCAAAACCAAACGCGGTGCAGCCGGAAAAACCTCGGTGTCGTTCAACAGTTTCGTGAGTAAACAAACGCCCACGAATTTTCCGGAGCTGATCTCTTCTGTGGATCACATGATCCTCTTCAATGAGTTTCGTACGAATGCCGGAGGCGCTGCTCAGTTCTCTCAGGCAGACATCGACCGTTATCGGACTTCTCCCGCCGATAACCTGAATGTGTTCAATACGGATTGGAAAGATCTGATCTTCCAGAAT
>JBKCMR010000022.1:0-1056 GCA_046300055.1 Bacteroidota bacterium
CTTCCGAAAATGTTTGGGAGAAACATCGCTCCACACTATTTTTGCAACCTCTTCGGATTGACCCATGGTGTAACGGTAGCACTACAGATTTTGGTTCTGTCTGTTAAGGTTCGAATCCTTATGGGTCAACTTAGAACGACCGGCACCCGCCGGTCGTTCTACTTTTTTTGCCAAATGATCCCTAACCCAACCCCTGCCCCTTGAGACGCCGCGATTACATTTACATCGGATTTCATTTCTTCAGCATCATTGCGCTGGCCCTGCTCACCAATACAGCCATTTTTTTTCTGACCAATGAGTTTTGTGTAGAATTCATGGATTGGTCCGACCAAGGAAAACCAGTCACCAAGTTTTTCATCATCGCCCTCACCTCTCTATCGCTAATGGGCGTTCTGCTCATCGTAAGCTATCCGTTACAATGGTTGCGTTCTATTTTACTCGGCTGGCTCCCCATGAATCGGTTCATGGACAAAACCTATTTTTTTATCCTGCTGGCGAATTTGATCTGCGGACTGATTTACGTGTGGATAACACTCCCCTCCTCGAATTATTGGACCTTTGTAGAAATGCTGCTGATTTCGATGATGCTGATTCAGCTTAATTGGTTCTTTCTCTATGAATCAGAGGACCAGCCTGGTAATCATTGATCAACCGAGCTTCGCTAAACACTCCCGCAAGGCCTCTTTCCAATCCCGAGACTTCAATCCAAATACTTCGCTGATTTTATCAGTATTCAGCAAGGAGAATCGTGGACGCTTCGCCGGCGTGGGATAATCAGATGTCGGTATGGCTTCGACCTTGCAAGTCGACCCGATCTGCGCTCGGATCTCGCTTGCGAAATCAAACCAGCTGATCCGGCCAACATTGCTATAATGATAAATGCCAGAAACCCATTTACCGGATCGCAAAATATCGAGTATGACCCTGGCCAGGTCTGGAGCATACGTTGGTGAACCTATTTGATCGTTCACCACACGAATCGAATCTTTCTCTTGGAGGAGTCCCAACATCGTGCGAACAAAATTCTTTCCGAACGGAGCAAACACCCAAGAAGTC
>JBKCMR010000023.1:0-1021 GCA_046300055.1 Bacteroidota bacterium
GGGGTCGAACGGTTCGATGACGCGTCCGTCCGACTGTCGTGCCCGCATGAATCCGGTTATTGCATCGAACAGTTTTGCATAACTGCCGGCTCGTTTCATGAACAGCGAGTAGTCCTCCGTCTTTCCTAATTTTTTTGCTACTTGTGCGATACACCAGTCATCGAACGCATATTCCAGTGTCATGGTTACGCTCCAGCCGTGTTTATCCTGCGGAACATATCCGTATTCGATATAAGCTGGTGTGCCTCGTTGTTTTTGAAAGGCAGAGGCGCGCATGGCTTGATAGGCTTTCTCGTAGTTGAATCCGTTGATCTCTTTCAGGATTGCATCCGCAATGATGGGAATACTGTGATAGCCCGTCATGGTATTGGCTTCCCAGGTGCTGATGTCCCATACAGGAAGCAAGCCATCGTCTTCATAGCGCTGCAGCAGACTATTGATCAGGTCAGGTATCCGATTTGTCTGTGTGATCGTGAACAGCGGAGAAAGCGCGCGAAACACATCCCATTGAGAGAAGATGGTGTATTTGGCTTCGCCTTTCTCGAATCGGTTGATCTTGTTGTTCCAGGTCTGATATTCTTTATCGCGATCGCTGTGGATCACCGGCGCGAGACAAGTACGGTAGAGCGCAGTATAAAATCGGGTAGCGAATGATTTATCCCGTGTATCGATCTTGATCTTTTGTAGTTCGTTCTCCCATTTGGCTTCAGCTGTTTTTCTGACCGCATCAAATGAAGTAGGGCGTTCAGGATGGTTCAGCTCCTGCAATGCTTTATCCGGACTCACTGAACTGATGGCGACTTGTACGTGAAGGGTACTTGATTGATTGAAGTGCAACAGCATTTTAGCGAGAGGACCGAATGCTTTTGTTTCCGTATGTGCGGAATCATCTATGAAAAGATGACGCTGGATCGGTTGCGAGAATCGAGCCGCGAAATATACTTTTTGTCCCTTGGCCCAGCCGGTGCTGTATCGGTAACCAACGATGGTATGTTCATCGATGCGTTGCAGCATGCCGGCG
>JBKCMR010000024.1:0-1594 GCA_046300055.1 Bacteroidota bacterium
ATCGGGTTGAATGCAGTTGATACAGCATAACGATCAGCACGGAAACGACCCGTACGTGGTGCAGGCGCTCCGCTCATTGGGGTAGTTGCGGTTGAATCGATTACGGTGTTCACAAAGTTGGCGGTGTTGTTCAAACCTTGTCCGTTATCCAACAAACCGACCAGGTTGAGGACCTGACCATTTGGTGCGCGGAGGTTCATGACCACGTCGCCTACCCAGGTGTGCGTCATGCTGAAGCGAACGGCAATGTTCGTTACCAGGGAACCAGCAGGGATACCGGAAACAGCAACTGTGCTGGTGGTACCAACCGCTGTGTTATCAGGAATGGAGAGCGGAAGACCGGCAGAAGCAGCCCAAACACCGGTTGTCGGTGAAGAGACCGAGTTGGTCAGACTTAATGTCTGAATGCTTCCCGCACAAATAGTTGCTGAAGCTGGATTCACTACAGGAACAATCGCATTGACCGTAAGTGTTGCAGGGTTGCTGAAATCAACAGCTGTACAACCGCCACGCATCAATGCGCGGAATTGATATCCACTGAATGTGCCAGGCACGTTGGTCAAAGTGAGCGTGGATGTAGTAGCACCGCTGAACACTCCACCGTTGGTCACATCGATCCAGGTGCCGGTGGCGGTGGTGCGATACTGCCAAGTATAGGTCAGGAATGATCCTGTTTCTGCAACACTGAATGTAGCGTTGTTGCCGCAGGTGATGCTGGTGCTGGCAGGTTGCGTAGTGAACACCCCTGTTACACAAGGCTGGATATTTACATTATAATCTTCGGTTTCACCATAAGCATATCCGGTACATGCCTGACCAGAGGTAAGCGCTCCAGTACCGAATCGAACACGAACACGCATCCGAGTAACGCCGGTCAAAGCTGTAGCAGGAATATTGATCGTGTTGGTGATGTTTCCTCCGTTACCGGCATTGCTACCAACGTTCGTGTATTCAGCTGCATCGAACTGACCGTTTTGGTTATAGTCGATCCATACACTGACATTCTCAGACCAAACGGTTGGTGTGTTAACCGTGATCGGGTTTCCTGCGCCAGAGAAAACAGTCGGAGCCGCAACCGTTGTAGTATAGTTGGCATATCCGTTTGCAGAGCAGGTGGAGCTGTTATCAAGCGTGCTCAAACGTACACGAGTGATCATATCATCATCCGTACAATCAGAATTCGCTGGCACACAATAACAAGCCGATGCAGGCGTCAGGGCAACTTGCAACGGAGTAGAGCTGCCGGACTTACCGGAACAAGTCACGTTACAACGATAGAAGGTAGTTGCGGTGTGGTTGCGCAGCAAAGTGGAGCTAGTCGCACCGGGGATGTCTGTCCAAGGACCGGTTGCTGAGGCAGCAGATTGCCACTGGTATGTCACCCCTGTACCTGGGATACAGTTCTGTAAAGACAAGGAGAAGTTCGTTCCGGCACAAGCAGTTGATAATGTAGAAAGTGTATTACCTGGTACTGGAGTTCCAGCGCAAGGACCACCGGAATAATCAATTTGGAAGGGCATGTCCTGCGGTGTAGTGCTTGCTGCATCAGTCAGGTTGACCCAAGCGTTGGTTGCTAGGTCGCGCTGCTTGGCAT
>JBKCMR010000025.1:0-25248 GCA_046300055.1 Bacteroidota bacterium
CTTCCGAAAATGTTTGGGAGAAACATCGCTCCACACTATTTTTGCAACCTCTTCGGATTGACCCATGGTGTAACGGTAGCACTACAGATTTTGGTTCTGTCTGTTAAGGTTCGAATCCTTATGGGTCAACTTAGAACGACCAGCATCCGCTGGTCGTTCTACTTTTTTCGCCAAATGATCCCTACCTCAACACCTGCCCCTTGAGACGCCGCGATTACATTTACATCGGATTTCATTTCTTCAGCATCATTGCCCTGGCCCTGCTCTCCAAGACAGCCATTTTTTTCTGACCTATGAATTTTGTGTAGAATTCATGGATTGGTATGATCAGGTAATAATTGATCAAAGAAGCTTCGCTAAACACGCCCGCAACGCCTCCTTCCAATCCCGAGGCTTCAATCCAAATACCTCGCTGATTTTATCAGTATTCAGTAAAGAAAAGCGTGGACGCTTCGCAGGCGTAGGATAATCAGATGTCGGTATAGCTTCGACCTTGCAAGTCGCCCCGATCTGCGCTCGGATCTCAATTGCGAAATCAAACCAGCTGATCCTGCCCGCATTGCTGAAATGATAAATGCCAGCAACCCATTTTCCGGATCGCAAAATATCGAGTATGGCCCTGGCTAAGTCTGGAGCATATGTTGGTGAACCTATTTGATCGTTCACCACACGGATCGATTCCTTCTCTTGGAGGAGTCCCAACATCGTGCGAACAAAATTCTTACCGAACGGGGCAAACACCCAGGAAGTCCGAATGACGATGCTGTTCGGACAAAATTGAAACGCCTGCTTCTCCCCTTCCAGTTTAGAAGCCCCATATACGGATTGAGGCCCCGTAGCATCCGTCTCCACATAAGGCTTGTCAGACTCCCCGTCAAACACATAATCCGTTGAAACATGAATAAACCGAGCCCCATGGCCAGCACACCAGGCCGCCAATACCCCAACTGATTCCCCGTTCACTTGATAGGCCAGGTCTTTCTCTTGTTCTGCCCGATCCACCGCTGTATAGGCCGCTGCGTTAATCACCACATCCGGCTTGATCCCCGCCAAAAAATTACGCACCAGCTCAAAATGATGAATCGGCATATCGGATCGTGATAAAAACACGAACTGAAATTCCGGATAGTCAACTGCAAGTTCATGGATCGAACGACCCAATTGACCCTGCGAACCGGTAACAGCTATCGTTAGCTTTTTCATTCGATTAGAAGGGTGATGTTAAATCGGTCAGCAGCGGCAGTACCTGATCCTTTTCTGAAATGATAGCCTCCGATTCAGAAATCATCCAATTGATCCCCAAAGCAGGGTCGCCAAAGTATAATCCGCCCTCAGCAGACTTATTATAAAAGCCATCACATTTATAGAGCACCTCCGCCCGCTCAGAGAGCACAGAAAAACCATGTGCAAAACCCGGGGGGATCAAAAACTGTTTTTTGTTCTCGGCCGATAATTCGATTGCTATGTGCTTACCATAGGTTGGCGATCCTTTTCGTATGTCAACGGCCACATCCAGGATCACGCCTTGCAACACACGGATAAGTTTAGCCTGTGCAAAAGGTGGTGCTTGAAAATGTAAACCACGGATCACACCTCTAGACGAAGACGATTGATTATCCTGCAGCCAGCGGCAAGAAATACCTTTTTCGATAAAGACTGATTCGTTGTAAGACTCAAAAAAATAACCCCGTGCATCCTCAAACACCCGAGGTGTTAAAATGAATAATCCTTCAATAGATGTGGTTTCGATCTGCATTATAAACTCCAATAATTTCGACTCTTAATTCGGTTTCGATATATCCCCTTCAGGTCCGCGATCATCGCATGCGGCTTGGTAATAGAGGCAAAATAGGCATCATCCAATCCTCGGTAGGCCTTGTGGGGAACGGGTATGATCACGGCATCATATTCACGGCCCACCTCTTCTGTCAAGCCAAATCCATATTCGTGCATCAATTCCGCTGAATCGGCATGCGGATCGACAACATCCACCTGAAGGAAAAACTCCTTCAGCCCGTTGATCACATCACACACTTTTGAATTTCGTATATCACTAACGTCCTCTTTGAAGGTGGCGCCCTTCACTAGTACGCGGGCCTGCCTTGGGTCACCGATATGGCGGATGATATGCTGAACTACTTTATTGGCAACATACCTGCCCATGCTGTCATTTATATTCCGGCCGGCCAGGATCACCTCTGAATGATATCCCAACTCCTTGGCCTTGTGCGTCAGGTAATAAGGATCCACACCGATGCAATGTCCGCCGACTAAACCGGGTTGGAATTTCAGAAAATTCCACTTGGTACCCGCCGCTTCCAATACCTCATAGGTATTGATCCCGATCCGATCGAATATGATCGATAGTTCATTCATCAAGGCAATGTTCAGATCGCGTTGTGTGTTCTCAATAATCTTGGCTGCCTCCGCCACTTTGATGCTAGAGGCGCGATGCACCCCTGCATCCACCACCAATTCATAGGTTTTTGCGATCTGGTCCAGCGACTCAGCATCAGAGCCGGAGACTACCTTGATGATGCGGGCAAGGGTATGTTCTTTGTCACCCGGATTGATTCTTTCCGGAGAATATCCCAACTTGAAATCAATTCCCATCTTGAGACCAGAGATTTTCTCCATGATAGGCAGACAATCTTCCTCCGTGCATCCGGGATAAACAGTCGACTCAAAAACTACATAATCCCCTTTCTTCAACACTTTTCCCACGGTCTCCGATGCACGCTGCACCGGTGTCAGATCCGGCACATTGTATTCATCGACCGGCGTAGGCACCGCAACGATATAAAAACTAGCCTGCTTCAAAACCTCCAACGAGTCGGTGAATTCAATATCACAACCCTCAAACTCGGACCGCTCCAGTTCATTGCTTGGATCGACCCCCTGCTTCATTAACTCAACGCGCTGGGCATTGATGTCAAAACCGATTACGGAGATCCTACGTGCAAATGCTAAAGCGATCGGCAAACCCACATAACCAAGTCCGATCAGAGCCAGCTTTTTCTCTTTACGAAGAAGTTGTTCGTAAATCATATTAATTCAAATAAGCTAAAACAGATTCGATGATGTATGTCAATTGATCGGCCTCCATTTCCGTGTGGATCGGCAGGGAAATCACCGCCTCGGTGAGAGCATCGGTGACAGGCAAGTTCAGGGAAGCAGACCCGAATGAAGCGAACATATCTTGTCGATGACCAGGTACGGGATAATAAATCATGGAAGGAATACCACGATCTGACAAAAAATTTACCATCCCATCCCGATCGACACCTTTTGCCAACTTCAACGTGTATTGATGAAACACATGTTTGGAATAAGATGCCCTGAATGGCGTAGTTAGCTGGAGATGACCAGCAAAAGCTTTGTCGTATTGGTCAGCTACAGCTTGACGAGCCTGGTTGTAGCCATCCAATTCACGCAGTTTGATCCGGAGAATGGCTGCCTGAATGGAATCCAAACGACTGTTACACCCAACGATCTCATGGTAATATCTTTTCCGCTGTCCGTGGTTAGCGATCATTCGCAACTTCTCGGCTAATTCAGTATCGTTTGTGAATATCGCCCCCCCATCGCCATAGGCGCCTAAATTTTTTGAGGGATAAAAAGAAGTACAGCCGATATGACCCATGGTGCCAGTCTTGGCAACACGACCATCAGAAAACTGATAATCGCAACCGATGGCCTGGGCATTATCCTCGATCACAAAAAGATCATGTTCGCGGGCAATTTGCAAGATCTCCTCCATCGGGGCGGCATGACCGTACAGATGAACAGGCACAATGGCCTTTGTACGTGGCGTAATGGCGGCTCGGATGGAAGTAGGATCGATACAGAATGTTTGGGGATCTACCTCCACAAATACGGGTGTTAAACGAAGTAAGGCAATCACCTCGGTTGTTGCGATATAGGTAAAAGAAGGCGTGATCACTTCATCGCCTGGTTGAAGCCCCAACGCCATCATGGCGATCTGGAGTGCATCCGTACCGTTCGCACAAGGGATCACATGCGCCACTTTCAGATAAGCAGCCAATTCCTCAGAAAAGGCCTGAACCGGTTTGCCTCCGATGAAGGCCGAGCTTTCCAGTACGTCCAGAACGGCCTGGTCAACCTCGGATCGGATCCGGTGATACTGACTGCGGGTGTCAACCATTTGAATGGGTCGCATAGGTAGAATTGAAGTCGGACAAAAATAACCGAATTCGGTGGGGTAAGAGGCATTGGAGTACATTTGTTGAGAACCCGAATTTGTTTTCCTTGAGCCTTCTTTTTTATCGCTTGTTCTGTTGGATTTATCCTGTTCTACTGGGATTGGCTGCGCCCTTTCACCCAAAGGCCCAAGCCTGGGTAAAAGGCAGAAAAGATATTTTCAAACGACTGGAGCGAATACAAGGAAACGCCCCCCTTGTTTGGATGCATTGCGCGTCGTTGGGAGAGTTTGAACAAGGGCGACCCGTATTGGAGTCCATTCGAAAGCAATATCCCCACTACAAAATCCTGCTGACCTTTTTCTCTCCCTCCGGATTTGAACATCAAAAAAACTATTCTGGTGCTGATTTCGTTGAATACTTACCAATGGACGGTCCGCGAACCGCCAAACGATTCATTGAATTCGTAGATCCGAAACTGGTGATCTTTGTTAAATACGAATTCTGGTTTTATTACCTGAAGAAGTTGCACTATAGAAACATCCCGCTACTGCTGATCTCTGCCTATTTCAGACCCGAGATGTCTTTTTTCCGTTGGTATGGAAAATTGCCACGAAAAATGCTGTCCCGGTTCGATCACATTTTCGTTCAGGACGATCCATCACAGCGGTTGCTGCATGACGTTGATATCAGCTCCAATGTGGAAGTAGCCGGCGATACTCGATTCGACCGCGTGGTGGAGATCGCTGCCTCAAATAATAAAATAGAGGGATCCGAATTGTTCCCGCCCAACAGCCGATCGATCATTGTCGGAAGCAGTTGGCCGGCAGATGAACAGCTCTGGGCATCGGTTCGGCCCTGGACACATTCAACCGGTATCCGATTGATCGTCGTGCCGCACGAACTATCTTCTGCTCATATTGATAGCCTCTTCAAACTATTCCCAGGCGCACAGAAATATTCAGAAATACTACAGGATAACCGATTTGAATCGGATGTGTTGATTGTTGACAGGATCGGTCTATTAGCAAAACTATACCGGTTTGGATGGGTCAATTTTGTAGGGGGCGGATTCAATGCGGGAGGAGTTCACAACGTCTTGGAAGCGGCCGTTTTTGGCCGGCCCGTGATTACCGGTCCGCGTATCGAAAAATACAGAGAAGCCTTAGAGCTCTCCGCTGCCAACGGATCCATCTCTTTACCGATTGATAACGCTGCTGAGGCCTTGCAGAAGCTCCTGGCCGAATGGGATCAGGATGAGTCGCTGGCAATTGATATGGGCAGGAACGCAGGAGAATATGTTCGGAAACGCACAGGAGCGGTCCAGCGGATCTTGGCTTACATTCAGGAAAACCGTCTCCTCACCAACTGATCGAACTGCCTGACTAAGGGATGATCAATAGGCCAACCCAGTTTAGTTTTTAATTCGCGGTTTATCCAAAAATCGGCTTCCGGAAAAATCTGAAACTGGTTAATGGTTTTGATGCTTCGTTCATACATCGCTTCATCGTTGCGAAACAGCTCACGTACAAATTGAAAACGCTCGTTGACCCCAATGGCCTTACGCAGATCCGTGATCGGTCCCTCACGAAGCGTATCCAACCTGTCTACCGAAGGTGACTTCAGCTGATCATTCAAGGAAGGTACTTCGGCCAGCAACTGCTCATTCAATTCAATTCCCCTGTGCATGTATAGAGTGGGCACTTCTTCCATCACATCAAAGGCGGCGGGTGCGGATACTGGCTGAATCGGCTCCAACGGTTCTACTTGAAACTCTTCATCGAACAACACCAATGGGGCGGATTTGGGTTTCGGTCTTGGCTTGGGTGCAGTAGCTTTCTTTTCAACCTCTATGGGATTGTTCGAGTCGGTCTCCAGAAAGGAGCTTTGCGTTGAATCGGTTGACATCGGCAAGGGTGTTACGGGTAGAACCACTGCAACTTTCGCGGTGCCGAGATTTCTGTTGGGAGAATCGAACGCGCGCTCCAGCTCCAGATTCAATAAGGCGATCGTTTGCCTTAACTGCTCCGGGCTTACTTCCCCCTGCAATTGCCGATTGAGTTCTTGTACCAGCAGCCTGAATCGTTCCATTCGCTATTTTTGAGCGCTTTGTTGGTGGTAAAATAACAAAAACTAATTCACATGTTCATCGAACCAAATACGAGTGGCCAGCGCAGAGGTAGTATTGAAGTGATCTGCGGTTCCATGTTCAGCGGAAAGACGGAAGAATTGATCCGGCGACTCAAACGCGTAAAGATCGCCAACCAACAGGCGGCCATCTTCAAGCCGGCGCTCGACACCCGGTACGATAAACAACAGATTGTATCGCACGACACCAATGCCATCGACTCCAAACCGGTTGAGCACTCCCGCAGGATCCTCGAACTGGCAGGCACCGCTGAAGTCATCGGTATCGATGAAGCACAATTTTTTGATGCTGAGCTCCCGGAGGTGTGTGAGGAGCTAGCCAAAAAAGGCATTCGGGTGATCATCGCCGGACTGGATATGGATTACCTGGGTAACCCCTTCGGTCAAATGCCAAACCTGCTCGCAATAGCAGATTTCGTAACAAAACTGCATGCCATTTGTATGCAATGCGGCCACCTTGCGAATTATTCGTACAGAAAAGTGGTTGATGACGCACAGGTACTGCTGGGAGCAAAGGATTCGTATGAGCCCAGATGCCGGAGTTGCTACGAAAAGTAAACATCCAGCAACCTATGCAAGCCATTTGGACACTCTTTAAAAAGGATTTACTGTTGGAAATCCGCCAACAGTATAGCTTTTACGGCATACTCCTCTATGCCCTATCTACCTTGTTTGTATTGTATTTATCGATGGATGCTCCAGAGCCAAGGGTTTGGAACGGACTTTTTTGGATGATCCAGTTATTCATTTGCACCAATGCCGTGGCAAAAGGATTTTTACAAGAAAGTCGGGGGCGCTGGCTTTATTATTTCACGCTTGCCCACCCCATCACGATTGTATTGGCCAAATTACTTTTTAATACGATCCTGATGGGATTGATGAGCCTGATCAGCCTCGTTTTGTTCAGATTATTTTTAGGTGCCCCTTTTCTCGATCCGATCCGATTTTTCGGTATCGTCCTGTTAGGCGGAATTAGCTTAAGTCTGGTATTCAGTTTTCTGGCTGCCATTGCCGCCAAAGCGCAGCAGAACGCAGCCATTCTCGCGATCCTGGGATTTCCGCTCATTTTGCCCCAACTGATCTTGCTACAGCAAATTTCTACTACACAATTCACTGATCATTCAGCTTTCGACCTCATACCTGTGGCCTTGTTGATCGGACTGGATGCCCTGGTCGTGATTTTATCCACGATCCTCTTTCCTTTCATTTGGAAAGAATAAAAAATTATTCACCTCCCCCTCTGACGAGGATGACCGGGTCACCTTAATTTTGCAGGACGTCTATTAGGACATCTTTCATGAGCCAAGCACCACGTTACATGCACCGTCACTGGTGGAAAATTTCCGGAATCATCCTCTTGGCTTATACCATCATAGCCGGTTTGCTGGGGCCGGTTCCTAAACTACCCCTGCTTCAAGAAACGATCCGCAACCTGTACTTCCATGTATGCATGTGGTTCGGAATGATGATACTCTTCACGGTTTCGGTCGTTCAAGCCATCCTGTATCTCCGAAAAATGGATCGAAGACATGATCTGGCCAGCCGTCATTTTGCGGGAGTCGGCATGCTTTATGGGCTCCTCGGTTATGCCACTGGTGCCTTGTGGGCGGCTTACACCTGGGCCGATCCGAATATCCCGTTCGCAGAATCCTTCAGTACCATTGCCCGCGATCCCAAACTGATCGGTGCGGCGATTTCTTTACTTGTCTATTTTGCTTACCTGGTACTGCGCGATTCGATCCCGGACATCGATCGTCGCGCCCGCATCAGCGCCGTCTACAACATTTTTGCCTATGTGATCCTGTTCCCCGCGATCTGGATCCTGCCGCGCGTATTGGAAAGTTTACATCCCGGCCAGGATGGCAACCCGGCGCTGGATGTTAAGAACGATATCAGTTCCGGCATGCGCATCGTGTTCTACCCGGCGGTTATTGGCTGGACTCTGCTCGGGGTTTGGATCGCCACGCTTCGGATACGAACTGAATTACTGAAAGAAAAACAATACAACCCATGAACTGGTTACATACCTCCTCCATACAGCTGTTGCAATCCGCCGCGAAACCGGCCGTGTCCATGGCTGAACTGATGCGAAGTGATGGCCGCATCTATGTGGTCATCGGCGTGATGCTGACCATCCTGTCGGGTATCACGTTGTACCTATATCGCCTTGATAAAAAGATCGGAAAATTAGAAAAACGATCCTGACCCACTCTTACGTCTCTACCGATTGCTCAACTATAAATTAATCAGCATGTCTCACAAACCGTACAGTTTTTTTGGCGCCGTCGAACGCAGTTTCGACAAAGCTGCTGCATTCACTTCTTGGGATAAAGGAATTTTGGCACAGATCAAGGAATGTAATGCCGTTTACCAGATGCGTTTCCCCGTAAAACTTGACGATGGCAACATCGAAGTGATCGAAGCCTACCGCGTTCAACACTCCCACCATAAAACACCCTGCAAAGGAGGGATCCGTTTTGCTGCCGAAGTGAACCAGGATGAAGTCATGGCACTGGCTGCATTGATGACCTACAAATGTGCGATCGTGAACGTCCCCTTCGGTGGAGGTAAAGGAGGCATCAAGATCAACCCAAAGAAATATTCAACCTACGAATTGGAGAAGATCACACGTCGCTATACGGCCGAATTGATCAAGAAGAACTTCATCGGACCCGGCACAGACGTACCGGCACCTGATTACGGAACAGGCGAACGTGAAATGGCTTGGATCCTTGACACCTATACAGCCATGCATCCAGGTGAGATCGATGCCGCCGGCTGTGTGACCGGCAAACCGATCACCCAAGGCGGTGTGCGCGGCAGAAGAGAAGCTACCGGATTGGGCGTCTTCTATGGTGTACGTGAGGTATGTAACATGTCCGATATCATGCAAAAACTAGGGCTCTCCACCGGACTGGAAGGCAAGCGAGTGGTTGTTCAGGGACTAGGAAATGTCGGCTATCACTCCGCCAAATTCTTCCAACAAGCCGGTGCCAAGATCGTTGCCCTGGCCGAATATGAAGGTGCCATCGAATCCGATGCCGGACTGGATGTAGATGCCGTTTTTCAACACCGAAAATCAACCGGCTCGATCCTGAACTTCCCAGGTGCCAAGAATTTTGAAAAAAGTTCTGATGCCCTGGAAAAAGAATGTGATATCCTGATCCCCGCTGCATTGGAAAATGTGATCGATGGAAACAATGCGCCGCGCATCAAGGCAAAACTGATCGGCGAGGCGGCGAATGGTCCCCTCACCCCCGAAGCCGATGAGATCCTGACTCAAAAAGGAACCATTGTGATCCCCGACATGTACCTGAATGCCGGTGGAGTTACTGTATCCTACTTCGAGTGGTTGAAAAACCTGAGCCATGTACGCTACGGCCGATTGGAAAAACGTTTCACTGAAAATCAAAATGCCCACATCCTGGGACAGATCGAAGAACTCTCCGGGAAAAAAGTCAGCCAGTCTGAACGCGAATCCATCCTGCACGGACCAGATGAAGTAGATCTCGTCTACAGCGGACTGGAAGAAACCATGATCACCGCCACACACGAGATCATGAACACCTGGAAAGCCAACCCCACCATCCCCGATATGCGTACTGCCGCCTATGTAGTTGCCATCAACAAGGTAGGAACCAGCTATGCTGAATTGGGCATCTTCCCATAACGAATACGCTTACTGATAGTAAAAAGGGGCATTGCCCCTTTTTTTATTTAATTGTGTTTCTTGTTTGATGAAATTATTCTTCACTTTCAACCAGCGTCCCGTAATCGATTAACAATTCTTCACCGACTTCTATATCGCGCAGTGTTTCAAAATTTTCACCATCCTTGATGGAGATAATGTTAGGCACAGCAGAATGATTGAGATAAACAGATACATCCATGACCTTAAATCCGTATTCCGGGACCCAATAATGAGTCTCGTCAAATAGACAATAGGTTTCTACCAATACGCGACTATGCTCAGGCAATGCATCGATCTCAGATCTTTCAATCGGAATAAATTCACCTAGCCCTTCGGAAAACATCTCCCTGCATCCTTTTGGAATTTTGCGTAAGGCAAATACACCGTTACCATGAATGGAGGAAGGTCGAATGGTAACCCAGGTGTGGTGACGAAGTTCATTCAGCAAGTTTTCTTTACGTGGATGCATATTTCAAGATATAGATATAAAGTATGGTTTGTTCGACCCGATCAAATTTGTGAACAGATCAGCTATTTGTTTAAAATTAGTAATTCAACCAATAACCGACGGGCACCAAAATCGACCATTATCCCTTTTCGTTTTACCATGTAGCCCGATCTGCATTCAGCCTGCCCCAACCAAAAGAAGCTGATCGGTATGGATACTGACTACTGTATAGCTGCAAACGAATGATCATCTGATCGCGCGTTAACCTGGGGTATCTTGACCACGTAAGAGCAGCCATACCTGCCATGCTGGCCGTAGCCACTGATGACCCTCCGACGGTGGATGGCCAGTCCCCTGTATCAGCCAACGACAACGGATGCATGCCATCAGCACTTCTCTCCATGGTAACCACAAAATCCACCTCAGGCCCTTTGTGACAGACATCGCAGGCCGTCAGCGCAGAAAGATCTTTAACCCCTGTAACTGCTTGCACCTCCGGTAAAGAAGCCGGAAAGATCACACCGCTCCAGCCGGAAGTCCAATTTGTTGATGTGCCCGCGGCACAAAAGATTAGTTTACCCTTACCGTAAGCATAACGGATCGCATCCGTCAGGTAGCTGCTGCTAGTGATCCTTCCCATACTCATACTGATGATTCGTACATCGGACCGATTGGCCGCATTGGTAAAGGCATCCACGACTCCTTTCAACTCCCTTGATTCATCCAGAAACACATCCGATGCCGCTCGGCAGGAAATAAGATCACAGTTGTAAGCGATCCCAACAGCATTCCCGTCTGTACTCCGAGGCGCGGCCACTACGCCAGCCATGGATGTTCCATGCCCACACGCATCATGTGAGGTTTCAGCTGAACCGATCGGAAGGCCTAAAAAACTGTTTTGTGGCAAGGTCACGATCCGCTCCAAACTTCGACCGAATGAAGCGCCGGAATTAAATGAAACACCCAGATTGTCCTGCCCCCAGGAACAACCCGTATCGATCACAAACACTTTTATTCCTTTGCCCGACGTTCGGTTCCAGGCACCGGGAATACCATGTCCGGGATAATTCCAAGATTGTTTCGTTGCCGGTGCAATCGTTGAGTAGTGAACACCTGATCGAATATCCCAAGTAGGCGTATTACTCCCACAACCACTACCCGACTCCTGTTGCAAATTCAAAAGATTACGATCATAGCCCATCGGCTCCACATATCGAACCTGAGGAGCATTCCTTAATCGCTGCAATGCAGCTCTGTTTGGCAGACGAAACAACAGTACCGGCAAAATCTCTTCGCGCCATTCCCTGATGATCATGGCTCCATTTGAAAGCGCCATGCGTATCACCTGTTCCTTTGCGTTTCTCCAATTAAAATGATTCAAGTTGACATCTGTAAGCCATTTATCGTACCCCGTGAATCCGGCCGGTTGATAACCAACTGCCACCAATGAATCAGACTGTGCGATCACCGACCACAAGTCCTCTGCATTCCAGTTAGTCCATTCTGCCCGACCAGTAGTTCCCAATTGTTTATTGATCCGCTGATTGATCTGTTCGGTTGACAATAAAGAGTCAGGTTTTGGAGTAACCGGTGGTACGATCTTTTGACAGGCTGCCAGGAAGATCACCCCAAACAAGTAGATGCTTTTTTGCATAGGACTATTTTTATGGTGGCAAAATAGTCTTGAGCAGGGCGCGAATCCAAGTGAAAAAACGGAAAATAAAATGTTATTTACCGGAAAATGGCCAGGAGGTAGATTCAGTGAGTCCGTCTGTTGACTTCTGCCAACAACGCGTTTCCACCCCGTTGCTGATGACAAGATAGGTGGTAGGAATACGAATGTGATATCGAAGCAGCTGCTCCATCACAGTTGTCCCGAGAGGGATATCAGCTGATTTGCATTCAGCCATGAGCCATGGCATACCATCACGATCAAAGATCAACAGATCGTATCGCTTTCGCAGTCCGTTCAATTCGATTTCTTTCTCGACAGAGATCAAAGACGAGGGAATAAGTAGCTCGATGGTGAAGTGTTGGATCAATCGTTGTCTGACCCATTCTTCAGGTGTCAGCGCCACCCACTTACGTCTGCATGGATCGAATATTTCCTCACGCCCCTGATAGAGACGCATGTCGGGAGCAGGGAGATCAGAGGAAAGGCTGAGCATGCTTCAAAACTAATTGATTAATTTCGGTGACATGAAGTCTAAAGAAGAGATCGTAAACAACTGGTTACCCCGGTATACCGGCCAATCCCTGGACAAATTCGGCAAGTACATCTTGCTGACCAACTTCAGCCATTACCTCAATCTTTTCTCCGACTGGCATAAGGTTCCCATTGTAGGCGCAGACCGCCCCATGCAATGCGTAACAGCCGAAAACATCACCCTGATCAATTTCGGCATGGGCTCTCCCACCGCTGCCACCATCATGGATCTGCTTACAGCCATTCAGCCGGATGCGGTATTGTTTCTGGGCAAATGCGGGGGACTCAAAAAACGAAACAAACTGGGTGATCTGATACTACCCATCGCCGCCATCCGCGGGGAAGGAACCTCCAATGATTATTTCCCTCCCGAAGTACCGGCCCTACCGGCATTCGCCCTGCAAAAAGCGGTATCCACAACGATTCGAGACTACGAAGTGGATTATTGGACTGGAACCGTGTATACAACAAACCGACGCGTATGGGAACACGATGAACCCTTCAAAGAATACCTCCAAAAGATCCGTGCCATGGCGATCGATATGGAAACCGCAACCATCTTCACAGTCGGCTTTTTCAATAAGATCCCGACAGGAGCACTTCTGTTGGTCAGCGACCAACCCATGATCCCGGAAGGCGTGAAGACCGAAGAGAGCGATAAACAGATCACCGCCCAATACGTAGAGAATCATCTTAAGATCGGAATCGATTCACTCAAACAGCTTATCAACGGCGGACAAACCGTACGTCACCTTAAATTCTGAATATGCCAGCCGCCATTCTACTACTTGCCTTCTGGCTCTGCAATGTCATAGGTTGCCGAAAAACAGAAACAGGCCCCGTCTACCAAGGGCGTCTGGAAGTAACCGGCATCTGTTCCAATTACACATTGAGTGTGACGAGCGGCGGACTCGACAGCAACTGGGTTGAACCCCAATGGACCGACCCAACCACTAATCTCACCTACACGAACGCCTTCCGGTTGAACAATCCCTGTGATTTCCCGTCAACACTGAAGGCAGGCGACAGCTTCTACTTCCAGATCGAATCGGCTCCGTCACAGAACTGCGCGCAGTGCATGGCTTATTATCCTACCCCAGCCAAAGGACTATCCATTCGGGTCGTGCAACCTTGAGGTCGACCTTGCTTCCCAGGGCGTATCTGCGCCCCCGCTTACCCAACTAAAATCAGTTGCCTAAAAGGTGACAGAAGTCAGCCGAAAAGCTTAATTTCGCACACTTTTCTTTCACGAAGACCCCACCGGCGCCGTAAGGCCGGCAGGATCTTGGACCGGACGTTTGCCCGTGAGGTGTCGTGAAGTCGCATCAACGCTCAAACCATGAAATTATCCCAATTCCGGTTCGACCTTCCCTTGAACCTGATCGCCCAGTCTCCAACCAAAAAGCGCGAAGACGCTCGCCTGATGGTCGTGCACCGTCATACCGGTGTGATCGAAAACAAACATTTTCGAGACATACTCGAGTATTTCGATGACCGAGATTGCTTCGTTGTCAACAACACTAAGGTATTCCCCGCCCGTATGTACGGACGCAAGGAGAAAACCGGTGCCAAGATCGAAGTGTTTCTGTTGCGCGAACTGAATCGCCCCAATCGTTTGTGGGACGTGATCGTGGACCCTGCCCGTAAGATCCGCGTCGGCAATAAACTTTATTTTGGCGACAATGAAGACCTGGTTGCCGAAGTCATCGACAATACGACCAGCCGCGGACGCACCATCCGTTTTCTCTGGGAAGATTCGGAAGAATCCTTCCGCGCCCAATTGGAAAAACTCGGAGAGACCCCGCTGCCCAAATACATCAAGCGTAAACCCGACGAAGAAGATAAAGAGCGCTACCAAACGGTATACGCCAAGCATGAAGGAGCTGTTGCGGCACCCACCGCCGGACTGCATTTCAGCCGCGAACTGATCAAGCGACTTGAGATCAAAGGAATCCGTTTTTCCGAAGTAACACTGCACACCGGATTAGGCACCTTCCGTCCGATCGAAGTAGAGGATCTGAGCAAACACAAGATGGATGCAGAATACTATCACATCGATGAGGCTGCTTGCAGTGTAGTCAATCGAGCCAAAGAATACGGTCATCGTATCTGCTCGATCGGTACTACCACCATGCGCGCAATGGAATCTTCCTTCACGGCGCAAAAACTACTGAAACCATCGGAGGGATGGACCAATACATTCATTCACCCGCCCCACGATTTCAACATCGCCGATGCACTGGTAACCAATTTTCACCTGCCGAAAACAAGCCTGCTGATCATGACCTGTGCGTTCGCCGGTTATGAACTCACCATGGAAGCATACAAAAAAGCCATCAAGGACAAGTATCGATTCTTCAGCTATGGAGACGCGATGCTGGTGATCTAAAAAAATAACCCCGGAATTTCCGGGGTTATTTTTTTAGAGGCCGAATAAGCCTTGATTCAATTGTTGGAGTAATTCCTTCTTCCGTGAAGCATCCACCAACAGGGATACGTTGTGCGGACTTCCACCATGGCTGACCATACGAACAGGTATTTCTCCAATGGCTTGGAATAATTTCTGCAACAAGCCGTTTTCTTTGGCAATACCCTGCCCGACAATCGACACGATGGTTTGATCGGTATCCACTTCAACGGAGCTGAAGTAACTCAATTCTTTCAAGATCTCCTCCAGATATTGGTCCGAATCGATGGTCAATGATACCGCTACCTCCGAGGTGGTGACCATATCGATCGGCGTGCGGTACTTTTCAAACACTTCGAATACTTTTCTCAGAAATCCATAAGCCAACAACATGCGACTGCTCTTGATCCGAATGGCCCAGATATTGTCTTTGGCAGCAATGGCTTTGACGCCACCTCCTCGTGCCTCATCCACGATCAAGGTACCCAATGCATCCGGTTGCATGGTATTGAGCAGCTTGACCGGAACATGCGCCTGCTGTGCAGGCCAGATCGAGGCAGGATGCAGGATTTTTGCCCCGAAATACGCCAGCTCTGCGGCTTCTTCGAAACTCAGCTGCTCTACCGGACGAGTCCGATCGACCACACGCGGATCATTATTGTGCATGCCATCGATATCTGTCCAGATCTCACAAACGGATGCGCTAACCGCCGCCGCCAACAACGAAGCGGTATAATCACTGCCCCCTCTCTTCAGATTATCAACCTCCCCTTTCGCATTGCGACAGATATATCCCTGCGTGACAAAAAGTTTTCCGACTCCCGTATTGAGTAATGGACTAAGCCGATGGTGAATCTCATCCAAGCGCGGCTCATCATTTTCATCAATGCACATGAAATCCAATGCGTTCAAGAAAACATGATCGACCCCCTTTTCCTTCAGGTAAACACAGAAAAGTTTGGTAGACAAAAACTCCCCTTGAGCCAAAATATCACGATTCAGCGCTTCACTGTAAGAAACCTGACAGATCATCCCCAACAAACCAAAATGCTCCGACAGGATCTGATCTGCCTCGAGCAAATTGTTATCCTGCTGAAGCAAACCACGCACGAAATCATGATAATGCTGTTGTAACACCGCGATTCGATCCCTGGCCTCTTCTTTTTCCCCGATCGAAAGACTTTCCCCAATGGCGACCAACGCATTGGTGGTGCCGGAAAGTGCCGACAAAACTAGCAATACAGGCTCTTGCTGAGCGATAACCAACTCCGCAACACGATGCATCCGTTCCGGGCGACCCACACTGGTGCCGCCAAATTTCATGATTTTCATAACTGATACTTTTGGGGCAAGCACGCAAATATAATACGGGAATCAACCCGGCATCAACTAACCTAAACTCGGCACACCCAAACGTTGCGACAATGCATTCAGGTCATCCACAACCGAATTCATCAACGGGATACCCGTTGCCATGCGATCCGCTTCCGCTTCCCGCTCCGGATCGCCGGGCACTAACACCGGCTGCGCCTCATCAATAGGAGTAGCTGAACGAAAGCCGCGGATCCAATGATCCATATGCGACTTGTATTCATCAACGGGACGGAAAGCATCTACCCGCATCGCACCTAAAAAATGACCGATACCCTTTCCCGGCTGTTGTGCAGGCATCGGCACATACGCCGGAAAAGGCGGAACCCAGGGAGCATAATTGGCTCCACTTAACAAGGCTGAAAAAAGATCGACGATCGCACCTAACGCATATCCCTTATGCGATCCGTGTTCCCGATCGCCACCCAAAGGCAACAAAGCGCCTCCCTGTTTTAAGATATTAGGGTCATGTGTTGGGTTTCCCTCTTTATCCTGTACCCAACCGGTGGGCGTATCCTGTTGCTTGCGTTGCAGAATCTCCAACTTACCATTGGCAGCTGTGGTTGTAGCCAGATCAGCTACAAAGGGCGGCTCTTCCCCTGCCGGTGCGGCAACACAGATCGGATTGGTTCCCAGCAAGCGGTCTTTCGAAAAGGTGGGTGCCACCAGCGGACTGGCATTTGTCATCGCCCAACCAATCATATTCTCTTGCAACGCCTGCATGGCATGAAAGGCAGCGATCCCGAAATGATTCGAATTCTGAACACTTACCCAACCCGTGCCTACCTGCTTTGCTTTTTCGATCGCGATCTGCATCGCCTTGGCGGCTACAACCAAGCCTAAGCCGCTGTCCCCATCCACTACAGCTGTCGAAGGCGTTTCATGGATCACCCTGATGTTGGGCTGCGCATTGACTCGACCCGCCTCCCATAGCCGAACATAACCACTTAACCGAGCCACACCGTGTGAATCGATACCCCTCAGATCAGCAGACAATAACGCCCGGGTCGCCAGCATGGCATCCTCGACTGGGCAGCCGATACGCAAAAAGATGGCTCGCGTATAATCAGTCAATTGCTCGTAAGAAACACAATGGGCATTCATGTTGCAAAAATAACCCGATAGAAGAAGCATCGAGGCACAAATAAAAAAGCCTCCAGAAGGAGGCTTGAGATTTTATTCGCGTAGGATCAGAATGGAAGATCATCCATCTGATCATTTCCGGAGGGAGCCGGACCTGCCCCCATGGGTGCAGCAGATGAATATCCTGCGCCACCACCTGCAGCTTGCTCGCTACGCCCACCCAACAACTGCACATCTCGTACACGGAGCGACAAGGAAGCGCCGGGTGTGCCGTCGTTACGTTGAAAAGAGCGAGCTTCTGGTTGCCCCTCCACATAGACCTGCTTTCCTTTGGTCAGGTATTGAGATAAAGCGGTTCTGTCTGTCCAATAGGCACAATCTACCCAGATGGTTTTTTCCTGCTGATTGCCCTGACTGTCCCGAAATTTCTCTGTGTGAGCAACCGTGAAATTGATCACATTCTTTCCATTCACCGTGTTAACGACACAGTCCTTTCCGAGGTTGCCGATGACTTGCATTTTGATCATAGTACTCTGTTTTAGTTCGTAATTAAATTGGATGACGAATATACTGTTTTTCTACGCAGGCGGTTGCGTCACTCCTCGGTACGAGCACTGCTCGAGTCGATGAGTTTCCCAAAGAAAATAGCATTCATGTATAGCTTGGCACCCCCCAGCCAATAGGCCCGAAGATTGGGGTTGTCAGCGATGTTGACCACTCTTCCCTGCCCCAGTGCATTGACTACAACAGCTGCTGCTCCCTTGGTTGCTTCCAGATTCTCGGCACTCATCCAACCGCTTTGTAATGGGGTGGGTGTATATACGAAAGGTGTTGCAAACGGATTGCGGCTGCGGTCGAGGTAAACCTTGTTTGCCTTGAATAAACTGACAGTGGGTTGTGTATAGCCGAATGCCAATGGGTGGCTTGCATCATAAGTTGCCTCCACGATGGCACCCCGCATTTGCTGCGCGCCATCTAACTGATCGCGTTTACCATACGAAAGCCATTTGGAGCTATCGATACCGGATTTAGCTCGTTTCAACTTTACGTCGGAGATACCTTGTTGCTGAGCCCAATTGATCGCTTCCTCCGTCAGCACCAAGGTTCCGCCGGATTGCACCCAGCTGCGCAGCTTGTCTTTATTCAATTCCGTATAACTACCTCCGACCATCAAAATCGTATTGTATTTGCTGACATCCACCCGATTGAATTGTGACGGCTCTAATAACGTCAGTCTGAAATCCATTCGCTGATCCAACAGATGCCATACTTCGCCCGCATCGGTGGCATTAACACCCGGACCGGCGATCAGGGCAACCGATGGACGGTTCAAGGTTACGAAACGGCTGCTGCCCAGGTCCGACCCGGAAAGAGAGAGCCCTGTTTGCACGGCCTGACATGAGATGCCGTACTTTTTAACCAACGCATTCAATCGGTCGTACAAATCAACAGAAGCTGTTGATTGCAATTGAACAGGTATCAGGATTGTTCCGGCCTCATAACTTCTGTCCGAATCCTGCACACGGATTTTAAATGGTGCGAGTGCCGCTTTGACCAGATGCCCTGACTGCAACAATTCATTGAGTGCTGCAGGCGCCTGCAGGTCAGTCCACCGGATCAAATAAGCATATTCAGATCGACCGCCTTCGATTAACCCGGGCAGTACCGGCATCCTCATCTCATTGGTCGTAGGCACCACACTCAATTCTGCATATGGGATGCCAAAGGCCAATGGCATGGTCCAGGATGTAATGTCATAGAACAAGCTGTCGCGATAGGTGCGATTCTTTTCAAAGATGGTACGGATCAATGTGTGCTGTGGCTGATTGAGGCTAACTACATAGGAAGACCGCATTGAAAAATCGGGACAGGCCTTATTATCGGCCAATGATCGCACCTCAATCTGATGCCGCTCCAACATCTCTAAAAATCGCTGCACGCGAACCGGATCAGTGGGATCGCCAAATACGTAAGACTTGACCGGATTAGCAGCCGCACGAGCAGATGCCTCTTGGTAAAAACGTCGCTGATAGTCCAACAGCTCCACTCGCAAACGCATCGAGCCCTCCAGCGTAGAGAGTGTCGTCACAAATTGATTTCGGATGGTGAAAGGAAAAGTAAGTAATCCGTTGGCGGTCTGTTGACCATGACCACGTGACGAAGCTTGTTCAAACAGAATACCTACCGATCCGTTGATATCAGGATAGGTAGACCCTTTGCCGTAATAGAAATCATCGTAATTCTCTTTGGTGAAATACAAAGAACCAATTCGGTTAAGTGCATCTGCATGATAGGTGGCCAATCGGCTAGTAATCTCCTGATTTTGCGAAGGCGTCAACGGATTTACTCGCGAAGGAACACCCGGCTGAAAAAAGAAACTGGCATCACTACCCTGCTCGTGATGATCGGTCAGCACATTAGGTTTCCATAGATGAAACCAACGTAAGCGATTCTGACTCTCTACGTGTTGAGCCGGCAACCAATCTCTGTTCAGATCGAACCAATAATGATTGAATCGTCCGCCAGGCCATACTTCGTTGTACTCCCGCGCATTTGGATCCGATACCAGATTTTTACTCTTATGTTGATTGGCCCAGGTAGAGAAACGTTGTAACCCGTCGGGATTGAAAGAAGGATCTAATAAGATCACCGTACTATCCAACAACTTATCGATGGCTGCGCCTTGAGCAGCGGCCAAGTGGTAGGCCGTCAGCAAAGAAGCATTGGAACCACTGGGCTCGTTACCATGGATGGAATGGCCGATCCATAGAACAGCCGGCATCGACTTGATATCCAAGGAAGCCGAACGCGCAGGGTCAGTCAACTGAACGTGTTGCTCTCGGATCTCGGAGAGACGGGCGTGATTGCGAGGCGAGGTGATAATAAGCAGGACTTGCGGTCTGTCTTCGTAACTCAGTCCCATGTTGACTAGCTGAATCCGCTGCGGAACTGCTTTCGCTAAGGTTTGCATATAAAGTAAAAGCCGATCGTGGGTCACATGCCACTGCCCCACTTCATGATAGATCACCTGCGCGGGTTTGGGTACAGCCGGATCATAGGTAACCCCTGCTGGCAAATAATAACTGAGGTCCTGGGCCATCAAACCTGACCCGAATAAACAGAACAATAGTCGTAAAATGATCGATTTCATATAGCAGATTGAGGTGCGTAAGTTAGCCAATTCAAGGGCATTCCGATCGTATCTTTGGCGTGCGTTTTGCACAGCTTACGATGAGTAAACAAGGAAAAGTTCTGGTCGCCATGAGTGGAGGGATCGACAGCACGGTCACCGCCCTCATGCTGCATGCCCAAGGGTATGAAGTGGTGGGAATCACCATGAAAACTTGGGATTATGCCGCCAGCGGTGGCAGCAAAAAAGAAACTGGCTGCTGCAACCTCGACTCCTTCAACGACGCGCGACAAGCCGCCGTAGAGCATGGATTTGCCCATTACATTTTAGACATTCGAGATGAATTCGGCGATTTTGTGATCGAAAATTTTGTGGAGGAATACCTCGCCGGACGAACTCCGAATCCTTGTGTACTCTGCAACACCCATATCAAATGGAGAGCGCTCCTGAAACGCGCCGATGCATTGGGCTGCGATTTTATAGCCACCGGCCATTATGCTAAGATCAAACAACATGAGAACGGGCGATATGGCATCAGTAAGGCTGTAGATGGGAACAAAGATCAGAGCTATGTACTGTGGGGTCTCCAACAGGATCTACTGAGCAGAACCTTACTTCCATTGGGCCCTTACAAAAAAACCGAAATCCGACAAATGGCATATGATTTCGGTTATCCGGAACTCGCCAAAAAACATGAAAGCTACGAGATCTGTTTTGTGCCCGACAACGATTACCGCGGGTTCCTCAAGCGCAATGTAGACGGACTCGAAGCACGTGTAAATGGGGGACACTTCATCGATAAAAATGGAAAAGTGTTGGGTGAACATCAAGGCTATCCATTCTATACGATCGGACAACGGAAAGGACTCATTGCACTGGGCAAACCTGTATTTGTCACCCACATCGATCCGGAAAATAATACGGTCACGCTTGGGGATGAGTCTGATCTCGACGCCAGCGAAATGAATGTTGCCAAATTAAACTGGATCAAATACGAAGAAGCCTCTGATGGACTGGAAGTTACCACCAAGATCCGCTATAAAGACGCAGGCGCACTCTCCGTCTTATCAGCCCAACCGGCATCCGTAGGCGTTCGTTTTTATAAGGCCGTGAAAGGAATAGCGCCCGGGCAGAGTGCCGTTTTCTACGAAGGAGATGATGTCATTGGCGGCGGTATCATTCAACGAATGGACAACCTCTAGAAGCGGATTCTACCACAATCTGTAACTTAGTATCCTGATCGACCACCTCATGAAAAACGTAGTCGTTTACTTTCTTGTTTTCATTTGTCTTTCGGCAGGACTCTCCTCCTGTACGGATGAAAAGGAGACATTGAGTTTTGCCAGTATCTCCGACTACGCCCCCCTCAGCATCGGAAAATACATCACCTATCGGGTCGATTCCCTTGTCTTCACCAACTTCGGACGCAACATTGAGATCCATAAATACCAGATGAAACATGTGGTGGACGCCCAATTCACCGATGGCATGGGAAGACCCTCTTACCGAATCATCCGTTACATCAGTGACTCCACCGGCACCAACCCCTGGCAACCAGACGGCACCTACTACATCACCTCCTTGAACGATCAACTGGAAGTGATAGAGGATAATCGTCGTGTCATCAAACTACTCCAACCCATACGCGCTGAATTCCTCTGGAAAGGAAATCGTTTTCTACCCACCGACCCCTACGAACCACTGTACAATTTCAGCAACGACGATGCAATGGCCGATTGGGATTTCCGGATCGATGGCGACCCAATTTCGTTCACCTACCGAGGAAACACCTACAACAATGTGCTCTCCATAGAAGCCGTTGACGAAGCGTTTAATGTTCCGATCGTTAACCAGAATGTATATGCTTCACTTTCCAGGTCTGTCGAGAAGTTTTCCAAAAACATCGGCCTCGTCTATCGCCAACATGAACTTTGGGAGCATCAACCCAATACCGGGGGCTCCGGTGGTCCCTATAAGGTTGGTTTCGGTATTACACAATGGATGATCGACCGAAATTGATCGAGCAATGCAACAAACGCTGCGTCTGATATTTTTATTTCTTGCCGGCAGCAGCCTACATCTTCAAGTATCCGGACAGATCACTCGATACATCGTCAGACTGAAACATAAAGGCGGCTCTACTTTCTCCCTTTCCAACCCCAGCGCATTTCTTTCTCCGCGGGCAATTGACCGCCGAAACAGATACGGTATTCCACTAGACAGTCTTGATCTGCCGGTAAGCAGTCAACAACTCACACAGATCAGTTCGATTCCCAACCTAACCATCCTAAACAGCTCCAAATGGCTAAATGCGATTTGCATTCAGACCAGCGACCCAACTGCAATCAGTACACTGAATGCTATATCCTTTGTTCGATCGGTAGACGGACTGGCCGCGCGGACACAACAGCCTGTAGGCAGACAAAAATTCGAAACCGAGTCCACCACCCCTATTGAATCTTCTCCACTCCGTATACAATCGGATCACTTCAACTACGGAGCCGGTTCCCTAAGTGAGATCCGCCTCCACCAAGGAGAATTTTTACATAATATCGGCCTACGCGGACAAGGCATGCAGATCGCGATGTTAGATGGTGGTTTTTTTAATTACACCAGCTTAAAATCATTCGACAGCATCAATGCGAACGGACAAGTATTGAGCACCTGGGATTTCGTTTCACGAAACAGCAGCGTATCCGAAGACCATCCCCATGGTATGCAATGCCTCTCCACTATCGCCGCCAATATACCCGGACAATTCATCGGTAAAGCACCTAAAGCATCCTTCCATTTATTCCGAACAGAAGACGTGTCTTCTGAATTTCCCATTGAGGAATTCAACTGGGTCTGTGGCGCGGAACGTGCAGACAGTACCGGCGCCGACTTAATCTCTTCCTCTGTCGGATATTATGATTTTGACAACCCAACGTTCAACTACACCTATGCTCAGATGGAAGGAAACACAAGCATTTCCGCGATCGGAGCCGATATAGGTGCTAAAAAAGGGTTATTGATCGCAAACTCCGCCGGCAACGAAGGGGGCAATGCCTGGAAATACATCATCACACCCGCAGATGCTGACAGTGTTCTATGTGTAGGGGCCGTAAATGCGAGTGGTGACGTTGGCGGATTCTCGAGTTATGGTCCGAGTTCAGACGGACAGATCAAACCGGATGTTGCCTCGGTCGGCGTTTCTGCACTCATTCAAGGAACCGGAAATACAGTAGTCACCGGAAGCGGAACTTCATTTGCCTGTCCGAATATGGCCGGACTGGCAGCCTGCCTCTGGCAGGGATTTCCCGAATACAATAACATGCGGATCATTCAGGTCTTGCGTGAATCCAGCAACCGTTACATAAACCCGGATGACCGCACCGGATACGGAACCCCCAATCTCAAACAGGCATTTGGAAAATTATTGACGCAATATGCTACCAGCACGGCCTCTGTAAATAACTGTTCAGCAACGTTGCAATGGAACAGCAAAGACATCGCAGCGATGCGATATGAGATCGAACGAAAATCACCCGGTGAAACCAATTTCTCCAAGATCGCTGACGTGGCCGCAAAACTCGGCTCGATCCTAACGAACCAATCCTATCAGTTTCAACAAACACTCTCCAATGTAAATGCCGGAACCATCCAATATCGGATCCGACAAATAATCGATACGGCCTCTTCAAGCTTCACAGCCATTTACATAGATACGGCAATACTAAACTTAGCCAGTAACTGTTTCGCTACAGGGATTAATAATAACCCCGCAGCATCCCTAACTGTATTGATTGCTCCCAATCCTTCAATTCAATCGACAACTTATCTGATCATGGAAAGTGATCAGCCGATAGGACCGCTTCGCATCGAAATCCTTAACGGTGAGGGGAAACAGATCAAGCTTATTTCGTTCAATAAAAGAATTGGAAAAGAAACGCTGTTGCTCCCTGTAGCTGGATTATCGGCGGGACAATACTTTATCCGAATTTCAGACAGAAAGAAAATTCGGAAAACTCTGTACTGGATGCATTTACCCTGATCGGCGAAGTAGGGCACCGAACATACTATCTGCTCGTTCGGCATATCCATTGAAAACTTTAGCGGCAATTAGATCAAGGCCTTGTTGCTCACAAATCCATTTCACCTGGGCGTCGTTTTCGAGATCAAAAACAGAACAAGTTAAATAGAGCAGAAAGCCGCCCGGTTTTATCTGAGGTATCAGATTTGAAAGGATCTGCCGCTGCTTTTTCACAAATCCATCTAGCGAAGTCTCCTCGAATTTCGACAGCTGTTCAGGCGTACGAGCCCAGGTACCACTGCCTGAACAAGGAACATCAGCCATCACCAGGTCGAATGTGCCAAATGCAGACCGATCTTTTTTCATCGTCAGATCATCTAACTGAATTCGCATGACCGGCACACCTGCCCTTCCCAGACGTTTGGACAGATTATTCAAGATGGCTGGACGGATGTCGGTACAAGTCAATTCAATATCCCGAAAACGATCATACAAAAGCATTGACTTACCGCCACTGGCCGCGCAGGCATCCCAGACCTTACCACTGAAATCCTTCGGGAGGTGATCGAAGAGCTCTGCAATACGTTGTGAA
>JBKCMR010000026.1:0-1094 GCA_046300055.1 Bacteroidota bacterium
GGGTACATCTAAATATTGGTTTGAACAATATGAACATGAGATTAAAGCTCGGTCAGGTGATACAATCCGTATTTCCGGAGAATTTCGCACACCATCATCAATCAAGCCATCAACTATGTCTGAAATAGGAGGCCAAATCGAATCCATACGTATTGGTGTATTTCAAAAAGGAAAGTGGATGAAAGATTGGATGGTCGATGAAAACATATTCTCACCGTCGAGCGAGGGAATAAATTTTAATGTGGCATTTGCCGACCCAATACCTGCCGGAGAATATGTAGTGATATTTGCACTGAATGCTCCAGGACTACCACCTACACATAATAGTCGAAAGATCCGGTTGACCCTAACTCAATAAGTTCCTTTGGCACCGCTACGCAACAAGCGTTGGATCTCGGGCACAGGTGCGAGATAACTCATCTGTTGTTGAATGAAACGAGCCCGACCGGCTACATAATTGGAAAGCGGCTTGATCTTGTATCGCTTAGGACTGGGTAGAACAGCGGCGATCATCGACGCTTCTTGGCGCGTCAACCGACTGGCCGGTTTGTTGAAATAATGACGAGCCGCCGCTTCAATACCGAATACGCCTCGCCCCATTTCGATCACATTTAAATAGACTTCTAAAATCCGCTCTTTCCCCCAGAATAATTCGATCAGAAAAGTGAAATAGAATTCAAGTGCTTTCCGAAAATAACTTCGGCCCTGCCATAAGAAAACATTCTTGGCGGTTTGCTGACTGATCGTACTGCCTCCACGAATTTTATTCGGCTTTCGCTCATTGTGCTTCATCGCCGACTCGATCTGCTCCCAATCGAAACCGGCGTGCTGATAAAAAAGTTGATCTTCCGAAGCCATCACCGCCAGCATCGCCTGTGCTGATATTTCAGATTGATCTACATAATCTCGTTTTAGCCCATTGCCTTGCACCCAATTCACCAACTGTGTAATGGTAATGGGTGGATCAACCCAACGCAAGACGACTACATAGGTGAGATGAAAAACAAAGAAAAATAACAACACCCGCTTGGTCGTCCACCAAACCCTTGGCCAGAACTCTTTTGGAGGTTGTTTTTTGGACATATTATTTGCGA
>JBKCMR010000027.1:0-1077 GCA_046300055.1 Bacteroidota bacterium
CAAGTCGATTTTGGATATGGGTTGGTTGAACCTGACTAAGGAATGCTTCGCAGGAATAAACCCATCCGATCCAACCCAGAAAGCAGATCAAATAGACCGAGAGGATCTTTTCAAGCGCCTTATCTCTTCGGAAAATAGGCATATATCAATTTGTTGGGTTGAGAGGGGATCAATTTTGATCCGTTCCATACATAGGCGGATCGCTCAAAACGTATCACTTTGTCCCGGTTATTTTCGTTGATCCAATTACGGACTCTTTCACCAAGCCATTTACCTGATCTCTCGAGCAGGCTGTCCTGAACCCCAAATTTCGACGGAGGGTTGGCTATGTGAAGCATTGATAAGACAGGCATGAATACCGACCTAATATGATCATTGTTCGAAAGATTGGACATGCCATTCAAATAATGTGTGAGCTGATCTCTTTCAGAAAAGTTCAATTGTGGCATTTGATCGATCCCGTCAGCATCCAAAATCCGATAAATAGTTCTTTCGCCCTCGATCGGTACGGGTTGGCTGTACATGCCATATTGAAGTAGAGGGGTGGCAACAAAGCCCCACTTGTAATTCAGGTAAATGAAACCCAACAATAGGGCGCTTACGATGATCGCCGCGATGCGATCATGCTTAAATAATCTAACAAGAAACATACATGGTCTAAGATACCGGATATTTACCTCATCGTCTCAAAAACACCATCCAGACTACCGAATCAGATCCCCACAACATCTCATCAGGGTTTTGGAAGCGATATTTTTTTGTCTCCTCCCATCCCTTTAGAAAGTTTGGTTCAGCCTCGCCGATACACTTGAGGGTGCTGCTGGTAAAATCGGTAAAGGTTAGTTTATCGCCAATAGTTGCGATCGTGGCACTGAACCGGTTGCACCCGGTAGATCCGGAAATCAGTTGTAAGTCTGACTGAATGAATATCACTGGTCGTTGGCGGGGGTATAACTTTTCAAAAGGGGTGGCGGATTGTGGAAGTCCGGCCAAGACCCAGCTGCCTGCCAGTGAGGAATCGACCTTGTTCGTCATCGGAAGCGTAGGTGAGGGGGGGCTTATCTGTTGAGTACTAGG